>NZ_JBQVQL010000007.1:0-83364 GCF_052440005.1 Phreatobacter sp.
ATTGCTGTCGCTGACCGGGGAGACGTCGAACTCGTCGGCGTCGTTGATGGCGATGCTGTAGCTCTGGGTCGCCGTCGAGCCGTCGGCCGAGGTGGCGCGGACGGTGATCGCCTGGGTCGCCCCGGCCTCGCGGTCGATGGCGCCGGCCACGGTGACCACACCGGTGGTGGCGTCGATGGCGAAGCGACCGCCGGCATCGTCCGTGAGCGCGTAGGTGACACCGGAGTTGGTGGCATCGCCGTCGGAGGCGAAGGCGGTGATGCCGACCGTCGTGCCGGTGGCGGCATTCTCGGTGACCGCATTGGCCGCGGCATTGCTGTCGGCGACCGGCGTCACGTCGAACTCGTCGGCGTCGCCGACCGCGATGCTGTAGCTCTGGGTCGCCGTCGAGCCGTCGGCCGAGGTGGCGCGGACGGTGATCGCCTGGGTCGCCCCGGCCTCGCGGTCGATGGCCCCGGCCACCGTGACGACGCCCGTGGTGGCGTCGATGGCGAAGCGGCCGCCGGCATCGTCGGTGAGCGCGTAGGTGACGCCGGAGTTCGTGGCATCGCCGTCGGAGGCGAAGGCGGTGACGCCGACCGTCGTGCCGATGGCGGCGTTCTCGGTGACCGCATCGGCCGCGGCATTGCTGTCGCTGACCGGCGTCACGTCGAACTCGTCGACGTCCGTCACCGCGATCGCAAAGGACTGCGTCGAGGCCGACCCGTCCTGCGACGTCGCCGTCACCGCGACGGTGATCGCGCTCTCGCTCTCCCGGTCGAAGCTTGCTCCGGCCGCTACGCTCACCTCACCGGTGGCGGCGTTGATCACGAAGCGGCCGCCGGCATCGTTTGCGAGTGAGTAGGTGACCCCGCTGGTCGTGGCGTCAGCGTCGAAGGCAGAGGCCGTGATCCCGACCTTCGTCCCGGCCGCAGCGTTCTCCGCGATGCTGTTGGAGGCCGCATCCGCATCGACAGGGGCCGTCACGTCGAACTCGTCGAGCGCTACAGGATCGGGCTCTAGAAGCGGGCCTTCGGGAAGCGGGGGCGCTTCATCCTCATCCGGCGCATCGCCCGGTTCAGCCGAGGGCGGCGGCGACAATGCGGGAAGCGCTGCAGCGCCAGAACGATGATCGGCACCAGCCACCGCCTCCGGCTCGCTGGCATGAGGGTCCATGACGGCGGTATTGGCCAACGGAATAGCGACGCCTGGGCCTGTATCTGGGACCGCAAGCGGAGTGACCGCCAGGAGCCCGTAGTTTGGGCCAACGTCCGGGATCACCGGCCCGGGCAGGGCTTGCTCGCTGATGGATTCCGACAAGGACGGAACAAGCGGGCTTTTGAAAGATTCCGCCGCGGGTCCATCGGCCACCCCATGGCTCGACGTCGCACTCGCTGGCGATTCTGTCACGCTCGGCAGGGTGGCAGCGACCGTCGCTACGGCGACAGTGGCGTCCAAAACGGGAATGGTGGTTGCCGGCAACGACGAAAACTTCACCGTGCCTTTCGACTTGAGCCACTCCGGCTCGTCCGGCTCGTCCGGAACTGGCGGTATGTTGCTCACCACATCCGCCTCCGCAAACGCCCCCGCTATTTTGCACTACGCAATGAAATTGATTGGTACTCCGTTAAAGGCGACCGGCGTCCAGCGATCCCCGATTCACCTTCAGGTCACCGCGAGGCGCCGACCCTTGCCAAGGGCATCGAGCCAGCGGGCGCCCTGCACACCCGGAATGGCGGTCGCTGGCCGTTCAGCTGCATCCTGTCGGCAGTCTCTTCTCGCGTGGCGCGGAGGTGGCTGGCACAGAGAAGGCAGGTCACCGTGATGGGGCGGACGGCCGGATCGCCGTCCGGCAAACGATGTCCGATCCACGCCGATGAGACCATCACGGCGGGCGCGGCGGGGTTCGGCGGGCCTTCGGGTATTCCCAGTGCCGTGATCGGCCTTGTCGTCGCATCCGACGTTTGAGTTGCCGAGGTGCGAAGGTCCGCTCATGCAGGCGCGGACGAGGTGATCGCGACCATCGCGCGGCCAAGGCGCGTGGCTGCGGACAGCGACGCGCGACGCGGCCCCGAGGGCCACGATGACGTGGCTTCAGGGCTCGCAGGGATAGGTCTGCGCCTTCTCGGCGTCGAAGCAGATGAGTGGCGGCGGCGGGGCGTCAGCAGCGCGGCAGTAGCGGGTTTCTTCCCGCCGTCCGGGGTAGCCGAGAAAGGGCTCGGTCTCGACGACCATTTCATAGCCAACGTCGGATTGCGTCAGGGTTTGCCGCACCTCGATGGACCTGTTGATCAACTCAGGCCTGTGCCAGGTCTGGCAAGAGAGACGAAGCCTCCATTGGGGCCGGCTGCCGGAGACGCTGACGATCTGGCAATGCAGGGCCGGTTCTCCCGAGCTCCGTTCCGGAAGACTGGCGCTGGTGCGGTCGTAAACGAGCATGAAGACTTCGGACCAGCGGCAGTGCGCATCGCTCGCCCACGTTCCGTAAAAGCCCTCTCGATAGGTCAGCGGTTCGTCTGCGGAGACAGGGGCGAGAAGGAGGAGCAGCACGACACAAGCCGATGCCCAGGCTCGGGCCGGAACCCAGCCACCGTTGCCGCGGCGCATTGTGTTGCGTCTTGACATGCCGGTCGGCCCTCCCTGTGGGAGCCGCTCCACGTCAGGCACACGCGCAGGGACCACCCGGGGCCGATGCTGGCTTCAGCAGAGGTCCGGGCACTGTGCGCTGTCGCACGTGGCGAGGGGGGGCGGCGTGCTTGTATCGTCTTGCTGATGGCCGACCCGGTCCGTCCCGCACACGTGGAGATTACCCCATGACCTTCGCTTCGCAGGTTCGCCCCGTTGCCCTTGCGGCGGCTGCCCTCCTCACCCTGCTGGCTGTCTCGCCCGCCAGCGCCTATGCCGTCATCTGCAAGAGCGGCCGCTACGATATCGACTCCCGGGACGAGGCCCAGCTGCGGAGTGCCTTCGGCACCAGCTACTGCACGATCCGGCGGTTCAGCTACCGGTCGGATGCGGAGAACTTCTCGCGCAACAACAACATGCGCTCCGGCACGTCCTGCTCGTGCCGATAGCGGCGCGGTTTGCGCGATGAGGGCGCGGGCCAGCTGCCGGAGCCCGGGAGAGGCACCCTGATCCCTGCTACCCCAGTTCCTGCATCTTCAGGGCGATCCGCTGACGGAGCGCGTCCGGATCGGGAAGGATGAGCCCACCCCGCGCCTTCTGCATCAGGCCGTCCTGCTCCATGGTGCGAAGTTCCCGGGTGATCTGCTCGCGTCGACACCCGATGCGGGCAGCCAGCACGTGATGATAGGGCGGCGGGGAGACAATCCGCGCCGGGGAACCGCGGGCGCGCTGGATCGAGAGCCGGATGAGTTCGGCGTAGAGGTTGTGGCGAATGTCGAGGACGGCATGTTCGAGCAGACGGGCATTGAGGTCGCGAACCCGCCTGGCGAGCAGCACCATCACCCGCTCCGACACCTGGGCAGACGCCTTGAGGATCTCGCGAAACAGCGCCGCCGCCACGATGCAGATGGTCGTCCGGGTCAGCGCCGTCACGTTCGCCGACCGCGGCTCGCCGTCGATCGCGGCAAGTTCCCCGAAAAACTCCCCCTCGCGAAGATCGGCCAGAATGAACTCGCGACCACCCGTCGTTCGCAGCTGGATGCGGACCTCCCCCGCAATGATGAAATAGACATCGCTCGAGGGATCATCGAAATCGATGATCGTCTGGCCCTCGTCGACTTTCTTCCAGATGCAACGGTGGTCGAAACGGGAAAGGTCGAGGTCGCTGATGCCCTGGAAGATGCCGACCTGCGCGATCGATGCCATGCCAATGTCCCGCTTCATCGGCGCACCCGGTCCAAGCGGCGGCCGCTCGGCGGCAAACGTGCGCAATATCCGCGACGCATTCTTTGCCAAGGCGGGGTACAAACTGGCAAGACCACGCGAGGATGACGCATCCGTGCCCGCAAGGGTATCGGCCGACCGCGCGTGAACGCCATGAGACCACCCCTCAAGCGCAAGATCACCGCCATCATGGCGGCGGACATCGCCGAATACACCCGCATCACAGCCGAAGACGAGGACGAAACGCTGTCGCGGCTCGAAGCCTATCGTCAGGTCTTCGACGATCTGGTGGTGCGGGCGGGCGGGCGCGTCTTCAACAGCGCCGGCGACAGCGTCATGTGCGAGTTTCCCAGCGCCGTCGAGGCGACGCGCTGCGCGATCGACATCCAGGAATCCTTCCGCACCCGCAACCTCTCCTATCCCGCCCATCGGCAGATGCATTTCCGCATCGGCATCTCGATCGGTGACGTCGTCGAGCGCGATGGCGACCTGCTGGGTGACGTGGTCAACATCGCGGCGCGGCTGCAGGCCCTTGCCGAGCCGGGGTCCATCTGCGTCTCCCGCAGCGTGCAGGAGGCCGTCGCCAACAAGACCTCCGTGCCCTCGCTCGACATGGGCCATCGCGAGGTGAAGAACCTCCCCTATCCGGTGCACGTCTTCAGGATCGACGTGAGGCGGCCGGCCGGCGCGCCCGCCGGGCCACCCAAGGCGACGGGCCAGGCCCAGGCGCCCCCCCGACGGCTCGCGATATGGGTGATCGCCGGGATCCTCGTCGCCGCCACCGGCGCCAGCCTGCTGTGGATCAACAGATCCCGGGCGCCTGTCGGGACCGAAGCCCGGATCCCGGCCAGCGCCCCGCCCGGCCCCGGCGAGGGCGGGTCCCCGACCGAAACGCCGGGCGTGGCACAGGCGCCGCCGGATCGCCCATCGCCGCCCGGCCCCGATGATCGCACCCCCGGCACCGCGGGACTGACCGAGCGCTACCGGAGCGCTCGCCGGCTGGAGGAGCGTGGTGATGTCGGTGCGGCCCGGCAGGAGTATGCCGCCCTGGTTCGCCTCGGGACGGAGGTCATCGACCCGGCGCTCCGCTTGGCGTCCCTCGTGAGGGCACAGGAGGGCCGGGATGCGGGGGCTGACGCGGCGGGGGACCTTGCCGGTGGGCATGAGCGAACGATTGCCCTGGTCCACGCCCTGCAGACCGACGGGGCCGAACGCCTGCGACGGCTGGAGGGGATCGCAGCGGCCGATCCCGCCTTCGCCCCCGTTCACTACCTCATCGCGGCGGAGCTGTCCGGAGCCCGGCAGGAGGGCCGGACGCTTGCCGAAAAGCGCCGCGAGCGCGACGCCCTCGGCCGCTTCCTCGCTGCAAGCCAGGAGGGCGCGCTGCCGCGTTTCCTCATCGACCCGGCGACGCGGGCGTCATGGATGGAGCGGGCTCGGGATCGACAGGCCTTGCTGGCAGGGCTCTTCGCCGACGGACGCGACCGACCGTCGATGGCCTTCATGCCGACCACGTCCGGCTGGGTCGGCACCATCACCCTGCCCGAACCTGCCGTCACGATCGAATACCGACTCTCCGATTCCGGGCCGTTCCGTTCGACAGGCCTGATGCAGGTCGTCGAGCCGCGGACGGGACGGCCCGTGCCGCGGCCGAACATCGCATTTCCCCACAGGCGCGACGCCGTGGAGATCGCCCTGCGCTATGTGGATGCGTCGGGGGTGGCCTCGCCGGTCACCACCGTTGCATTCGAGCCGACGACAGCCCTGCAGCGCGGCATGAGGGACATCCTCCAGGGCGTCGCCTCCTCCTGGGCCGTCTTCGGCACGGACCAGAACAGCGACCGGGTCTACCTGACGGCACTCATCAGCTATCGCTGCGCGATCGAGAAGGTCGAGATCGGCTTCAACGGGCAGGCACCGGGGACGGTCTTCCCGCTGCCCCCCTGTGACCCCGGCCAGCCATTCGGCGTTCCCGCCGGAGCGCGCCACTTCCTGGGCCTTGCTCCCTCAGTCCAGAGCGTCACGGTCAAATTGACCTTTGCCGGCGGAGACGTGTCCGAGGTCGCTACGTTCGCCCGTCCGCCCCGTCGCTAGCGTCGGACGGGGCGATCCGTGCAGGCCTCCGGCTGGTGCGCGGGCGCACAATCTTTGGCCGTCCGAAACCGCACCCTCTGAGCGCATGGCGGACCGCCGGACCGGCTGGCGGTCCGCGGCGACGGTTCGCCCAGCCGGAAGGCGTGACGGGTGCCCGGATGGAGGTCAGCAGGAAGGGACTGATTGCGACCGTTCTCGCTGCGGCCTGTCTGGCACTCACCGTTGGCGCGTCCGTCATGAGCGACGCGCCGGAGCTTGCCTCGAGACTTCGCTGCTGGCTCGGCCCTCCTGTGCCGGTCTGTCACGAGCTGGCGCGGGAGCGGGAAAACCGGGCGCTCGAGGCGGTGGAGAAGGAGCTGCGCGATCTGAACGGGCTTCCACCACCCGTCTGTCTCGATCCCGGCTCGCGGTCCTCCGTGCCCTGCCCTCCCTGATGAGCGACGAGGTCGGCGACCTCTCCACCAAGGCTCGCTGAGGCTCACAGACCACCATAGGTGACGGCCACGGCCTTATCGGCGAGATGCAAGGCCTCGGCGGGCGACAGCGACGGATCGATCAGCGTCACGGTGCGACGGCGGGTCACGGTGCGCAGGGGATAGCCGTCATAGACGAAGGAAAAGCCCCGCGTCGCGTGGTTGGCGAAGGCCCCTTCGGGGACCTCGGTCGTGCAGAAACCCGATTTCTGTTCGGCTGCGCCGAACTCGTTGATGGCAGTGGGCAGCAGGACCCAGCCGAGACAGGGATAGATCGGGGCCGTGAAGGCCGGGCCGAGCGCCGGGATCGAACAGTGGCGATCGTCATGCCGCCAGATGCCGTCCTGCGGCGCATAGCCGTTCCACGGCAGTTCGGCGCTGATGGCCACGCCATACCCGGTGATGACGAAACGCAGTTCGTCGATGACCATCGTCCGGTGGGCATGTTGGTCTAGGTTCAGGTCATAGCCCCAGGCCTTCAGACCCTGGTGGTCGATGAAGCGGACCAGATCGGCCTCCGTAGCCAGCCTCGTGACAAAGGCGATGGCGAAGCCAGAGGGGTCCTGCCGGATGAAGACGTCGTCGTCGGCGGGGGGGGCAAAAGGGCCAGACGACAGCGCGGCGCGGCCTTGCTGGCGGAAGCCGCACCTCTTCAGCGCTCGCGCCAGCGCGAGCGACAGCTCGGCCGTTGCCGAGACAGTGGGGCCTTTCCGGGTGCCCGAACGCCTGGAGCCCACCCGATTCCTCCTGAGACCATGCTGCGGATTCCAGCCGCTTTAGGGTGCGGCGGTGATCCAGCCTGTGCGGAAGCGCACACCCTTCCCTTCCGGACGTGCCTAAACCGGCCCGGATTGCCCGAGGATTTTCGACGCTGCGACCTGCGCGTCGGCTCGGCGCCACCCGGCAGAGGGGGAACAGACGGTGCAGGACTTGATCCAGATCGCTCGCTATTCGTGGATCGTGATGCTGGCGGGCCTCGCCATCGTGGTGGGCCTCGGCATGGTCGGCTACGGCATGATGTCGGGCCCGCCCGCGCGCAGCAGCCTCCAGGTGGTGGAGGGCACGATCAGCGAGGCGTCACGGGTGACCCGTCGGAGCCGTCGGACGGGGACGACCTCCTCCTATTACGAGATGACGCTGAAGCCACGGCTGAGCGCCACCGAGTTGAAGCTGCGCGTTCCCACCATCGAGATCTCGGAATCGGATGTGCGCTCGCTCATCGGCGGGCCGGTCCGGGCGGAGTTCGACTCCGAGCAGGATGTCTATGTGCTGAGCCGCGGCAGCCGCGAGGTCCTGACCTACGCCAACACGCTGGAGCGACGGAATCTGAATCTGCGCCAGTACCATGTCGACGGCATCGCGCTGATGATCGCCGGTGCCGTCGCCCTCGCGATCGGGCTGCTCCTGGGATACCGCAAAAGGCGGCGCGAGGTGGCCGACAACGCATCCGTGGTGCCGCGCTAGGGCGTTCCCTCGGGCGGGCCCGTACCGGGAATCCTATCGGCAGGCGGGTCTTTGCGCCCGCCGGGACGCTCGGCAACAGAAGGCTGATGCGCATGGCTCCCACCCCTCCACTTCCCATCGCCAACCGGTGGACAGGTCTGTCGCATAGCCTCCGAGTCGGGCTCGCGCGCAGGGTCGATCGTGCCGAGACCGCCCGACGCATCGAAGAACTGCTGCGGGCGAGCGGGCCTCCCCTCGCCTACGAGGTGTTCGACCGTTCCTTCGATCTGTGCCCGCCTGGAACACCCGGCCCTTCAGGGTATCCGGACATCACAATCGTCATCGGCGACGCCGAGCATGACCTCTTCTTCGTCGCACAACGAGAACGCGGCGCACTGGGGCGCGTCTCCGTCCACGAGTCCATCCACGATGCCGCGGACGACTTCATGCGGCGTGCAACCGGCGCCAACGGACCCTCGGTTTCGGGGGGCATCGTCGCGCTCGACAGCGCTCGGTGACCCTCTGTGGCCGCCTGGCTTGTCGGAGGCTGCTCGCGGGACACCAGCCTATGTCCGCCAGGGCTGCGCGAAGCGCCCACCGGTCGCACCGGTTTCACCCGATGGTCGCCCGCCCTGACGTCGTGGCGTAGCCCAAAGCCCGCGAAATCTCGTCGGCTGTTTGGACGACGAATGGCGCGAGCACCGGGATGCGGGCATCCGTGACGCGCTCCGTCGGGCCCGACACGCTGACGGAGGCGAAGACGGAACCACCGGCATCTCGGATCGGGGCTCCGATGCACTGCAAGTTCGGTTGATGCTCGCTGCGGTCGATCGAGTAGCCGCGGTCCCGCGTCGCTGCCAGATCGGCCTTCAGTACCGCGCCCTCCGTGATGGTCGACGGCGTGAAGCGGCGCAGACCGGCTGCGATGACGCGGTCCACGGTCTCCTCGTCGCGCCACGCCAGGATGGCCTTGCCCACGCTGGTGCAGTAGCTCGGCGCCCCCTCGATGGTCATGACAACCGAACTCGGTCCCGATTCCAGTTCCTTGCGATCGACGAAGACGGCGTGGAACCCGTCGAAGATGCAAAGGTGGACGACCTCCCCGGACAGCTTGGCCAGCCGGTCGACATGGGGCTGCGCCTCGCGATGGAGATCGAGGTTGGCAACGAAGAGCGTGCCGAGCTCGAACAGCTTGAGGCCCAGACGGTAGCGATCGCGCCCGCGGGCCTGCTCGACGAAGCCAATCTCCTTCATCGTCGAAAGCAGGCGATGGGCCGTCGCCTTCGGGAACCCCGTGCGCTCGTGGATCTCGTTCAGGCCCAGGGTCCGGTCATGCGCCGTGAAGCATTGCAGGATCCGAGACATCTTGTGCAGGGACTGCACGAGGTCCTTTGACGGCGCGCTGGAGCGGATCGCCCTCGCCTTCACGCTCTCGACTGCAGTTCGGTCGCCGTCCATGCGGTCCACTCATACCCGCCTTTCGGAACGAGCGAAATCGGAAAATGGCGATTGACGAAGTGCCCTTCAGCGTATTGAGTTCCGTATACCGGGATAAAAATACAAGACCACTGAGGAAAACGTCCATGACTTCCGAACTGAAGGGGGTCATTCCCCCGATGACCACGCCCTTCCGCGCCGACGGTGAGCTGGTGCTCGATGCCGTCAAGGCGCAGGTCGATTTCCTCGTTGCGGCCGGGTCCCACGGCCTTGCCGCAGGCGGCTCGACGGGGGAAGGCCACACGCTCGACCCGGAAGAGTACCGTGATCTGATGCAGGCCACGGTCGATGCCACGGCCGGCCGCATTCCCGTCGTGGCGGGCATCATCGTCGACTCCACCCGCGATGCGATCCGCCGGGGACGCATGGTGCGTGATCTCGGTGTGGCGGCGTTGCAGGTCACGCCGGTCCACTACCTCTTCAAGCCCGACGATGACGCCATGGTGCGGCACTTCAAGACCATGGCGGACGAAACGGGCATGCCGATCATCATCTACAACGTGGTCCCCTGGAGCTACCTGTCGCCGGCGCTTCTCGTCCGGATCATGACCGAGGTCCCGCTGGTCGTCGGCGTCAAGCAGAGCGCAGGTGACCTCAAGCTCTTCGCGGACCTGATGATCACCGCTCCCCGGGACAAGATGATCTTCTCGGCCGTCGATGCCCTGATGTACCCCTCCTATGCACTGGGGGCCGCAGGCTCGATCGCTGCCATCCTCGCCGCGGCGCCAAAGGCGTCGGTCGACCTCTGGAATGCAGTGAAGGTGGGAGATCATGCGACTGCGCTCGACCTCCATCAGAAGCTTCTCGTCTTGTGGAACGCGATGATCGCGGACAACCTGCCTGCCTGCACCAAATTCGCGCAGAGCTTGCAGGGGGTGCCCTCGATGTTCCCGCGTCAGCCGATGCCGGTGGCCTCCGCGGCACAGCAGGTGGCCATCACCAAGGCGCTGGCCGGCCTCGGCATCCACGCATCGGTCAAAGGCGCCGCCTGAATCCAGTCCGGAACATTCCGGCTGCATCGATCCCCCGGTGGCCTCGACGCCACCGGGGCCAAGCAAAACACTCGGGATGAAACGCGGAAGAGGGAGGGCGCCATGACGCTCGACAGACGGACACTCATTGCAGGCGCGGCACTCGGAACGGTCCTGTCCGCTCCGGCGATCGCGCAGACGTTCCAGCGCGACATCACCATGGTCGTGCCATGGGCGGCGGGCGGGGGCACCGACACGCTCGCGCGCACACTGGTGAAGAATGCCAAGCAGCATATCGGCGTCGGCATCAACGTCGTGAACCGCACCGGTGGCACGGGCGCCGTGGGCATGCAGTCCGTCTCGACGGCGCGGGGCGATGGCTACACCGTCGGGCTCATCACCTTCCACCTGTCGGCCTACCGGCTGATGGGCCTCAGCCAGTTGAGCTATCGCGACTTCCAGCCCCTCGCCCTGCTGAACCGCACCCCAGCCGCCTTCAGCGTCAAGGCCGACTCTCCCTTCAAGACGCTGAAGGACCTGGTGGACTACGCCAAGGCCAATCCCGGCGTGGTCACGATCGCCAACAGCGGCGCGGGCGCCAATACCCACCTGTCGGCGGCGATCCTCGCCAAGAACACTGGCATCCGTCTGTCTTTCGTGCCCTTCGACGGTGGGGCCCCCGCTCGTACCGCGATGGTCGGCGGCCATGTCTCGGCCCTCGTCTCGGGCCCCGACGAAGTCCTGCAATATGTGAAGACCGGCCAGGTCCGCTTCCTCGCGATGGTCGGCGAGCAGCGGCATCCCAGCTTCCCCGACGTGCCGACGGTCGCCGAGGCGGGCTTCCCCATCAAGGAGATCGTCTACGACTGGCGGGGCGTCGCCGGGCCGAAGAACATGCCGGCGGACATCACCAGGGCGCTCAACGACGGCTTCGCCAAGATGGCGAATGACCCGGACTTCATCGCGCTGATGGATCAGGTGGCCCTGCCGCGCGTGTACATGAACGGCGCCGATTTCACCACGTTCCTCGGCACGATGGAGACGTCGCTGGAGCCGGCGCTGGCGGAAGTCGGGCTGCTCCGGCGATGAATGAGCAGGCATCCGACCGCAAGGTGAGGATGACCATGCCCGACATGGCCGCCGCGATGGTCGCGGTGGCTGTGGCCGTGTGGATCGTCATCGAATCCAGACGATGGCCGGCCCCCGACTTCGTGGGCGGGCCGGCCGTGGTTCCTTTGCTCGTGGCCGCTGTCCTGCTGGTCTGTGCGGGACTTCTCCTGCGCACCGCACTGATGGGCAGGTCAGCTGTTGTCGAAGAACCTCTGCAGGCCACCCAGTTCCGGCGGATCGCCATCATGGTGGCCGCCACCGCCGCCTATGCCGCGGTCCTGGAAAAGGTCGGCTTCCTGCCCGCGACGATCCTCTATCTCGCGGTCTTCACGGCCGTTCTCGGCCTGCGCGACTGGCGCATGCTGATCGGCTACTCGGTGCTGCTCCCTGCGGCCTTCTACCTGCTGTTCGCGGTGGCGCTGAAGGTGCCTCTGCCTCCAGCCCAGTGGCCGCTCTAGGTCTGCGATGCTTGACCTCGCTCTCCTCGCCAAGGGCTTCGGCACAGTCTTTCAGCCCTCTCACCTGTTCATCCTGGTGATGGGGACCATCGGCGGGATCATCGTCGGCGCCCTGCCGGGGCTGACCGCGACCATGGCGATCGCCCTCCTCATCCCCTTCACCTTCTCGATGGGGCCGACAGCCGGCATCTGCATGCTGCTCGCCGTCTACACGGCCGGCATCTATGGCGGAGGCATCGCTTCCATCCTCATCCGCACGCCCGGGACGCCGGCGGCCGTCGTGACGGTGCTGGATGGCTACCCGATGGCGCAGAAGGGCCTCGCGGGCCAGGCGCTGGGTCTCGCCACGGTCGGATCGGGGATCGGCGGCCTCTTCTCCGCTCTTTGCCTCGCCATTTTTGCGCCCCTGCTTGCAGCCTTTGCGCTCAGGTTCAGTGCGCCCGAGTTCTTCGCCCTGGCCATTCTGGGTCTGTCGGTGACGGTGACCCTGACCGGTCGCTCACCGCTCAAGGGGGCCCTGTCCGCCGCCTTCGGCCTGGTCATCGCGATGGTCGGCCTCGACCCCATCGGTGGATTCCCGCGCTTCACGCTCGGCACCACCGAACTGGCCGGCGGCATCGCCTTCGTGCCCATGCTCATCGGCCTCTTCTCGCTGTCGGAGGCGTTCCGGCAGATCGAGATCATCGAGACGGTCGAGCGCATGACCGCGAAGATCGGCCGGGTGGTGCCGCGCATCAGCGAACTCGTGGTCCACAAGTGGACCATGCTGCGCGCCTGCCTCATCGGCATCACGGTCGGCGTCATGCCCAGTATGGGACCCGACACCGCCGCCTTCATGTCCTACGCGGAAACGAAGCGCAGTTCCGATCGCCCCGACGACTTTGGCAAGGGTGAGCCCGCAGGCGTCGTCGCTGCCCAGACCGCAGAGAATGCGTCGACGGGTGGCGACGTGCTGCCGATGATCACCCTCGGCGTCCCCGGCGATGCGGCAACCGCGGTCCTGATGGGCGCACTCATCATTCACAACCTCGAGCCCGGCCCGCTGCTTTTCCGCGACCACGCCGACGTCGTGCACATGATCTTCGCCGCGCTCATCGTTGCGAACATCTCGTTCATGGTGCTGGGGCTGCTTGGTGCCAGGTACTTCGCCAAGGTGCTGAACGTCGATCGTCGCCTCCTGGTGCCGACCATCGTCCTGTTCAGCCTGGTTGGCGCCTACGCCCTCAACAACAACCCGTCCGATGTCTGGGTGTGCCTGATCTTCGGCATCATCGGCTACCTGATGCAGCTCTATGATTTTCCGGTCTCGCCGATGGTGCTGGCGGTGATCCTCGGCGCGATGGCGGAGTCCAACTTCCGCCGGTCTTTGGCGATGTCGCAGGGCGATCCGATGATCTTCCTGTCGCGGCCCATCGCCTGCGGCATCCTGATCGTCGCGCTTCTCGCCGCCGTCAGTGCCATCCGGCGCCAGATCGCCCTCACCCGGCGCGTCCACGCAGCCGGTGCCGAGTGATGCCGGGACCGGCTGGAGGCGACGTCATGGCGGCACGGGTGATCAGCGTCGGCATCGCCGTCATGGATCGCATCTTCGCGATCGACGCGATCCCGACGGAGCCCACCAAGGTCTTCGCGCGGTCCTGCACGGAGATCGGCGGCGGCCCCGCCGCGACGGGAGCGGCCACGGCCAGCCACCTTGGCGGCGAGGTTGAGCTGTGGGCCCGCGTCGGCGATGACCCCATCGGCCGACGCATCGTGGAGGAATTGAAGGAGTGGGGCGTGGTCCCCCAGGTCCGCCACGTGCCGGGCGGCCGATCCGGCGTGTCGAGCATCGCGGTTGCCAATGACGGCGAACGCCTGATCTTCGCCTTCGCCGACCCCGCGCTGGACACCGACACGGCATGGCTGCCCATGGAGCGTCTGGCCTCGGCCGACTGCGTCCTCGTCGACCTGCGCTGGCCGAAGGCGTCGGAACGCGTGCTCCACGAAGCCCAGCGCAAGGGCATCCCCAGCGTGCTCGACGCGGACCTGACCACGGACGACATCGCCCGCACGCTGGTGCCGCTGGCCGGCTACGCGATCTTCTCACTCCCTGCACTGCGTCGCTTCACCGGCCAGACCTCGCCAGGCGACGGTCTGACGGCCGCCCAGCGGGCGTGCAAGGGCCGTGTCGGTGTCACCCTCGGCGCGGAAGGTTTTCTCTGGCTGGATGCAGGGCGCCTCGAGCACGAGCCGGGATTCGCGGTCAGCGCCATCGATACGCTGGGTGCCGGCGATGTCTTTCACGGTGCCTTCGCTCTCGCCATCGCCGAAGGGCGCGACATGCGGCAGGCCGGTCGCTTCGCCAATGCGGCCGCCGCGCTCAAGTGCACCCGTTTCGGCGGTCGCGCCGGCATTCCGACGCGCGAGGAGACCGAAGCTCTCCTCCAGACATCAAGGACAACAGCATGAGCATCTCTGCCGGTAAGCTTCGGGGTCTGAAGCGTCTCGCCGACCCGTCCGGTCGTTTCAAGATGGTGGCCGTGGACCAACGGCCGCCGCTCCTGAAGGCGATCGGCGAGCGCATGGGCCGTCCGGCAGCCTACGAGGAAGTTGCCGGCGTCAAGGCGCTCCTGACGCGGCGCCTCAGCGCCGATGGATCGGCCCTGCTGATCGATCCCGACTATGGGTTTACGACCGCCGAACCGGACATCCGCCCCGACCGCGGACTGCTCATCACGCTCGAGGATTTTCGATTTGAGGAGACGCCCGGCGGTCGCAAGACCCGCCTGCCCAGGGACTGGTCCGTGGCGAAGATCAAGCGGATGGGCGCGGACGGGGTAAAGCTCCTGCTCTGGTATCGGCCCGACGCCACGGCGGATGTCCTCGCCCATCAGCAGCAACTCGTCCGGGACGTCGGGGACGCCTGCGCCAAGCATGATATCGCCCTGCTGCTGGAGTTGCTGGTCTATCCTTTCGCCGGCCAGGCGGGACACACGACGGACTATATCGAGGACCGGACCAAGCGCCCCGACCTCGTGTTGCGGAGTGTCCGCGATTTTGCCTCACCCGACTTCGGTGTCGACATCTACAAGCTGGAGAGCCCCCTGCCCGCCGGCTCCCTTCCCGACCCGGCGGCTGATGGGCCCGACACGCGGGAGGCGCAGGCATGGTTCGACCGCCTGGGCGCGCTCATTGACAAGCCCTGGGTGATGCTGAGCGCCGGCGCGGGGATGGAGGAGTTCCGACGGGTGCTCGGATTTGCCTATCGCGCGGGCGCCAACGGCTACCTGGCGGGTCGGGCGATCTGGTGGAAGGCCTTCGGTGCGTTTCCCGACCTGTCGGCCATGGATCAGGCCCTCTCCACGGACGGGCGCCGGTACATGGTCGAAATCAACGCGCTGACGGATCAGTTGGCCAAGCCCTGGCATCAGGGCAGCGCCGAGGGTCGCTTGGCGCTGGCGGAGGCCGGGATCGCCTTTCCCTCGCAGTACTCCCCCGGTCTCAGCAACGCATGAAAACCCGAAGGTCGTAGGGCCCCGCACCCTGGGGGCCCTCGGGCGCCTGGCCCTCGCGCCCATGTGATGCCCGACCCCTCACCCCTTCGCGGCGCCGGGCACGCGTTCTCTCACCGCTGCGAGGGTGCGCACGACCTCGTCGCGGACCAGATCAGCCACGATCTGGCCCGTGCGCAACAGCGGGCGACGGGCGCTGATCGCAACGGCGATCGTCTGCGGGCGGGCCGTGTCGTCGATGATCGGCAGGAAGCATAGGTCGCCCGCCAGCAGCTCGGGCGCCGTATCGAGCTCCGACGTGATCGCGACATGGCTGCCGCTGACGGCAAGCCTCTTCATCAGCTGCAGGGAGTTGGTGACGATCGGTGCGTCCCTTTCCGAGAACATCCAGGCGTGCCGGTCGTCCATGTAGCGGCGGATGGCGAGGCTCCGGCTCTGACTGGCGAGGGGGAAGGATACGACGTCCTTCAACCGGACCGAGGCCTGCGTGGCGAGCGGGTGGCTGGGCGCCACGGCACAGCCAAGCGGGAGGTCGGTTGACCAGAGGACGTGGATTTCCCGGCGCGGCTTGACGTTGAACGCGGCGACGAGGTCTACCCTGTCATCCATCAGCATGGTGATGGCCGCGTCGGTCGAGACGATCTCCACCTCCAGGGCAATCCGTGGATGGCGGCTGACCAAAGTGCCGATCACGGCGGGCAACAGCCCGTTGGCGTGGCTGTCCATCGCCGCAAGCCGCACATGGCCGATGTCGACGCCCTTCATCTGGCGGACGGCGGCCGCCAGGTTCCCCGCATCGGTCTTCCATCGCTGTGACAGGGAAATGATCAGGCCGCCGACCGGCGTCGGCCGCATGCCTGTCGGCTGGCGCTCGAACAGCGGAGCCCCGAGTTCGTCCTCCAGCATGAGGATTTGCCGGTCGATCGCCGATGCGGCGATCCCCAGTTCGCGGGACGCGGCCTGGATGGACCCCTGGCGGGCCACTTCCTCGACGTAGCGCAAGGCGCGCGGCACGAGTGGAAACGCCATGAGACCATTCTCAATTACAGAACAAGGTATCTCTTATTATGCGATGGCCCGCCCGGCCGCCATGGGTCACTGTGTCGATGAGGGGCACGGGACGATGGATCTGGCGCAGCAGGCATTGACGGAGGGTCGGTTCCTGCCGATCGCCGAACTGAACCGGGCGCCGCCGGACGCATTCGTTCGCCTCCTTTCGCCGGCCGTCGAGAACGCGCCGTGGATCTGCGAGCGTGTTGCCGCGTCGCGGCCGTTCGACGGACCGGCAGCGGTCCTTCAGGCCATCGGCAACGTCATTCGCTCGGCGCCCTGTGAGGACCAGATCAGGCTCCTGCGCGGCCATCCCGAGCTCGCGGGACGCGAGGCGACGGCGGGAACGATGACAGCTGCCTCCACGACCGAACAGGGCCGTCTCGGCCTCGACAGGCTCCCCGCGGCGAGCCTCGCAGCCCTCGTCGAGGGCAATCGCACCTATCGGGAGCGTTTCGGCTTTCCCTACGTGGTGGCCCTTCGCCGCCGCGCGACGCTCGACGAGGTCTTCGACGACCTGAACCGGCGTCTCGGCCAGCCGCCGGACGTCGAACTGGCGACCGCGCTGAACGAGGTCATCGACGTGACCCGGGGCCGCCTGACGCTGCTGCTCGGCCCCATCGCTATTCCATGACTGACGCCAGGAGACGGACATGACCTTCATTTTGAACCGGCGCACGCTTCTGGCTGGCGCCTCGCTTCTCGCAGCCCCGGGGATCGGCCGGGCACAGACGGCCTGGCCCACGAAGCCGATCCGGATCGTCGTGACCTTCCCGCCGGGGGGCACGAGCGACATCGTCGCCCGCCTCGTCGGCCAGTACCTGTCGGAGAAGGTCGGCCAGCAGGTGATCGTGGATAACCGCGCCGGCGCGGGCGGCACGCTCGCCGCCGACATCGTGAAGAAGGAGGCGGCCGACGGCCACACCCTGCTGCTCGCCAACAACGCGCCCTTCACGATCTCGCCGACGCAGTTCCGGCAGATCCCCTACGACACGGTGAAGGACTTCACCCACATCGCCTATATCGGCGCTTCCGCTCCCGGCCTCTTCGTCCAGCCCTCGCTCGGCGTGAAGACCCTGAAGGAGTTCATCGACAAAGCGAAGGCGCAGCCGGGCCAGATCAAGTACGGCTCGTCCGGCGTCGGATCGATCCACCACGTGCTCGGCGAAGCGCTGAAGCGGCGGGCCGGGATCAACGTCGTCCACGTGCCCTATCGCGGGACCGCGCCGGCGATCCAGGACTTCAAGGCCGGCGTGCTCACCTGCTTCTACGACCTCGTCGCGCAGAACGTGCCGCTCCTGTCCGCCAACGAGGCGGTCTGCGTCGCCATCGCCGCGCCGGAGCGCATCTCGCAGGCCCCCCAGGTCCCCACCTTCCGCGAGCAGGGCGTCGACCTGGTCCTGGAGAACTGGCTCGGCGTCTCGGGCCCCGCCGGCATTCCCGCGCCGGTGGTCGCCACCATGCACACGGCACTGAGCGAGGTTCTCGCCCTCGCTCCGGTGAAGGAGCGGCTGATGTCCTGGGGCGTCGAACAGAAGGCCATGACCTCGGCCGCCTATGCCGGCTTCGTGGCGGACCAGATTCAGGTGTGGCGCCCGCTGATCATCGAGGCCGGGGCGCAGGAACGCTGACGCGGACCCGGGGGGAGCGACCCATGCGGCGGCTCATCAACAGCGAGGTGGCGTCGGGGTTGCTGGTCGTCGCCTTCGGCGTTCTCGGACTGTCTGCGATCGGGTCGCTGGACATCGGGACCGCGAACGACATGGGCCCCGGCTATCTGCCGCGCCTGGTCGCCTGGGCGCTGGTCGTGGCCGGGCTGGCGATGACGGGGCTGGCCGTGCTGCGCACCCATCCGCCCATTCCCGACCTGCACCTGAGGCCGCTGGTCGCCATTTCCGCAGCCGTCCTCTTCTTCGGCGCCTCGATCGACAGGTACGGCATGGTGATCGCCGTGGTGGGCATGACCCTGCTCGCGGGCCTCGCCAGCCCCATCAGCCGCTGGCGGGAAACCCCTCTCATCGCCGGATGTCTCGCGGCGGGCGCGGTGCTCGTCTTCATCGTCGGGCTCAAGCTCGCCATTCCGATCTGGCCCAGGTGAGACGGGGGGCGTCCGATGGATCTCATTGCCAATATCGGTCTCGGCTTCTCGGTCGCCATCACGCCGGTCAACATCCTGTTCTGCTTCGTCGGGGTGCTGCTCGGCACGCTGATCGGGGTGCTGCCGGGCATCGGCGCGGTTGCGACCATGTCGATGCTGCTGCCGGTCACCTTCCATCTGCCGCCGGCCACCTCCCTGATCATGCTCGCCGGCATCTATTACGGCGCCCAGTATGGCGGCTCGACCACCGCCATCCTGGTCAAGCTCCCCGGCGAGGCCTCGTCGGTGGCGACCGTGCTCGACGGCTATGCCATGGCCCAGAAGGGGCGTGCAGGTGCCGCCCTGTCGATCGCCGCCCTCGCCTCCTTCGTCGCCGGCACTGTCGCCACCCTCCTCATCGCCGTCGCCGGGCCGCTCATGGCGCAGCTGGCGCTGAAGTTCGGCCCCGCCGAGTACTTTTCCCTGATGGTGCTCGGCCTCGTCGCCTCGGTCATCCTCGCCTCGGGCTCGCTCGCCAAGGCGATCATCATGATCCTGGCCGGCGCCTTCCTCGGCCTCGTCGGGCCCGATGCGAACTCGCCGATGCCGCGGCTGACCTTCGGCGTTCCGGCGCTGGCGGAGGGGGTGAATTTCGTCGCCCTCGCCGTCGGTTTCTTCGGCATCAGCGAGATCATCCTGAACCTGGAAAAGGACCTGCAGCGCGTCGCGCCCGTGGCGATGCGGGACCTGTTTCCCAGCCGCGAGGAAATCAGCCGCTCGGTCGGCCCGACGCTGCGGGGAACGCTGATAGGGTCGGTTCTCGGCGTGCTCCCCGGTGGCGGCGCGCTCCTCGCCTCCTTCGGCGCCTATGCCATCGAGAAGAAGCTGTCGGACACCCCGGAACGGTTCGGGCAGGGTGCGCCGGAAGGCGTCGCGGCGCCGGAGGCCGCCAACAATGCGGGGGCCCAGACCTCTTTCGTGCCGCTGCTCACCCTCGGCGTGCCCTCGAACGCCATCATGGCGGTGATGGCCGGGGCGATGACGATCCAGGGCATCGCCCCGAGCCCCAAGGTCATGGTGGAGCACGCCCAGCTCTTCTGGGGCATGATCGCCTCGATGTGGGTCGGCAATCTACTGCTGGTCGTCCTCAACCTGCCCCTCGTCGGGCTATGGGTGAAGCTGCTCCAGGTCCCCTATCGCATCCTCTATCCGGCGATCCTGTTCTTCTGCTGCATCGGGGTCTACTCGATCAACAACTCGGCCTTCGACGTCTATCTCGCCGTCGGGTTCGGCGTCGTCGGCTATCTGCTGATCAAGCTCGGCTTCGAGCCGACGCCTCTGCTGCTCGGCTTCATCCTCGCCCCCATGATGGAGGAGAACCTGAAGCGGGCGATGATCCTCTCCGGCGGCAGCCTGGAGCCCTTCGTCACGCGGCCGATCAGCGCCTTCCTCCTGCTGGCGACCGTGGCCATGCTCCTGCTGATGGCCCTGCCCAGCTTCAAGCGGACGCGCGAGACCGCGCTGAACGCGGACTAGCGGCCATGCTCCACGTCCGCTTCATTCTCAACACCTTCGTCTCCGGCCCCCAGGCCTGGTTCTTCGTCGCGGACGACAAGGGCTACTTCGCCGCGGAGGGACTCGAGGTCACCTTCGTTCCCGGCGACACCCTCGCCAACGCCGTCCCGAAGGTCGCATCCGGCGCCTTCGATCTCGGCTACGGCGACCTCAATGCGGTGATCACCCTCGCCGCGGAAGCCCCGGGCGTCGCTCCCCCCGCCGTCTTCATCATGCACAACACCTCGCCCTACACGATCGCGGTGGCAGCGGACGGGCCCGTCAGGACGCCCGGCGATCTGGCGGGACGGAAGCTTCTCAGCCATGCCAATGATGCTGCCTGGAAGATGTTCGACACCTTCGCCGCAGCGACGAGCCTCGATCCTGCGCGCGTGACCGTGACACCCGACGCCCGCCATCACCGCGAGATGCTGCCCCTCGTCCTCGAGGGCCAAGCGGACGGGCTGTTCGGCTTCGTCAACACCCTGGCATCGGCCGCCATCGAGGCCGGGCTCGACCCGGCGCGCTTTCGCCATTTCGAATGGCGGACCATCGTCCCCGACCTCTGCGGCGCGGCGGTCATCGCCAGCCCGGCCTTCATTGCCGCGCATCCCGATGCGGTCCGCGGCTTCGTGCGGGCCGTCAACCGGGCTCTGGCGGATGTGGTTGCCGATCCTCCATCGGGGATCGCCGCCGTGCAGCGGCGCGACCCCGGCATCGACGTAATGGCCAACCTCGCGCGGCTGAGGGGAACGCTCGCCCTCGAGATGGCGCATCCCGACGGTGCCATCCACGGCATCGGCGCCGTGGACCCCGCCCGTCTCGACCGGGCCATCGACCTCGTGGCAAAGGTCAAGGGCCTCCGCCGCCGGCCGGCGACAGCCGCGGTCTTCGACCCCCGCTTCCTGCCCGCCGCTGACGATCGCGTCAGGGCTCTCGCCCGCACACCTTGAGGATCACGGAATGACCGCCGGAGGAATTTCGCTCCATGCCGTCGATGTCGTCAGCGGCCATGCTGCGACGGGGATGTGGGTCACGATCCGGCGCATCGCGCCCGACGACGTCACCGTGGCCGAGGGGACCCTCGGAACCAACGGGATGCTCGACCACCCCGTCGCCGCGGGCGAGGGAATAGTCGCCGGCGTCTACGTCGCTTCGTTCGCCATCCGCGACTTCTATACGCCCCGAGGCATTCCCTGCCCCTTCCTCGATCGTCTCGACTTCCGGTTCGTCATCGACGATCCGGGGCCGCACGTGCACCTGCCCCTGAAGTTCTCCCCCTGGGGCCTCGCCCTGTTCCGCGGGGTCTAGGAGCGGCGTCAGGCCGTCGAGCCGTGCCTCGCGGCCCGATCTTGCGGCTCGGATTACCGAATCTTGCCGATGAGTGCGCCGCCGCGGTCCGAGATGAGCCCGCCGCCGCGATCCGAGATGAGGCTGCCGCCGCGTTCCGAAATGAGGCCGCTGCGCGCGTTGATGCCGCCCGGCTGCAGGGCCGGTCGGGTCGAGGGGGGCTGCTGGACAAACCGCGGCTGGGCTACGGGAGCCGTGGCGCGCGGCGCCTGGTAACCCGGCGCGCCGGGCATGCGGCGCGGGTTGTTGTCCCACGGGGCGCAGCCGGACACCCAGACGTTGACGTAACCGCCGCAACCTGCGGCGAGCGCAGGGGCGCTGGAGGTCAGGGTCGCCGCGACGAGCGCGGCGGAAGCGAGGAAACAGGCTGTCCTCATCGTCGGGTCCTCCCGGGGGCTGGAACTCCGGAGCGCTGACGGCACGGACGCAGGAGCGCCCGCGCGCTCCTCACGGATGCACGACGTCGATCTCGTAGAAGGCCCGCAGGTTGCGCAGGGTGGGGTCGCGGGCCGCGTTGTCCTGGCTCGGCAGGACCGGCAGGATGAAATAGGACAGACGCGACTGGCCCCGCACGTTGGCGATGGTCCGGGCGGCCTGCGCCAGCGCGGGATTGACGCAGGTGCCCTGCAACGTCCGGCCCTCCGGACATATGGCCTGAGGCTGCTGGGCCGTCGCCGCCTGCGGCGCCATGGCCAGGGCGAGAGCGAATGCTGCGGTGAGGGTGCGCATGGGGTGCCTCAGAACGTGATGTTGCCGCCGAGGGACACGGTCCACCCGGTGAACGACAGGGCGGGAATGGCGCTGCCGGGGATGACGCCGCCGAAGTCGATGTCCGGCCTGCTCGACTGGTTGACCCAGAAGTGCTCGAAGCGGCCGGTGATCGCGGCGTTCGGCGCCACCTGATAGCGGGCGGAACCGCCCAGGCCCCATTTCGTCTTGGCGGGGATGAACTGGAAGGCCGTCGGGATATAGGCGTTGGCGTCGCGGTTGAACCAGGTGCCATAGACGCCGAGCGTCCAGTCCTGCGTCACGCGCCAGGAATGGTCGAGGCGAAGCCGCAGGGCGTTGCTGTTCGAGTTGAAGGCTTCACGCTGGAACTGGTTCAGCGCCAGGATGAAATTGGCGTTGGACCGGGTGTGGCTGTAGGCGGCCGTGAAGGTCGTCTGGTGCTCCGGGCTCCAGGTATAGGCCGCGGTGCCGGTCAGAGCGAAGGAATCGCCCTGGATGACGGCGAGGCCGCCGTCGATCCGCGTCGCACTCGTGTAGGTATAGGTCGCCGCGGCGCGCAACAGCAGAGCCCCCATCATGTGAGCCAGCTGCGCCGTGCCCGAGGTCGATGCACCCGGCTGGATGCGCGTGTCGGGGCCGCCGAAGATGTCGGTGGGGTCGCGGGTGAAGCCGCCGCGATGGGTATGGCTGACGCTGAAGGTCGCCATGGAATTCTCACCGATCGGCACGTTGGCGCCGAGAGTTGCTCCGAGGTTGAAGCCCTCGCCGAAGGTGGGGACCTCGACGAGATCGGGATCCATGCGGGCGAAGGCCGACGTTCCGTTGAGATAGGCGCTGCCGGTGGGAAGGTTGGCGTTGAGCGCGAAGAAGGGCTGGATGCCGGGGGTTCCGAGCCAGGTGACGGTGCCCGAGACGACGGTGTCCGTCATGGTCCTCACGGTACCGACGAGGCCGCCGCCCGCATTCTGGCGGGCCTCGACGAGGCCGGTGCGGGCGAGGAGCTCCAGCTTGAGGTCGGGATTGACGAGGCCGGTGAGCGCCATCGCCATCGGCATGTGGAACAGCGAGCCGCGGGCCGGCGTACCGGGAGCATAGCTGTTGGGAAAGCCGCGCGGACCCGACCACGAGGTGTAACGGGCCTCTGTGTCGAAGACGAGCGCCCATCCCGACGACACCTGCACGGCGGTTCCGACGGGCTGGGCCTGAGCCGCCACATCCGCCCCCCATGCGGGGAGCATGATTGCGGCGATCCCGAGTGCGGTCACGTAACGCTTCACCACGGAGGCTTCTCCAATCTCAGACCCACACGGCATCGCATCGGCCTTCAGGGCATACAAGCCCAACGCAGGCTCAGTGAGCTATTCAGTGACGTATGTGGCTTCTGTGCATCACCGCGGGCATCGAGCGTTGGCCGCGGACGATGCCTCGGCCCATCACCGCCGCATGGTGCTGCCGCGGGCGCCCAGTCCGTTATCGGAGATGAGGCCGCCCCGGTTGTTGCTGATGAGGCCGCCCCCGTGGTCTCCAACGATCCGGCCTCCGCCAAAGGTCGGCTGTGGGATGACTCTTGGCGGCGAAACGATCCGCGGCTGCCCGATCACCGGTGACGTCGGGCGCGGGGCGGCATAGCCGGGCGCCCCGGGCATGCGACGGGGATTGTTGTCCCAAGGCGCGCAGCCCGAGACGAAAACGTTGACGTAGCCGCCGCAGCCGGCTGCCCGAGCAGGCTGCGGCAGCGTCACCGCCGCAAGGGTGACGAGGCCGACGACAGCTGAGGCCGAGAGGTGCTTCATGGTCATGATCCTCAACGACGCATCGAGCCGGCGCTGTTGCCGCCGAGGCTGGCTCCGTCACGCGCGATGACGCCACCCCGATTGTTGCTGATCAGCCCACCACCCTGGTCTGAAATGAACCGGTTGCCCGTCGTCGGTGCGACGATCCGCGGCGGTGGAGCCGGGGCCGCGATCCGCGGTGCCGTCAGACGCGGCGCCGCGTAGCCGGGGGCGCCCGGCATGCGGCGGGGGTTGTTGTCCCAGGGGGCGCAACCCGACACGAACACGTTGACGTAGCCGCCGCACCCCGCCGCCTGAGCGACGGGTGCGTGCAGGAGCAGAGCGCCGCCCGTCAGGGCAACCGCCGCAATCGCCGAAAGCCTCATGGATCCCTCCCCGTCGCCCCGACGCCCCGTCCCGACGATATCGTGAACCGCTTCCGTAGGCGTCATTCGATTTCCCCAAAGCCTATTGGTGCTTACATCAGTCGTCAATTGGCTCGCTCTGCGTTTTTCGCGCGTCTTTCCTTCGGATTTTACGGGGTTATTATTGTGTATACATTCAGTTCTTCACAGTTTATCGTAAATCTCACCAGCGGTTTTGCACTCTATACATATGCAGCCCATCGGCCTTCAGAGCGCACCGCCAGTTTTTCTGAAAACCAATATCGTGCTACGCCGAGGATCAGCTTTGTAGCTCACTGAGCTATACATGTCGTCACGGCTGACGCGGCATTGGGATACCGCGGTTCGCTTGGTTGCATTTCGGCTCATCGGTGATCGGTGGGAAGATGCGGACGGGGTAAACTGAGGTTCGCTCGAGCCGGGTGAGCCACATTGCCTCACTGCCGACGCCCATCGCCCGCTTGCGCGCATCGGGGTGAGCCGGCTATGTCGGGCGCAAGTTGCACCCCGCGCCCCCGGACGGGCAACCGGCGCCGTTCGCCGTATCAGGGGATCGGTGCCTGGGGGCCCGGCGCGGTCGTGCCGAGGTTCCAGCATGCAGGCTGCCGATGGCGACCAGAACAATTCAGACGGCCCTTTTGGCCCGGCTCGTCGAGCAGACCAGCCGCGCGATCCACTCTCGCGGTCATAGTCATGGGCTGTTTCCGGCGCAGTGGACCGCCCTGCGCTATTTCGCGGGCGCCGAGCCCGGACTGCGCAGCGCCAGCGCCCTCGCCGCCTACCAGGGCATGGCCTTCGGTCCCGTGTCCCGCACGGTCCGCACGTTGATCGGCAAGGGGCTCCTCAAGAAGAGCGAGGCGACGCGCGGCCGGTTCGAGCTGGTCGAGGTGACGGAAGCCGGACAGGCCCTGCTCGGCAAGGACCCCATGCTCGGCATGGTCGAAGCGCTGGAGGGCCTGTCCGCGCCGGACCGCAAGGTGCTCGCCCTGGCGCTGGAATCGGTCCTGTTCCGCCTGCAGGGCGCCGACGGTGAGGAAGGCCTCACCCCGGAGGCCTGAGCCCTTCCACCAGGGCCACGAGGCGGCGGTCGTCGAAAGGCTTCACGAGGACGTGGTCTGCCCCCCAGACCTCGGCCAGCGATCCCGCGAGTTCGATCGACAGCTTGGGGCCACCCCCGGTGATGACGATGACCCTGGGGGCATCGGGGCGCTCCCTGACCTGCTTGATCAGGCGAAGCCCATCACCGTCCGGCATCCAGATGTCGGTGACGATGACGTCGAAGTCGCCGTCTTCCACACAGGCGAGGGCCCGGCTGCCGCTGGAGGCCGTGCTCACCGTGTGACCGGCTGCCTCGAGAGCGGCGGCGATGGACACCTGCATGGCAGGGACGTCGTCAACCACGAGAATGTTCATCCATCGCCTCCCCTTCCCGAGCGGTTGGTTCCGCTCGCGGCAGCATGATCGTGACGCACGTCCCCTTGCCCGGTACCGACGCGATCTTCAGCTCGCCGCCCCAGCTCAACGCAAGCCCGTGCACGATCGACAGTCCGAGTCCAGTGCCCTCACCCAGCGACTTGGTCGTGAAGAAGGGCTCGGATGCCCGCGACAGGACCGCCTCGTCCATGCCGACACCGTCGTCGGCGACGGCGAGCTCGAACGTCTTGCCCGAGGGCCCCTCGGCTGCGGCGTAGGTCAGGCGGACGACACCGCCGCCACTCGTCGCGTGGACGGCGTTCGTCACGAGATTGGCGACGACCTGGAACACCTCGGTCACGGGAACCACCGGGCCGTCGTCGGTCCCGATCCTTGCGTCCAGCGTCGCCGACGCCGGGACCAGCGCCTGCACCTCGTCGATGATGACGGCGAGAGCGGTGCCCACCGGCGCCCGTTTGCCCTCGCCCGGCACGGGCCGGACGGAGGCCAGCAGGGCCGAGACGATTTCGGCAGCCCGCAGGCCGGACGTGCGCACGATCTCCAGCCAACGCCGCCGCTCGTCGCTCTCGGCGAAGGATTCCCCTGCCCGCCGGCTGAGGTTGATCACAGGATGGAGCAGGTTGTTGATCTCATGGGCGACGCCGCCGGCCATCTGTCCGATCGCCGCCATCCGGCGCTGCCGGTTGCTCCGTTCGGCTTCGACGACGTCGTCCGTCACGTCCGAGACGATCCCCCGCCAGCCGCCACCCGCGATGGGCACCGCCGAGAGGTGCAGGTGGCGGACGCCGCCCGCCGCGTCCCCCCGTAGCAGGGGCGCCCGCGAGAGGGCCGCCCCCGCCTTCAGACGGGCCGGGCCGTCCTGCTCCAGCACCGCCTGGACCTGCTGCCCGATGGAGAAACCCGCCACGGCGCAGGCCGGGCCTGAGGCGAAGGTGATGCGTCCGGACGCATCCGTTTCCCAGAAGCTGTCCGATGCACTCTCGGCAAAGGCCTGGATGCGGGCAGCGTTCTCGGCGACGGCCTGGGTGAGCGCGTTCTGCCGGGCACGGATGTCGTTTGCCGCCGCGATGCCGGCCAGAAGGAGCGAGGTCGCGAAGGCCGGGTAGAGAAGATTGATCAGGATGGGGTTGAAGCCTTCCTGCGGGACGAGGTCGGGCATGAGCCGGGCGATGCCCGTCGCCAGCGCCGGCCCCCAGCACAGGACGAAGACGAGCGAGCGGCGCACCTGCACCATCGCCGTCGCCACGACCAGCGACAGGACGGTGACGATGGTGGTGAGGCCGATGACGGGACTGAACCGCCGCAGGAGGGGCGATCCGAGGGCCGTCGCAACCGCTGCCGCCAGGGTCAGGATCACCAGCAGCACGACAGCGGCCTCCAGCACGCGCGCGGCCCGCGGAAAGCTCTCGCGCACGTGCAGGGCCCGGACCGCATAGAAGAGCGAAGTCGTGTAGATGGCGAAGGTCGCCGTGATGGAGACGACGCGGGACAGATCCGCCGCCCCCGGAATGATGTAGGTCTCGATGAACGCCTGATCGCCCATGATGTGGCAGACGAAGCTCAGGGTCAGGATGGCGAGGGCGCCCGTGGCCGCGTCACGGCTGGCGATCGCACCCGCCGCGAAATAGACCAGCAGCGCCAGAAGAACACCGAAGATCACGCCGAAGAACATCGTCTCGGCCGCATAGGTGGTCAGATAGCTCGATGCATTCTGCGCCCAGACGGCGGCCCGCATCGACGAGGGTGTGTGGAAGCGGATGAAGACGGTCTCGCCGCGCGCCGCCTCCGGCAGCGCGACCGTCGGATATCGCGTCGACAGAAGGGCCGTTTCGGCCGGCACGCCCAGACGCCAGGCCCGCGTCTCGAGGCCGTTGCCACGGGGCCAGTAGAGGTCAAGGGTGCGGACGCGGGCTTCCCGGAGGGTGAGCACGAGCGAGCCGCCTTCCGTGGCAAGCTCACGGGGCACGACGAAGCGCAGCCACATCGCTGCATGGGGACCGTGCGCGGCGCCGTAGTTCGCTGCCTTCACGCCGTCGGCGCGCGTGAAGCGGGCGGCGCCGGTGGGACTGGTGACATCGGCGATCGTCAGCGTTCCCGGCAGGTCGATGAGGTAGTCCGCACGGGGTCCGACGAAGACGCTGGAGGTCGCGGAGGCGGGATACGACAGGAGAACGGCGACCACCATCGCGACCGCCGCGACGACTGCGTTCAGCTGTTTTCGTGTGCAGCCCGCGATCCCCATTCCATAGCCATAGACTCGCGGAGAACACGAATCCATCTGCAATTGCTCGGTGAGCTACGGCGAGCCCTGCCCGACCCGGAATGGGCTGAGGCACGGTCCCCGGAACGGAAGGCGGGCGCGGCGAGAGGCCGTCCGACCGAGGCCAGGCGGGAACAGTCTGTCGCACCAGCTGTTACGTCTTCGGGCCGAAAGCGCGGGACACCCCACGCTTGCCGTCTGATCGGAAGTCTCATGCCCTGGCGATTGCTCCTTTCCGTCGCCTGCATATCGGCCGCCGCTGCGGCGATGATCCTGGCCGCCGCCCTGTGAACCCCGATTTTTTCGCACCCGACCTCGATACCACGGAGCCGAGCGGCGACCTCGTGCGTTAGACCTTCAGGAGAAAGGTCGATGCACCACGTCAATGTCGCCTTCGCAGTCTTCGGCATTCTGGTCATTGCGGGCATGGCGGTCTTCGCGATCGCCGGCTAACGCATCAGTCCAGCCGCCCGCAGCGCATCCTCGATGACTTTGCCGACGCCTCCGGAAGACGTTCCGCCCTGCCAGGGGAGCGCAGGCGCCTCGTCGACCGGCCTCGTGGGCCGCGGGGACGATCTCTCTGCACGATCCTCTTCCGGCAAGGACAGCTCGCTACCCGGGGCGGTCAATTGCCAGAAGCGGGCGATGTGGCGGGTCGAGGAAATCCCCGCATCGAGCATGAAGGCGCCGGGCGCCCCGATGTCGTCGGTACCGTCGAGCGGCGTGCCGTGGCCCATCCCCGTGATCTCATAGGCCTCGATCCGGGCCGTGCCGGCGGCATCGCGCCAGACCCGCTGCCGATGCCGGCCGAGGGCGTTCCGTTCCGAACTCTCCCGCGCAAGGCCATGCAGACCGCGCCATTGCCCGACGAGGGCGTCCATGTTGACGGGCGCGACGGTCGCGTCGGCGGTGCCGTGCCAGAGCGAGAGCGTGGGCCAGGGGCCCTGATGCCTCGAGGCCTGCCGAACTGTCGCCTCCAGCTCCCGCTCGGAAGGCAGCCCGTGGCCGCGCATCCGGTCGAAGGCCTCCGGCACTGAACCGGCACACCCGAACGGCAGCCCGGCGATGATGGCGCCGCCCGCGAACAACTCGGGATAGGTCGCCAGCATCGCAGCGGTCATGGCCCCGCCCGCGGACAACCCGGTGATGTAGATCCGGGTCCGGTCTATTCCGTGCCCCTGCACCACCGCATCGACCATCCGCGCGATCGACAGGGCCTCTCCGGAGCCGCGTGCGACATGCTGGGGTGCGAACCAGTTGAAGCAGAGGTTGGCGTTGTTCGGCCGCTGCTGCTCGGGAAACAGCAGGGCGAAGCCGTGGCGGTCGGCGAGACGGGACCAGCCCGTGCCATGATCATAGCCGGCGGCGGTCTGGGTACAGCCGTGCAGGGCGACGACGAGTGGCGCGTTGCGCGGCAGGTTCGCGGGAACGTAGATGTGGGCGCCGAGCGCGCCCGGATTGGCGCCGAAGTCGGCGAGCCTCGACAGCCGTGAGATCGGCGGCGGGTGAGCGCCAGCCAGTCCGCGGCCCGATTTCAGGCGGGCGATCGTGTCGGAAATGCTGCGCATGCGGCTGTCCCCTGCGGTCATGCCGATACAGCGATGACACGTTCCCAACTGCCCGCCGTGCACTATGTTGCACTGCAAGAGGGAATTGTTTCAAGCGGGATCGGCGGGGAGCCCGCGCCACAGCGCCTCGGCGGCCGCCCCCAGCGGCCCCACCGGCCGGCGGAGCACGATCTGCAAGGGAATGGTCCAGCGATCGTCCCCCGAGGCGCTCACCAGCCGCCGGCCGCGCAGACTGTCGGAGACGAGCGACAGCGGCAGCCAGGCGATGCCACGGCCGTCCTCGGCGAGGCGCAGCAGGGCCGTCGCCAGCCGCGCCTCCAGGACCTTCGTGACCCGCGGCGCGGCGCTGCGCGCCCGCCAGTCGGCCGCCAGGATCCTGCCGAGGCCCGACTCGGGCGCGTAGGACAGGAAGGGCGCCGGTTCGCCCGGCGACGCGGGCGCGACGGACCACCGCGGCCTTCCCGATCCATCGGGCGCACAGAACGGCGCGAGGACGTCAGACCCGACCTGCCGGCAGGCGAAGCGGGCTGCGGGAAGAAGGCCGCCGTCGGTCGCGTGGCGATGGCACAGGAGGAAGTCCGCCTCACCCGAGAGCATCATCTGCTCGCAGGCATCCATGCTGTCGGACAGCAGGCTGAGGGCCCCGAGACGACCGGCATCGATGTTCGACCGAGCCCATTCGGGAAAGAAGGTGAAGGAAAGCGCATGCGTTGCGGCGATGGTGAGGGCCCTTTCAGCCCGTCCGGCTGCCTCCAGGGCTTCGGACCGGGCCAGTCTGAGGGCCTGAGGCATGGCCTCGACCAGGGCGTGGAAGCGTTCGCCCGCCGGCGTCAGCACCGCGCGGCGCGGAAGCCTGCGGACGAGCGGTACCCCCACCCAGCGTTCGAGCATCTGGATGCGCCGGCTGAAGGCGGGTTGAGTCACATGGCGAGCGTCCGCGGCGCGCGAAAAGGTCTGGTGCCGCACCAGGGCGACGAGATCCTCGATCAAACCGATATCCACGGCGCCTATCCCATGCACAGCCGGCATGGATTCTAGCATGATCGGCATTGGACTGGAGAGGGCGAATTCTGCGATCGAGAGCCGAACAGGGCCGTCGCGAGCTCTTCCCAGGGGACGAGCACGGGAGCGGAGGCCAGACACGCGGGAGCCAGGGCATGCGCATCGTCGATATCTGCGAAGTCACCAAGCCGATCGCCTCGCCGATCCGCAATGCCTACATCGACTTCTCGAAAATGACGGCGAGCCTCGTCGCGGTCGTGACCGACGTCGTGCGCGACGGGCGGCGGGTCGTCGGCTACGGATTCAACTCGAACGGCCGCTACGGCCAGGGCGGGCTCATCCGCGAGCGGTTCCGCGGGCGCATCCTCGAGGCGGAGCCAAAGAGCCTCGTCAACGATGCCGGCAACAATCTCGACCCGCACCGCATCTGGGCGGCGATGATGGCGAACGAGAAGCCGGGCGGCCACGGCGAGCGCTCGGTCGCCGTCGGCACGCTGGACATGGCGATCTGGGACGCCACCGCGAAGATCGCCGGCAAGCCGCTGTTTCGGCTGCTGGCCGATGCGCACGGGCGCGAGGCCGAGCCCTCGGTCTTCGTCTATGCGGCAGGCGGCTACTATTATCCGGGCAAGGACGACGCCGCGCTGCGGGCCGAGATGCGGTCCTATCTCGACCGCGGCTACACCGTCGTGAAGATGAAGATCGGCGGCGCGCCGCTGGACGAGGACCGCCGCCGCATCGAGGCCGTCCTCGCCGAAATCGGAACCGGGGCGCGGCTCGCGGTGGACGCCAACGGCCGCTTCGACCTCGAGACTGCGATCGCCTATGCCAGGATGCTCAGGGACTACCCGCTGTTCTGGTACGAGGAGGCCGGCGACCCGCTCGACTATGCGCTGCAGGCCGCGCTCGCCGGCTTCTATCCCGGCCCCATGGCCACGGGCGAGAACCTCTTCAGCCACCAGGATGCCCGCAACCTCCTGCGCTATGGCGGCATGAGGCCGGACCGCGACTGGCTGCAGTTCGACTGCGCGCTCTCCTACGGCCTCGTCGAGTACCTGCGCACGCTGGACGTGCTGGCTGAATGCGGCTGGTCACCCGCACGCTGCATTCCCCATGGCGGCCACCAGATGTCGCTCAACATCGCCGCCGGCCTCGGCCTCGGCGGCAACGAGAGCTACCCCGACCTGTTCCAGCCCTATGGCGGGTTCCCGGACGGCGTGAGGGTCGAGAACGGCCGGATCACCATGCCGGACCTCCCCGGCATCGGCTTCGAGGGCAAGAGCGACCTCATCACCGTCATGCGCGAACTGGCGGAGTGACGGAAGACGCGTCAGGATGCCGACCGCATCGCCTTGCGCAGAATCGCGAAGATGCGGGGGTCGGAACACTGGGCGACGTTGAAGCGCAGGAAGCCGCGGGCGGTCTGCGACAGGCTGAAGGCGTTGCCTGGCGCGAGGACGACGTTGTCCGCGAGGGCGCGGCGCGCGACCTCCGCCGCATCGAGATCCCGCGGCAGCCTGCACCAGAGGAACATGCCAGCCTCCGGCTCGAGCCAGGGGGTGAGCCCGAGTTCCTTCAACTTCGCGCTCGTCTCGGCCCGCGCCCCGGCGAGCCGGGCGCGCAGCGCCACCACGTGGCGCCGGTAGGCCCCGTCCGTCAGGGCCGCGAGCACCAGTTCCGCGGAAAGGCCGGCGCCACCGAAGGTCGTGGCGATCTTCAGGTCCGCGAGACCCTGGACCCACGAGGGCCTGCAGGCCAGGAACCCGCAACGGACCGAGGCGGACAGCGTCTTGGAGAAGCTTCCGCAGGAGATCACCCGCTGGAGCCCGTCGAAGGCGGCGAGCCGCGGCGCCGCCCTGTCCTCGAAGTCGGCGAAGATGTCGTCCTCGAGGATGGTCAGATCGGCGCGCTCGGCGAGCTTGAGGAGGCGATGGGCGACGATCGGGGACAGGGTCGCGCCGGTCGGGTTGTGGATGCCGGAATTGGTGATGTAGAGCCGCGGGCGGTGCTGGAGGAGCGCCTGTTCGAAGAGCTCGAGGTCCGGACCCTGCGGGGTATAGGGCACCGAGACCACCTGCGCCCGGTGCGCCCGCAGCAGGGCGTGGAAATTGAAGTAGCAGGGATCGTCGACGAGGACCGTGTCGCCCGGCTCGATGAGGAACCGGCAGACGAGGTCCAGCGCCTGGGTGCCGGATTCGGTGAGGATGATCTGGTCGGACGAGACCTCGATCCCCTGCCCCAGCAGCCGACGAACGATGACCTGCCGCAGCGCAGGCAGGCCGAGCGGCGTGCCGTAGTCGGTGAGCGCGACCGCATCCGCGCGCGCCATTGTCCGCAGGGCACGACGCAGGCTCTCTTGCGGCATCCACGAGGGCGGCAGCCAGCCGCATCCGGGCTTCAGAAGGTCCTCGTTGCGGCCGAGCGATTGCCGGGTGATCCAGAGCGGATCCACCTCCTGATCCAACTTCGGGCCGAGATCGGCGAGGGACAGCGGCGCCAGCGGCGCATCGACATAGAAGCCGGAGCCTGGGCGGGAGCGGATGACCCCCTCGGCGGACAGGCGCTCGTAGGCCTCGACGACGGTGGACTTCGACACCTTCATCGCCGCTGCGAAGGCGCGGATCGACGGCAGGCGGGCGCCGGGCCCTAGGGCACGGGTCAGGACGCGTTGCCTGACCTCACCGACCACGCGATCCGTGAGACTTCCCGGGAGGCCGGCGTCATGGCGATCCATCCGTACTGCTCACTGGCTGATGACAGTTTCCCAAAATTGTACCGAAGCGTCCCTTGAAGAGCCAGCACCCGTCTGCATGGTGCGGCGACCCATGGGAGGTGCGACAATGGACAGGGCTACGGAAGGCTGGATCAACGGCCTCCTCGGCGTGATCATCTTCAGCGGATCCTTGCCGGCGACGCGCGTCGCGGTGGTCCACTTCGAGCCGATCTTCCTCACCGGGCTCAGGGCGACCATCGCAGGGGTCCTCGCGGTCGGACTGATCGCGGTCTTCCGCGTGAGGAGGCCGCTCCGCAGCGACCTCACGCCGCTCGCGGTCGTCGCCCTCGGCGTGGTGGTGGGGTTCCCGCTGATGACGGCGCTCGCCCTGCAGCACATCAGCGCCGCGCGTTCGATCGTCTTCATCGGCCTGTTGCCGCTCGCCACGGCCACCTTCGGCGTCCTGCGCGCCGGGGAGAGGCCGAGGCCCGCCTTCTGGATCTTCTCCTGCCTCGGCAGTGCCCTCGTGGCGGGCTTTGCCTTCTCCAACGGCGGCGCGTCCTCGGTCACCGGGGACCTGCTGATGCTGGCGGCCGTGCTGGTGTGCGGCCTCGGTTATGCGGAAGGCGCGAAACTGTCGCGCCGGCTCGGGGGCTGGCAGGTCATCTCCTGGGCCCTGGCGCTGTCGCTGCCGGTGATGGCGGTCCTCGCGGCGGCGAGCCGACCGGCCTCGTTCAGCGCCGTCACCGCGCCGGCGTGGATCGGCCTCGCCTATGTGTCGCTGTTCAGCATGCTGATCGGCTTCGTGTTCTGGTATCGCGGCCTCGCCCTCGGCGGCATCGGCGCGGTCGGCCAGTTGCAACTGCTGCAGCCCTTCTTCGGCCTCGCCCTCGCGGCCACCCTCCTCGGCGAGCCGGTGAGCGCGGCGATGATCGGCGCGACGGTCGCCGTGGTCGCCTGTGTCGCCGGAGCGAAGCGATACGGAACCTGAAGGCGGCCTCCGGATTGGAACGGTGCGGCGGGTAACGGGGTCGACCCCGGTCCCGGCGCGCCGGACGACCTGCGAGGAGCGACATCCATGACCATCGCATCGGCGCCGGGGCGCTCCATCCGACGGCAGGAGACGGGACGCCCCGATCTGCTGGGCTTCGAAATCTGGGGCAGGATCGACAAGGCCGACATCGCGTGGATGGCGGGCCAGGTTCAGGATGCCTTCGCCAAGGCCGACGTCATCGACATCATTCTCGTGATGCACCATTACGACGGCGCGGAAATGGGGGCCGTCTTCGACATGGAGAGCCTGAAGGCTCAGGCACGCTCCGTGTTCCACGTCCGCCGCTATGCCGTGGTCGGCGCGCCCGCCTGGGCCAAGGCCATGATCACGCTGATGTCGCCCCTGTCCCCCGTCGAGGCGCGGGCCTTCCCCCTCGACGACCTCGACGAGGCGTGGCGCTGGGTCCGCAGCGCGGCGTGAAACCGCAGCGGGCCGACGACCTCCGCTCCGGGTGACGCGCGCCGGGCATTCGGCACGACAGTTGCTGACCCATCCCTCGCAGCGCCGCGGTGACGGCGCCGAGGAGATGCCCCATGGCAGATTACGACATGATCGTTCGCGGCGGCACCATCGCGACCGCCAGCGACGTTTTCCGGGCCGATCTGGCGATCCGCGACGGTCTGGTCGCCGCCGTCGGGGAGAATCTCGGGACAAGCGCGGAGGTCATTGACGCGTCCGGCATGCTGATCCTTCCCGGCGGGGTCGATACCCACGTCCATCTCGAACAGACCGGGCTCGGGCCCGAGATGTGCGACACCTGGGAGAGCGGCACCGCCTCGGCCGCCGCGGGCGGCACGACCACCGTCGTCTGCTTCGCGTGGCAACCGAAAGGCGGCTCGCTCGCCGCCGTCGCCGCGGACTACCGGATCAAGGCGCAGAAGGCCCGGGTCGACTATTCCTTCCACCTCACCGTGACCGACCCGACGCCGGAGGTCCTGGAGGTGGAACTGCCGCAGCTGATTGCCGAAGGCTGCCGGTCGGTGAAGGTCTTCATGACCTATGACGGCGTCCGCCTCGACGACCGCCAGGTGCTGCGCGTGCTGGCGGCGGCGCGCCGCAACGAGGCTCTGGTCTGCGTCCACGCGGAGAACCACGACCTGATCGCCTGGCTAACTGAACAGTTGGTCTCTGCTGAATTAACTGTGCCTAAATTTCATGCATATGCCAAACCAATGATCGCCGAGCGGGAGGCTGTATACAGGATCATCAGCCTCGCGGAGGCGCTCGACGTCCCCATCCAGATCTTCCACGTGTCGGGGGCCCAGTCAGCCGAGGAGATCGCCCGGGCGCAGGCCCGCGGGCTCAAGGTCTGGGGCGAGACCTGTGTCCATTACCTGACGCTGACGGCCGCCGACCTGGACCGGCCCGGTTTCGAGGGTGCCAAGTACATCTTCGGCCCCCCGGCGCGGACCGAGGCCGACCAGGAGGCCCTCTGGGGCTATCTGAAGCGCGGGGTCATCGAGGTCATCTCCTCGGACCATTCGCCGACCCGCTTCGACGACCCCAAGGGCAAGAAGTTCGCGGGCGACCCCGCCCCCTTCAACAAAGTGCCGAACGGCATCCCCGGGCTCGCAGCGCGGCTACCCGTCCTCTTCACCGAAGGGGTCTCGAAGGGCCGCATCGACCTGCAGACCTTCGTCCGTCTCACCAGCACCAATCCGGCGAAGCTTTTCGGCCTCTTCCCACAGAAGGGCAGCCTCGCCGTCGGCAGCGACGCCGACTTCGTGATCTGGGACCCGGAAAAGGCGGTGACCCTGACCAACGCCCTGATGCACCACGGCGGCGACTATACGCCCTACGAGGGCTACCGGACGCAGGGCTACCCCGTCGCCACCTACCTGCGCGGACATAAGGTCTTCGACGGCGAGACCGTTGTCGGCGCCGCGGGCGGCGGGCGTTTCATCGCGCGGGAGCCCTACCCCATGATCACGCCGCTCCAGCGTTTCCCGACGCCGTTCAACGCCGTCGACGGCACCCTCACCTGACGTAACGTCATATCCATCGCCCGGCTGGCACGGCGCTTGCGAGCGATCCGGTCGAGCGCAACGCCGCTTCCTCACGCAAGGATGACGCAGAATGGCCTCCCCGACCCGCATCTCGCGCCGTACATTCGCCGCCGGCTCGCTCCTCGCCGTGACCGGCTTTCCCAACATCGTGCGCGGCCAGACCCGCGAGATCTTCGTCGGCGGCCCCGCCTCGCCGGGGCTGACGGACATCCTGTTCCCGGTCATCGAGCGCAAGCACAACATGAAGATCCTCTTCGAGGGGACCAACTCGCTGATCAACCTGGAGAAGATCCGCGCCAACAAGGCGCGTCCGACGATGACGGTGACGATGATGGACGATCCCGTCCTCGTCCTCGCCGAGCGCGAGAAGGTCATCCGGAAGCTCCCCGCCGACATCACCAACCTCGCCGACGTGCCGGCTGCAGCGAAGCCGCGCGACGCCATGTGGGTGAACTGGTGCCAGCCGATGTGCTCGTTCTCCTACAACAACCGCGCCCTGCCGCAGGGGCTCGCCTCCTACAACGACGCCTGGGACCGCAAATTCCGCGAGCGCATCATCATGATCTCGATGCGCATCACGCAGGCGGTGGCGCCGCTCGTCGCGGCCGCCTCCTACGCCACCAAGAAGCCTCTCGATCAGGCGCTGAAGGAGTGGGGCGCGGGCATCGAGCGGCTGAAGGAGCTGCGCCCGAACGTCATCCAGGTCTCGTCCAACGCGCCGCAGGCCCAGCAGTTGCTCGAGACGGGCGAGTGCGACCTCTACATGGCGCCGGATTCCCGCACGACGCTGTTCCGCAAGGCGCAGGGCGCGCCTGTCGACCAGGGAATGCCCAAGGAAGGCGTGCTCGCCATGCCCGCCGGCGTTGCGCTGGTCGAGGGCGGCCCCAACCAGGACCTCGGCATCGCCTTCATCAACGAGATGCTGAACCCGGAGACGCAGGCCCTCATCGCCCGGACCTTCTGGTCGAAGCCCACCAACGCCAAGACGGTCCTGCCGCAGGGCATCAGCTTCCCCGAACTCATCGCGCTCGACTGGGAGTATTTCGCCGACAATCGCAACGCGATGATCGAGCGCTTCGAGCGTGAAGTTTCCTCGCGATGAGCCAGCAGGCGACGGCCCTGCCGCCCGCGGCAGAGGCACAGCATGAGCCGGGATACCTGGCGGTCTCCAACGTCACCAAGCGTTTCGGGGCCGCCACCGTTCTCGACAGCCTGAGCCTCTCCGTCGGACGGGCCGAGTTCGTCTCGCTCCTCGGCCCGTCGGGCTGCGGAAAGACGACTCTGCTGCGGCTGATCGCCGGCCTGCTCGCGCCCGACCAGGGCGCGATCGAGGTGGGCGGGCGCGACCTGACGCGGGTCGCCGCCCACCGGCGCAACATCGGCGTGGTGTTCCAGAACTATGCGCTGTTTCCGCATCTGACTGTCGCGGAGAACATCGCCTATGGTCTCAGGGCCAAGGGCGTGCCGAAGGCCGAACAGGCGAAGAAGGTGGCGGACGCCCTCGGGCTCGTGCGCATGGAGGCCTTCGCCGACCGTGCCGTGACGGCGCTCTCCGGCGGCCAGCAGCAGCGCATCGCGGTGGCGCGCGCCGTGGTGGTGGAGCCGAGCCTCCTCCTCCTCGACGAGCCCTTCTCGGCGCTCGACCGCAAGCTGCGCGAGACCATGCAGATCGAGCTGCGCCACATCCTGCGCAACCTCGGCATCACGTCGATTTTCGTCACCCACGACCAGGACGAGGCGCTCGTCATGAGCGACCGCATCGCCGTGATGAACGAGGGGCGGATCGAGCACCTCGGTACGCCATCCGAGGTCTATGCCCGGCCGAAGTCGCTCTACACGATGGAGTTCGTGGGCCAGTCGAGCCGCATCGGCGGGGTGGTGACGGGCGGGCGCGACGGCATCGTCGAGATCGACACCCCCTTCGGCATCATCCGGGCGCCGGGCCATTTTCTCACCGGCAGCAAGGTGGTCGTCGGCGTCCGGCCGGAAGCGATCGCCGCGGGCGAAGGGCCGGCCGGCGAGTACAACACCGTGCGGGGGACCGTCGCCGAGGTCATCTATTTCGGCTCGCGCACCCTCCTCCACTTCCGCACCGCGCAGGACGGCGACCGTCTCCACGTCGAGCTGAACCGGCTGCCGGACACCGTCGCGCCCGGCGTCGAGATGACGGTGCGCTGGCGGCTCGACGACAGCCGCGTCTTTCCCGCACCGGGCGGTGCCGACCGATGACGCTCGCCCGAGACGATCTGGCGGTGATGCCGGCGGCGAGGCCCGCCCGCTGGTCGTTCGACGCCAAGGCGCTGATCGCCGCGCCGGGCCTCGTCTTCATGGCGCTCGCCTTTGCCGTGCCGGTTCTGATGCTGGTCGGCGACAGCTTCGTCGATCGCGACGGCTTCAGCCTCGCCGGCTACCGCAAGGTGCTCGGCGACCCCTACTATGTCGGCATCATCGGCAATTCGCTGCAGCTCGCCTGCATCACCACCGGGGCGTGCCTCATCATCGGCTATCCCGCCGCCTGGGCGCTGGCCCGCATCCGCGGCGCCTGGCAGGTGATCCTCTTCGCGCTGATCTTCCTGCCGCTGACCGTTTCCATCGTCGTGAAGACCTTCGGCCTGACGATCATGATGCGCCGCGACGGCATCATCAACTTCATGCTCGTCAACCTCGGCTTCATCGAGCGGCCGATGCGGCTCGTCTTCACCGAGTTCAGCCTCTATTTCGGCATGGTCAACGTCTTTCTGCCCTTCATGATCCTGCCGCTCTACTCGGTCATGCGCATGCTGGATCCACGCCTGCTCGACGCTTCCGCCTCGCTCGGTGCCGGCCCGGTCCACACCTTCCTGCGCGTGACGCTGCCGCTCACCATGCCCGGCATCATCGCGGGCGGGACGCTCGTCTTCTCCATTTCGGTGGCGGCCTATGTGACGCCGGGCCTGCTCGTCGGCGACCGCTTCATGACCATGTCGCAGGTCATGGCGAAGGCCTATCTCAACATCCGCGACTTCCAGCTGGGCGCGAGCATGGCGGTGATCATGCTGGTCATCTCCGCAGCGCTCATCCTCGCCTCCTCCTACCTCGTCCGCACGCCGGGCGGAGAGAGGCGCTGACCCATGGCCCTTTTCGGCTCGCTCTTCTGCCGCCTCGTCCTCGGCCTCGTCATCGCCTTCCTGTTCCTGCCGATCCTCATCGTGCTGACGGTGTCGTTCTCCTCGTCGGCGGTCTTCGCCTTCCCGCCGCCCGGGTTCTCGCTGCGCTGGTACGCATCCCTCGCCAACGCGGATTCCATGCTGCAGGCGGTCTGGCTCTCGACGCAGATCGCCGCCCTGTCCACCGCCGTCTCGCTGGTGCTCGGCACGCTCTGCGCCATCGCGATCACGCGCGGCATGATCCCCGGCGCCAAGGCGGTGGCGACCTTCATGGCCTCGCCCCTCATGCTGCCGGGCCTGGTGCTCGGCATCGCCTTCCTGCAGGCGGCGCGCGATTTCGGCCTGCGCGACACCTACTCGACCCTGCTGATCGCCCACGTCGTCATCACCATGCCCTTCATCATGCGCACGGTGCTGGCCAGCCTGTCGCTGTTCGACTTCGCCATGGTCGACGCGGCGCGCATGCTCGGCCGGTCCTACCCGGCGGCGCTGTGGACCGTGCTGGTGCCGAACATCCTGCCCGGCTTCGTCAGCGGCGGGCTCTTCGCCTTCATCGCCTCGTTCGACAACTATCCCGTCTCGATCTTCCTCGTGGACGTGCGCACCAAGACGTTGCCGATCCAGCTCCTGAACCAGGTGGAGATGTCGCCGGACCCGACGGTCGCCGCCATCTCGGCGCTTCTCATCCTCGGCACCATCGCCGCCCTCATCGTCTGCGACCGGCTGGTGGGCCTGAAGCGGATGGCCTCGATCTAGTCCCGCCAGCAACGCCAGGAGCGCCGCCATGACCGCCGAACCGGGCTCGCGCAGCCTCTACGTGTCGCTGGGCGCGCAGCGCTACCGCGTCGAGCGACCCTTCGGCGCCTTCGACCGCGGGCGCTCCATCGTCAGCGACGTCGCCTGCGACAGCCGCGGCCACGTCTTCGTGCTGCTGCGGCTGGACCCGCTGGTGGACGCGCCGGCGGATCCCGTCGTCGAGCTCGACCCTCAGGGCGGTTTCGTCAGGTCCTTCGGCGCGGAAGACATCCTCGACGCCCACATGCTGGCGGTCGACCCGGAGGACCGCGTCGTCGTCGTCGACCGTGACGCCCATCGCATCGTCGTCTTCGGCTCCGACGGCAAGGTGGTGCGCAGGCTTGGCACGCCGGAACGCCCGGGCGAGACCTTCTCGCACCCCTCCTCCGTCGCTTTTGCCGCCGACGGCAGCTTCTACGTCGCCGACGGGTACGGGGCATCGCGCGTGCAGCACTTCTCGGCGGCGGGCGACCTCATCCGGAGCTTCGGCCGGCGCGGCACGGGGCCGGGCGAGTTCAGCACGCCGCACGGCGTCTGGGTGGCCGGCGACGGGCGGGTGCTGGTGACGGACCGCGAGAACGACCGCCTCCAGGTCTTCTCGGCCGAAGGCGAGCCGCTCGACGCCTGGGCGGACATGCCGCGTGCCATGGACGTGTGGAGCGACGCCGAGGGCTCGGTCTTCGTGACGGATCAGGTGCCGCGGCTCTCCCGCTTCGATCGCGACGGCCGCCTCGTCGGCTCCTGCCGCCCCGTGCTGAACGGCGCCCACGGCATCTGGGGCACCGCCGACGGCACGCTCTATCTCGCCGAGGTCAATCCGAGCCGCATCACGCGCCTGACGCCGGTGGCGGGCTAGGGGCCTGTTCCGTCAGGCGATCAGCCCGCCTCGCCAGGCGCTGTCGCGGGGCGAGGGACGGCGGTGCAGGCGCTCGTCCAGCAGCGCGCGGGCCTTCTCCGCCTCGCCGCCCTTCATCAGCGCCACCAGCAGCGTGTCCTCGAAGACCTCGCGCTGGGCGCCGCTGCCGCCGATCCGCACGACCTCGGACGCCAAGGGCTCGAGGAGGGCGACGCAGGCGGCGTATCGCTCCTCGGCGAAGGCGAGAGCCGCCCTGAACAGAGCCGGCACGACGGGACCCGCCGGCAGCTGTCCGGCCTCGACCAGGCGGCTGGCGGCGTCGATGCGCACGGCGAGCCGGTCGGCGCGGCCGGTCATGGCCTCGGCGAGCCCCAGATGCACCTCGACGAAGGGATGGACGGCGCCCGGGAACCTCTCGCCTGCATAGCGCGCCGCCTCGTCCCAGAGCGGGGCGGGAACGGCGTGGCCATAGGCCTCGAGCCGCCAGAGCAGCGAGACGGAGTCGGTGACGATGTTGATGGGAAGGCCCGCGGAGGCTGCGGGCTGGACGAAGGTCCGATAGATGGCGAGAGCCCGATCCGCGTCCCCGCGCTCCAGTGCGGAGAGCGCCTGGTGCCAGGCGATGTGGCCGTGCAGCACGCCCGTCCGGTCGTAGTCCGGCAGCCAGCCGGCGATGAAGGCATCGGCCTCGGCGCCCGCCCCGTCCTCGAACATGGCGTGCGACACCGCATGGGCGCCATTGGCATTGGCGGGCCTCAGGTGGAAACCCTTCGTCGCAAGGCTCCGTCCGAAGGCCACTGCGCCGTTCTCGGCATGGGACCAGCCGCGATAGGTCAGGAACCACCAGTCGTCGGCGCCGAACTGCGCCGCATGGCGGTCGCAGAGATCGACACGAGCCTGGTCGTGGTCGGCCATGCCGGAAAAGGCGAAGAGCCCGAAGGCGCCGAGGGGAAGCCCGAAGATGAGGACGTCGCGGGGCCAGGCTTCCAGATGGACGAGGACGCGATCGAGGGCCTGGGCGCCCTGCCCGGCGATCGCCAGGGCGAGGGCCTGCACATGGCTCTTCTCCCGGTCCGTGCCGCCTTCCGCCACGAGCTCGGCTGCCCTCGCGATCTGGCTCCGCGCCGCCTCGGGCTCCGCCCGCACGGCATGGGCCCGTGCCAGGGCTGCGCGGGCGAGTGCGAAGTCGGGGTCAGCCTCCACCGCCCTGCCGAGCGTCTCGACGGCGCCGGGCCAGGCGGAGAGAAGGAGGTCGACGCCGGCGCGATAGAGGCTCGCGGCCTCGTCCGACCGGGTGGTGATGGGCAAGCCGCGGCTGTCGGTTTGAACCATGATCGCATTCCAGGAGCGCGCCGGGAGCCGGCCTCTTTCTGGGCCGGCCTACCGTCCGCTATAGCAGCCTGGGCCCCCGCGGTGCATCCGGTGATCCGCTCGCGCGATCACCCGCACGACGTCGGTGCCCGGGAGGGCACTAGCTCCGGGCCTTGCCGTCGGGATCGGCGGAACTGGCGTGGATGGCGAGGATCTCGGTCCAGGCCGCCATCATCGCGTCCACACAGGCGGGGTCGAAATGACGCCCCCGCTCCGCGAGGATGTAGGAGCGCGCCTCCTCGGGAGCCCAGGCCTTCTTGTAGGGCCGCACGGACGTCAGGGCATCGAACACGTCGGCGAGGGAGGTGATCCGGCCGGAGAGCGGAATGGCTTCTCCGGCGAGGCCGAAGGGATAGCCCGAACCGTCGAAGCGCTCGTGGTGGGAGATGGCGATCTCGCCCGCCAGGCGGATGAGCTCGGACGTCGAGCGCTCGAGGATTTCGCCACCCTGCTGGGCGTGCTTCTGCATCTCGAGACGCTCGGCTGGCGTGAGAGGCCCGGGCTTGAGCAGGATCGAGTCGGGAATGCCGATCTTGCCGATGTCGTGCATCGGGGCGGCGATCCGCAGCCGCTCGCAGAACTCGTCGTCGAGGGCGAGCGCCCGCGCGATCTTCTCGGAATAGCGCGACATGCGTTCGAGGTGCTGGCCGGTCTCGGGGTCGCGGAGTTCGGCGGCGCGTGCGAGGCGGGTGACGATCTCGGCCTCGCGTCCGCGCGCGACCTCCATCGCCTTGTGCACCTCGCTGGACAGCCAGGCCGCCTGATCTTTCAGTTTCGCCTGGGCGTCGGCGAGTTGCATCAGGTTGCGGAAGCGCGCCTTGAACTCCGCCGGGTCGATCGGCTTCAGGATGAAATCCGTGGCCCCGGCCTCCAGGGCCTCCAGGCGGACCGAACGCTGGTCGGCGGTGGTCACCATGACGACGGGGGTGTCGGCGAACCGCGGCCTCGACCGGACCAGACGGATGAACGCGATGCCATCGAGATCCGGCATCATGTAGTCGACCAGGATCAGGGTCGGCGCGAGATCGTCGAGCCGGTCGATGGCCTCGGTCGGGCTCTTGAACGTCGTCGAACCCGGTACTCCGCAGGCCTCAACCAGGGACTTGATGACGAGGAGATTGGTCTCCGCGTCATCGACGATCATCACAGGCATGGGCGATCCCGCTCGTTCATCAGCCATCGCTCGGCCGGCGCACCCTATCGCATAGCGCAAAGAGGTAAATGACCTCATCACCACATCCCTGGGTAGCTTCGACCATCAGGGAAAGTGGTTGTTAGCACAGACACAAATATCCGGCCGTGCAAGATCGATCTTTACGCTTGGGGAAGACGGGCATGACAGCGTCCGCCATCTTCGGTCGAGGCAACATCCCATGGCGCAGTCGCAGGTCAGCGCGCAGAAATCCGTCCGGCGTCTCATTGCCCTGGCATCCGCTCTCGGCTTTGCCGTGATCGGGATGATCTGGACCGCAGTGGAAATGGACATCCGCCAGGAGCAGGCCTTCGCCCAGCGGACGGCGAGCCAGACCGCGCAGAACTATGCGCGCCTGTTCGACGAGCATATCCGCCAGGCGATCAACGAGACCGACAACACGATCAAGTTCATCCGCCAGGACTATCTGCGTGGTGGGGGGGCATTCGATCTGCAGGCCTGGGTGACGAACCAATACAGCTTCAAGGAACTGGCGCTGCAGTTCACCATCATCGGGGCCGACGGCCGGATGGAGACGACGACCACGGCCGGGGCAACCCCGCGGGTCGACCTGAGCGACCGGGAGCACTTCCGCGTGCATCTCGATGCGGACCAGGACACGCTGTTCATCAGCAAGCCGGTCCTCGGTCGGGCGTCGGGACGCTGGTCGATCCAGCTGACGCGGCGGATCAGCGATGCCGACGGCACCTTCCGCGGGGTCATCGTCGCCTCGCTGGACCCGTACTACCTGTCGCGCTTTTACGAGACGATCGATCTTGGGAGGGGCGGCGGCATCGCGGTCGTCGGCCGCGACCGGGTCGTGCGGGCCATGGCGGGCCTGACCCGCCAGGCGCTCGGCAGCCGCTACGAAGGCGAAGAAGCCCTTTCCAGGGCCCTCACCGACGGGCTCGTCGTGGAGATGGGCGAGAACCAGGAGCGGGGCCGGGCGACGGCCTACAGGGCGATCAACGACTGGCCGCTCATCGTCGCCGTGCGCGTTGACGACACGGATGCACGGCAGCGCCGGATCGCGACCGCGGCCCAGATGCGACTGATCGCTACGGGCCTCACGGTCGGCGTCCTCGGCGTGATCCTGCTCGGGATCGCCTACTGGCGTCGTTTCGGGTCAGCCCTCGCCGCACTCACCCGGAGCAAGGCTGCGGCCAGGGCGGCGACCAGCGAACTCGCGCTGACCCTGAACAACATGGCGCAGGGCATCCTGATGGTCGACGGCAACGGTCACGTCGCCGTGGTCAACCAGAACGCCCTCGATCTGCTCGGCCTACCAGCCACCTTCACGCGGCAAGGTTTCCCTCTCGAGGTCCTGCTTCTCCACGAACGCGCCACCGGGGAAAGCATCGTGATGGACGAGCAGGGCGGCGCGCCGCCCGATCCCGATCACCTCGCTGTGCGCGAGCACGTCCGAGGGAATACGGTTCTGGAGATCTGCACACGCCACCTGTCCGGCGGCGGCTTCGTCCAGACCTACACGGACATCACCGAGCGCAAGCGCTTCGAGACGGCGCTTCGCGATGCCCGCGACGTCGCCGAGAAGGCGTCCCAGGTGCGGACCGCCTTCCTGGCCACCATGAGCCACGAGATCCGCACGCCGCTCAACGGCATCATCGGCATGTCGTCCATCCTGGAGACGACCGAACTCTCGGCCCAGCAGCGCGGCCACCTGAAGACCATCCACGAATGCGGCGAAGCGCTGCTCGACATCGTCAACGACGTGCTCGACTACGCAAAACTCGATTCCGGAGCGATCCAGCTGGAGCAGACGGCCGTGGACGTGCGGGGACTGGCCACCTCGGTCAGGGAGATGCTCGGCCCGCGGGCGCATGAGAAGAAGCTCAGCTTCGACGTCGTCATCGCCGACGACGTGCCGGCTTCCATCGAGACCGACGGCACGCGCATCCGGCAGGTTCTCATCAACCTGGTGGCCAATGCGGTGAAGTTCACCCTGACGGGCGGCATCATCCTCTCAGTGGGCTCACGCACCCTCGCGGGCGGCCGCCAGGGCCTGCGCTTCTCGATCATCGATTCCGGCATCGGCCTCGCCGAGGGCTCGCACGTGCACCTCTTCAAGGAGTTCTCGCAGGTCGACGCCTCCATCACCCGCCGCTTCGGCGGAACCGGCCTGGGACTTGCCATCTGCAAGCGCATCGTCGACGCCATGGGCGGCGAGATCGGCGTCGAAAGCACCCTCGGCAAGGGCTCGGTCTTCTGGTTCGACGTGCCGGCGCCTGAAGCGAAGGCCGTCGCCCAGCCGGCGGAACGGGCGGCGCGAACCAGGCTGCCGAACCACCTCAGCGTGCTTCTCGTCGAGGACAACGCGGTGAACCAGCAGGTGGCAACGCTGCTGCTCACCGCCATGGGCCACACCGTGACTGTCGCCGACCACGGCCAGGTCGCCCTCGACCTCGCCGGGCGCCAGGCCTTCGACGTCATCCTGATGGACATGCACATGCCGGTCATGGACGGGGTCCGGACCGCCCAGGCCCTGCGCGCCGGCACCGGACCGAACGCACACACCGCCATCATCGGGCTGACGGCCAACGCCTTCGCCTCGGACCGGCAGGCCTGCCTCGACGCGGGCATGGACGACTTCCTCGCCAAGCCCGTCACGCGCGCCAAGCTCGAGGCGGTCGTGGCGCGGCATTCGTCGGCCCCGGCGCCCGCCGAACAGGTGGATCAGGGTGGGGTGGACCTCTCCGTTCGCAACTCCCTGTTCGATGCCATCGGTCCGGAGGTCGGGCAACGGCTCGTCGGGACCTTCGTGGACGAGGCGCGCCGCCTGCTGGCCGACATCCGCACCGCAGCCGACAAGGGCGACGTCACGGCCCTGGAAGGCCTGCTCCACCAGATCAAGGGCGCCGCAGCCAACCTCGGCCATGTCGGCATCGTCGGCCTGACCTCCGTCGCGCCCGCCGAGCTTGCCCAGCCCGCGGCCGCAGTACAGTTCGTCGGCCGGATGGAGGCCTATCTGGCGGCCGAGGAACGGGCGCTGCACAGGGCCGCATAACCCAAGGCGCCGCGGACCACCCGAGACGGCCACCGCCTCTCGACAAAGTGAAGGAGCCCTGCACCAAAGCGGGTTGTGCCGATCGGCCGTCCAATGTGGACTCGTTCCAGACAAGAGCCCGTGCAAGGGCCGGTGGGACAAGGGAGACTGCGGTGGCGAAACTCAACATCAACGGCCAGGTGGTCGACGTCCAGGCGGCGGAGGACACGCCGCTGCTCTGGGCCCTGCGCGAGCATGCGGGCCTCACCGGCACGAAATACGGCTGCGGCATCGCCGCCTGCGGCGCCTGCACGGTGCATATCGACGGCCAGGCGGTGCGCTCCTGCGCCATGCCGCTGAGCGCGGTCACCCCTGACCAGAAGATCGTCACCATCGAGGGCCTGTCGCCGAACGGCATGCACCCTGTCCAGGTCGCCTGGCGCGACCTCGACGTTCCCCAGTGCGGCTACTGCCAGTCCGGCATGATCATGGCGGCGGCGGCACTGCTCGCCGAGAAGCCGAACCCCACTGACGAGGACATCGACGCGGCGATGACGAACATCTGCCGCTGCGGCACCTACAACCGTGTCCGCGCCGGCATCAAGCAGGCCGCCGCGAACCGCCAGGGCTGAGGGAGGCCGACATGACGCTCATCGAGACCACGACCACCTCCCGCCGCGCCGTCCTCAAGGCCGCCGCCGGACTGACCGTCGGCTTCTGCCTGCCGACCGGTGCCTTCGCCCAGCAACCGGCACCCGCGGCAACGCCCGAGATCAACGCCTGGGTCGTCATCCGGCCCGACGACACGGTGGTGCTGCGCATGGCCCGCTCCGAGATGGGTCAGGGCACCCGTACCGGCCTCTGCCAGATGATCGCCGAGGAGTTGCACTGCGACTGGTCGAAGATCGTCACGGAATACGTCACGCCCGGCCAGTCGCTGGCGCGCAATCGCGCCTGGGGCGCCTTCCTCACCGCCGGCAGCCAGGGCATTCGCCAGAGCCACGAATACGTCCGCCGCGGCGGCGCCACCGCCCGCGTCATGCTGATCCAGGCCGCAGCCGACGCCTGGGGCGTTCCCGCGGCACAGTGCACCGCCAAGGACAGCGTCATTACGCACGCCGCCTCAGGCCGTTCCGTGCGCTACGGACAGGTCGCAGCGGCCGCGGCGCGGCTGACGCCGCCCGCCAACGTGCCGCTGAAGGACCCGAAGGACTGGACGGTCATCGGCACCTCGGTGAAGCGTCTCGACACCGCGGCGAAGACCACCGGCGCCCTCGTCTACGGCTCGGACCTCAAGATGCCGGGCATGCTGGTGGCCGTGCCGAAGGAATGCCCGGTCTTCGGCGGCAAGGTGGCATCGTTCGACGCCGCCAAGGTTTCCTCCATGCCGGGCGTGCGCCACGTGCTCAAGGTCGCCGATACCGCGGTGGCCGTGGTGGCCGACACGTTCTGGCAGGCCAAGACGGCCCTCGACGCCCTGCCCGTCACCTGGGACTACGGCCCCAACCGGTCGGTTTCCTCCGAGACCATCGCGGCGCAGCTGCGCGAGGGGCTCGAGGCGCCGGAGGCCTTCGTCGGCAATACCAACGGCGACGCCCGCGCCGCCATTGCCGGCGCAGCGCGCAAGATCGAGGCGGTCTACGACTATCCCTTCCAGAACCACGCTCCCATGGAGCCGATGAACGCCACGGTGGTGTGGACACCGACCCGCTGCGACGTCTGGTGCCCGACGCAGAACGGCGAGGCGGCGCTGGCCGCCACCGCCCAGGCGGCCGGCCTGCCGCAGACGGCCTGCGACGTCCACCGCGTCGACCTCGGCGGCGGCTTCGGACGGCGCACCACCCACGACTGGCTGATCCAGGCGGTTACCATCGCCAAGCAGGTCCCCGGCGTCCCGATCAAGACGCAGTGGACGCGCGAGGAGGACATGGTGCAGGGGCGCTACCACCCCGTGACCATGGCCAAGATGACCGGCGGCCTCGACGCCCAGGGCAACGTGGTCGGGCTGCACATGCGCATTTCCGGCCAGTCGATCCTCTCCTACGTCTTCCCCACGGCGCTGCAGAGCGGCCGCGACCCCGTGCAGTTCCAGGGGCTCAACGCCGGCGGCAACGACAGCCAGATCGGCTATTCGTTCCCCAACCTGCTGATTGACCACGCCATGCGGAACACCCACGTGCCGCCTCATTTCTGGCGGGGCGTGAACCACAACCAGAACGCCATCTACCTCGAGTGCTTCCTCGACGAACTCGCCCATGCGGCGGGGCAGGATCCCCTCGCGTTCCGACGCAAGCTGATGGGCAACCACCCGCGCCATCTCGCCGTGCTCAACGCGGTGGCCGAGCGGATCGGCTGGGACAAGCCGCCGCCGGCCGGCGTCCATCGCGGCATCGCCCAGCAGATGGGCTTCGGCAGCTATGTCGCCGCCGCGGCCGAAGTCTCGGTGAATGCGCAGGGCCGCCTCAAGGTTCATCGCATCGTCGCGGCCACTGATTGCGGCGTCGCCGTCAACCCGCGCCAGATCGAGATGCAGGTGGAGGGCTCCTTCGTCTACGGCCTCTCCGCCCTTCTCTATGGGGCCTGCACCGTGAAGGACGGGCAGATCGTCGAGACCAATTTCGACAGCTACAACGTGCTGCGCATGGACGAGATGCCCCCGGTGGAGACCATCGTCATGCCCTCCGGCGGCTTCTGGGGCGGCGTCGGCGAGCCGACCATCATGGTGGCGGCGCCGGCGGTGCTGAACGGCATCTTCGCCGCCACGGGCAAGCGCATCCGCTCGGTGCCGCTGAAGGACCAGGACCTCAGGCGGGCGTGAGGGCCACCCTCGCCGCCCTGGTGCTCCTCGGCCTCGCCGCAGCCGCGGCGGGGCAGGAGGTCGCTCCCTTCGTCGTCTCCGGCGACGTCGTCGCAGCACCGCTCGGCGGGCTTGCGGGCTCGGCCGAGCGCGGCGGGCGGATCGTGCGTAACCGGGAGACAGCCAATTGCCTGATCTGTCACACGATCCCCGATGCCACCGAGGCGTTCATGGGCGAGGTCGGGCCGCCGCTTGCGGGGGTCGGCGCGCGCCTCGCGGCCGGCCAGATCCGGCTCAGGCTGATCGATCCGACGCTCGCCAACCCTGACGCGGTGATGCCGGCCTATCATCGCACAGCCGGCCTCGTTCATGTCGACGCGCGCTGGCGCGGGCGACCGGTCCTCTCCGCACAGGACATCGAGGACGTGGTCGCCTATCTGTCCGCCCTGAAGGAGTGAATGATGCCCAAACCTCCGTCCGACCGGCCAGACCTCCTGACGCGACGCGGCGCCATTGCCGCAGCCGCGGCCGCCGCCCTCGTTCCCGCCGCCGCTTCGGGCCAGACGGCCCCTGCGGAAACCTTCGCCGCCGCCGAACGGGCGATCCTCGCCGGCCGCGAGCCGGCAGCGTCGGGCCTCTCCATCGAGATGCCGCAGCTCTCCGAGAACGGCAATGCGGTGGACATCGCCGTCAGGGTGGACAGCCCGATGAGCGCCGCCGACCACGTCGCCCGCATCCATGTCCTCGCGGACAAGAACCCTGTGCCGCGGGTGGCGACCTTCCACATCGGCCCGCAGGCCGGCCGCGCCGACGTTGCGACGCGCATTCGCCTTGCGGAGACGCAGACCATCGTGGTGCTGGCAGAGACGAGCCGCGGCGTCGTCCATCGCGGGGCCCGTGAGGTCATCGTCATTCTCGGCGCCTGCGTCGACGGAGGCTGAGCCATGGCCAATGCCACCCTGCCCGCCCGCATCACCATGCCGGCAGAGGCGAAGCGCGGCGAGATCGTCGAGATCCGCGTTCTCGCCCGCCATCCGATGGAGCGGGCCATCGACGCCCCCGGCCTCAGGCCCGTCGCGCGCAAGATCATCCACACCCTGCGCGTCAGCCAGGAGGGGCACGAGCTCTTCCGCATGGAGCTGTCGTCCGGCATCGCCGCGAATCCCTATGTCGCCTTCACGATCCGCGCCGAGCGGAGCGGCGAGCTCGTGTTCGAATGGATCGAGGACGGCGGCGTCACCTATGAGCGCCGCCAGGGCTTCACCGTGACATGAGGGCGGCGATCGCCCTCGCCCTGCTCCTCGCCGCAGTGGCGGCCGGCGCCGGCGAGGTGCGTGCGCCGGCGGCGTTCCTGTCCCCGGACCTCAGGGCGCTGCAGGACGACCCCTCGCGGCATCCCGGCTGGCTCTGGGTGGATTCCGGCGAGGCGCACTGGCGCGCGCCGCCGGCCGGCGGACGCCCGTCCTGCCAGGGCTGCCACGGGGACATCGGCGGGATGCGCGGCGTTGCGACCCGCTATCCGCAGGTGGCCGAGGACGGACGCCTCCTCAACCTCGAAGGCCGTATCGAGACCTGCCGCAGCCGCCACCAGCAGGCGCCGGCCTACGGCTACGAAAGCGAGCCGCTGCTCTCGCTCACGGCGGCCGTCGCGCTGCAGTCGAGGGGGCTGCCGACGGCGGTCGCCACCGACGGACCGGCCGCGTCCTTCGTCGCCGAGGGCCGGCGGCTGTTCGAGACGCGCATGGGCCAGTTCAACCTTTCCTGCGCCCAGTGCCACGCGGAGAATGTCGGCCGGCGGCTGCGCGGCGACATCATCTCCAGCGGCGTCGGCACCGGGTTCCCGGCCTACCGGCTCGAATGGAACACCATGGGGTCGCTGCACCGCCGGCTCCGGGCCTGCTCGCTCGGCGTCAGGGCGACGCAGTTCTCGCTGGGGTCACCGGAATACCTCGCGCTCGAGCTCTATCTCGCGGCGCGGGCGCAGGGCCTGCCGATCGAGGCGCCCGGCCTCAGACGCTAGGAGGCCCGGACCGAAGGGTTCCCGTCTGGCCACGCGCCTCACACACATCAAACGTTATCTTCATACCACCGCCAGCGGCAATCTCCGCAGCGGATCCGGCGTTTTTCACAGTCTATATTTGGAAAAATACGCCTTCACCGTGAAATCACTCGCTGAAACTGGTATTTTTTTCAGTCTCTCCACGCGTTTCATTTCGGCCGGGCGAAGCCGACTTGCGGCATTATTGTCGGGACAGTGGACTTTACAGAGAAACCTCGCCCTCCCATCCTGCGCCCTCCCCCGTTCATGAGGTGCTGCCATGGCCCGTCAGTTTTCTCGCCGCCGCTTTCTCGCCACCTCCGCTGCCGCCTTCGCCGCACCCTCCCTGTCGCTGGCGCAGGGCGCCAACGTCCTGAAGTTCGTGCCGCAGACCGACGTGGCGGTGCTCGATCCGGTCTGGACGACCACCTATCCGACCCGCGACCACGGCTACATGGTCTTCGACACGCTGTTCGGCATGGACGGCCAGTACCGCATGCAGCCGCAGATGCTCGCCGGCGCGACCACCGAAAGCGACGGGCGGGTGTGGACGCTGACGCTGCGCGACGGGCTGAAGTTCCATGACGGTTCGGCCGTCCTCGCGCGCGACTGTGTCGCCTCGATCAAGCGCTGGGGTGCCCGCGACGCCTTTGGCCAGGTGCTGATGGCGGCGACGGACGAGCTTTCCGCGCCCGACGACAAGACCATTCGCTTCCGCCTCAAGCATGCCTTCCCGCTGCTGCCCGACGCCCTCGGCAAGGCATCGCCCAACATGTGCGCGATGATGCCGGAACGGCTGGCGAACACCCCGCCGATGGAGCGTGTCACCGAGATGGTCGGCTCCGGCCCATACCGCTACCTCGCCGGCGAGCGGGTTCCCGGCGCGCTGATCGCCTACCAGAAGTTCGACGGCTACGTGCCGCGCTCCGGCGGCACGCCGGACTGGACGGCGGGGCCTAAGGTCGCCCATTTCGAGCGGGTGGAATGGCGGATCATGCCCGACCCCAACACGGCCATGGGAGCCCTGAGGGCGGGCGAGATCGACTGGTGGTATTCCCCCGACGCCGACCTGCTGCCGGCGCTGAAGGCCATGCGCGGCGTTTCGACCCGCGTCATCGACCCCACGGGCTGGATCTCCACCATGCGGCTGAACCACCTCGTGCCGCCCTTCGACAATCCTGCGATCCGCCGCGCCGTTCTGTCGGCCGTCACCCAGTCGGACTTCATGGAGGCGCAGACCAGCGACCGCGAGCTGTGGAAGGACGGCGTCGGCATCTTCTGCCCGGGCACGCCGATGGCGACGGAGGCCGGCATGGCCGCGATCACCGGACCGCGCGAACTGGAGAAGGCGAAGGCCGCCATCGCCGCGGCAGGCTACAAGGACGAGAAGGTCGTGGTGCTCGGGGCGGCGGAGATCGCCAGTTCCAAGGCCCTGTCGGACGTCGGCGCCGACCTCCTGAAGAAGCTCGGCTTCAACGTCGACTACCAGCTCTCGGACTGGGGCACGGTGGTGCAGCGGCGCGCCAAGACCGATCCCGTCGACCAGGGCGGCTGGAACGTGTTCCACACCTTCTGGAGCGGCACCGACCTGTTCACGCCGGCCGGCCATGCCTTCCTGCGATCCCACGGGCGCAATGCCGCCCCCGGGTGGCCCAGCATCCCGGCCATGGAGCAGATGCGCGACGACTGGTTCCGGGCCCCGGACGCCGCCGCGCAGGTGGCGATCGCCCGGCGGATGCAGGAACTCGCCTTCCAGGAGGTGCCCTATATCCCGCTGGGCCAGCGGTTCTTCCCGACCGCCTTCCGCAGCAACCTCACCGGCATTCTCAACGGCAACCCGGTGTTCTGGAACGTCCGGCGCGGGTGAGCGGGAGGGGGGAGCCGCCTCAGGCCGGGACCTGGCGCGTCGGCGCGGGTGATGCGGGCGGGGCTGCGCCGAACTGCATCCGGTAGTCCTGGGGGCTGACGCCCAGCCGCCGCCGAAAGGCCCTGCGCATCCGTTCCTCGTCGAGGAAGCCGCATTTGCGGGCGATGTCCTTGATGCTGTGACGGGTCTCCTCCAGGGCGCGGCGGGCCGCCTCGAGGCGCATGTCCTCCACCACCTTCGCCGGCGTGCGGCCGGTGCGCGCGGTGTAGAGCCGGGCGAAGGTCCGGGGGCTCATGGCGACGCGCCGGGCCAGCGTCTCCACCCTGAGGTCGGCGTCCAGGTGGTCCTCCATCCAGCGGTGCAGCGGCTCGAAACCGTCGTCGTCGGCCTCCTGCAGGGCCAGCGGCACGCTGAACTGCGCCTGCCCTCCGGAACGCTTGAGGAACACGACCAGCCGCTTGGCGACCCGGATCGCCTCGGCGTGGCCGCGGTCCTCCTCGATCATGGCCAGCGCGAGGTCGATGCCCGCGGTGACCCCGGCCGAGGTCCAGATCGAACCGTCCCTCTCGAAGATGGCGTCGGGAGAGACGGTGAGTTCGGGGTGGCGGTCCTGCAGGAGCTGGCACGAGCCCCAGTGGGTGACGACCTTGCGCTCCTTCAGTAGCCCGGCCGAGGCGAGGACGAAGGCGCCCGTGCAGACGGAGCAGAGGCGCCGGGTGAGGCCGGCATTGTCCGCCAGCCAGCGGACGAGCTCCGGGTCCTTCGCCGCCTCGTGCACGCCGGGGCCACCGACGACGAGGAGCGTGTCCACATCGCCGACCTCGTGCAGCGACCGCGTCATGATCTCGAGCCCGGACGAGGTGCGAACGAGGCCGCCGGCGACGGAGGCGACCGTCAGGCAATAGGGGGCCGCCTCACGGGGAGCCGTCTCGCAGGAGATCTCGAACGCCGCCAGCGGACCCGACAGATCGAGGATCAGGGCGTCGGGAAAGACCACGAAGACGACGTGACGCTGCACTGGCCTGTCCTTCGAGAGGGTCGCATTCCCGCGTGGCAGGAAAGGAGGGCAGAATGTCGTTTCCGCCGCCTCCTGTCATGGCCAAAGTGACCGCGTGCACCACGGACGGAGGCCATCTTGACGACACCCCCTCTGGAGATCGGGCTGCTGTTCTTCCCCGGCATGACCCAGCTCGACGTCACCGGCCCCTTCGAGGTGCTGGCGCGGCTGCCGGGGGCGCGTATGCACCTCCTGTGGAAGCGCATCGAGCCGATCACCAGCGACGTCGGCCTCATTCTCATGCCGACCACGGCCTTCGCGGACTGCCCCCGGCTGGACGTGCTCTGCGTCGGCGGCGGTCCCGGCCAGATCGCCGTGATGGACGATCCGGAGGTCATGGCCTTCGTCGCGAAAGCCGGCGCCTCGGCCCGCTACGTCACCTCCGTCTGCGCCGGAAGCCTGATCCTCGCCGGTGCGGGTCTGCTGGACGGCTATCGCTCGGCCTGTCACTGGCTGTCGCGCGACCAGCTCGCCCCCCTGGGCGCCATCCCCGTGGCGGAGCGCATCGTCGTCGACCGCAACCGCATCTCCGGCGGCGGCGTGACGGCGGGCATCGATTTCGCGTTCCAGCTGGCGGCCGAACTGTGCGGCGAGGAGGTCGCGCGGCGGCTCCAGCTGCTGCTCGAATACGACCCGCAGCCGCCCTTCGACACCTCCGAGCGCAGCGCGCCGCCCGAAGCGCTCGCCGCCATCCGCCAGGCGGCGAGGCCCATGCTCGATGCGCGGCGGGAGGCGGGGGAACGCGCCATCGCCCGCCGCAGCACCGCGTCCGCCGACGCGCCGTTCTAGGGCGCCGACGCCAACGCCCTTCCGGACGAGCCTAGCCCGTCCTCTGCATGCCTGAGGCCCGAGCGGCCGACGGATGTCGTCAGCACCGTCCAGGAGACCCGTCATGCCCCGACCCAAGCTCGCTCCGCTGATCGCCGCATGCCTCCTGTGGGCGGCGGCCGCGACACCCGCCCTCTCGCAGGTCTCCGACGAGGCGGTGCGCATCGGCGTCCTCAACGACATGTCCGGGCCCTATGCCGACATCACCGGCCGTTCGAGCCTGATCGCGGTGCAGATGGCGGTGGAGGATTTCGGCGGCACGGTGCTGGGCCGGAAGATCGAGGTCCTCTCGGCCGACCACCAGAACAAGCCCGACGTCGGATCGGCCATCGTCCGCCGGTGGTACGACGAGCGCGGCGTCGACGTGGTGGTCGGCCTCGGCGCCTCCTCGGTCGCCCTCGCCGTGCGCTCCTACACGCGCGAGATGGGGAAACTGGACATTGCGACGAGCTCCGGCTCGTCCGACCTCACCGGCACCGCCTGTTCGCCGACCGGCTTCCACTGGATGCACGACACCTACGCCCTGGCCAAGACCCTGGCGACAGCCGCCGTCCGCAACGGCGGCAATTCCTGGTTCTTCGTCACGGCGGACTATTCCTTCGGCCACGTGCTGGAGCGCGACGCGGCGCGCTTCGTCGAGGCGGCCGGCGGGACCGTGCTGGGCCGGGTCCGGGCGCCCATCAACTCGACCGACTTCTCCTCCTTCCTCCTGCAGGCGCAGGCCTCCGGCGCGCGCATCATCGGCCTCGCCAACGGTGGCAACGACACCATCAACACGATCAAGACCGCCCGTGAGTTCGGCATCGTCGGCGGCCGGGGGAACCAAAGCCTGGCAAGCCTCCTGCTGATGATCACCGACGTCCATGCGCTGGGGCTGGAGGCGGCTCAGGGCATGCTGCTGACGGAGGGCTTCTACTGGGACCAGTCGGACGAGGCGCGCGCCTTCTCCCAGCGCTTCCTCGCCCGTCGCAACCTGATGCCGAACATGATGAATGCCGCCGACTACAGCGCGACGCTGCACTATCTGAAGGCCGTGCAGGCGGCGGGGACCGACGAGCCGCGGGCCGTGGCGGCGGCGATGCGCAGCCTGCCGATCAACGACGCGACGCTGAAGAACGGCCGCATCCGCAGTGACGGGCGGGTGGAGCGAGACATGTACCTGTTCCGCGTCAAGGCGCCGGGGCAGTCCCGCTCACCCTGGGACCTCTACGAACAGGTCGCGACCGTCGCCTTCGCCGACGCTTTCCGTCCCCTTTCGGAAGGCGGTTGTCCCACCGCGGTCACCTCCCGCTGAGGCGCTGCGGCAGAGATCCCCTGTCCGAGATCAACCCGCTGTTCCCGGGGGTTTGACGGACAGGGGATTGGCTTCGGAACAAATGGCCCTGCCGCACGTTCATGGGCGCGTCGGGGGGCAGTCCGCCCCAGCACAGGCGCGCGGGACGGTCCGACACGGCCCCCTCCGCGCGAGGGGGCCTTCAGCGTTGGACAATCCCAAGTTCTTGGCCGGCGGCGGCCCGATGGGCGAGCGCATCCGCAGCTTCGACTGGTCCGCCCATCCGCTGGGAGCGCCCGCGGGCTGGCCCCCGAGCCTCCGGTCGGCCGTGGCCATCTGCCTGAACTCGGCCTTCCCCACCGCGATCTACTGGGGGCCCGACCTCCTGCTGATCTACAACGACGCCTGGGCGCCAATCCCCGGCGAGCGCCATCCCTGGGCCCTCGGGCGGGCGGGCGCGGAGGTGTGGTCGGACATCTGGCCGGTGGTGGGGCCGCAGCTCACGCGCGTGCTGGCGACGGGCGAGGGGTTTTCCGTCTTCGACCAGATGTTGCCGATGCACAGGTCCGGCCGGGTCCACGAAACCTACTGGAACTACAGCTTCACCCCGATCCTCGACGAGGACGGCCGGGTCGTCGGCATCCTCAACCAGGGCAACGAGACCACCGACCGCCTGCTCGGCCTGCGCCGGCAGGAGTTCAAGCTGAAGCTCGGGGACGCGCTGCGCCAGGAGAGCGACGGACGCGCCATCATGCTGGCCGCGGCGACGGCGCTCGGACGTCATCTCGGCGCCCAGCGCGTCGGATACGGCGAGGTGCTGCAGGACGACGCCACCGTCTCCCTCGACGTGTGCTGGGCGGAGGGCGTGCAGCCGCTGTCGGGCCGCTTCCCGCTCGACAGCTTCGGCGCCGAGAACATCGCCCGCCAGCGCTGCGGCCTCACCCAGAGCTGTGACGACGTGCTCACCGATCCCGGCCAGGACGCCGCCGTCTGGGCCGCGATCGACACGCGCGCCTATGCCTCCGCCCCGCTCATCCGCCACGGCCGTTTGTCGGCGTCGCTCTACGTCAACTTCCGCGAGCCCCATGCCTGGACCAGCGAGGAGATCAGCCTGATCGAGGAGACGGGTGCGCGAACCTGGGAGGCTGTGGAGCGCGCCCGCGCCGAGGACGACCTGAGGGAGAGCGAAGCGCGGTTCCGCAACATCGCCGACAGTTCGCCGATGATGATGTGGGTGACGGACGCCTCGGGCTACTGCACCTATCTGAACCGACTCTGGTACGAGTTCACCGGCCAGACGCGGGAGGATGCGGAAGGCTACGGCTGGCTCGGGGCGACCCATCCCGACGACCGCGCGCGTGCCGAGGACGTGTTCCGCGAGGCCAATGCTGCGCATGCGCCGTTCCGGCTGGAATATCGCCTGCGACGCGCTGACGGCGCCTATCGCTGGGCGATCGACGCCGCGGCTCCGCGATTCTCGCCTTCGGGCGAGTTCCTCGGCTATGTCGGCTCGGTGATCGACATCGACGAGCGCCGCAGCGTCGAGGAGGCGCTGCGGCAGAGCGGCGACTTGCTGCGACAGAGCGAGGACCGCCTCCGCACCCTCACCAACGCGATCCCCTCCTTCGTCTGGTTCGCCACGGCGAACGGCGACATCCATTACCTGAACGAGCGCTGGTACGCGTTCACGGGCCAGAGCCCGGCGGAAGCACTCCCCAACGGCTGGATGGCCGCGCTGCATCCTGACGACGTGGAGCGGACCGCGGTGGCCTGGGAGACGGCGCGGGCCGCGGGCGAGCCCTATCGCATCGAGATGCGTTACCGCCGCGCGGACGGCGCCTATCGCTGGTACGTGGCACAGGCCGAACCGCTGCGCGACGCTGACGGCGCGGTCACCGCCTGGTTCGGGACCTCCACCGACGTGCACGAGCAGCGCCTGGCGAAGGAACGGCTCGAACTCGCGCTGGACTCCGGCGCGATCCAGGGCACCTGGGTCTGGGACGTGCCGGCCGATCGGGTGACGGCCGACGAGCGCTTCGCGCGGACCTTCGGCATCTCCATCGAGGACGCACGGGCCGGCTTCCCGATCGCCCTGGCAGTCGCGGCCATTCACCCGGAGGATCAGGCGCTGGTGCGCGAGGCGATCCAGGGGGCTCTGGACGGGGGCGGCAGCTACCGGTGCGAGTATCGGGTCAGGAACAGCGACGGCGTCTTCCGCTGGGTGGAGGCAAGCGGCAAGGTGGAACTCGCCGCCGACGGCAGCCCGCTGCGGTTCCCCGGCGTGGCGGTGGACGTGGAGGCGCGGCGGGTGCTGGAGGCCGACCGGGACCGCGCAACCTCCCTGCTGCAGGCCTTCTTCGACACCTTCCCGGGGGCTGCCTACGCGAAGGACCTGACCGGGCGCATCCTGCTCGGCAACCGCGGTTTTGCCGAGGCCACCGGCACGCCGCCGGAGTTGTTCCTCGGCAAGACCGACGCGGACGTCATGGCGGACCAGGAGAAGGCCCGCGCCATCATGGAGAACGACCGCCAGGTCATGGCGGCGGGGATCGCCCGGCAGGTGGAGGAGGACATTGTCCAGCCCGATGGGGCGCTGACGCAGTGGCTGTCGATCAAGACGCCCCTGCGCGCGGGCGACGGATCCGTGGTCGGGCTGGTGGGTGTCTCCCTCGACATGACCGAACGACGGCAGGCCGACGACCGCGCCCGGCTCCTGGCGCGCGAGGTCGATCATCGCGCCAAGAACCTCCTCAGCGTCGTGCAGTCGGTGGTGCAGCTCACCAAGAGCCCGGACGTCGCCTCCTTCAAGGCCGCCGTCAGCGGGCGCATCCATGCCCTCGCCCGCGCCCACAGCCTGCTCGCCGAGAGCCGCTGGCAGGGCGTCAATCTCGACACGCTGGTGCGCGAGGAGCTGGCGCCCTTCTCCCGGCCCGGCGCCGACCGCATCCATATCGAGGGGCCGTCCCTTCGCCTTCGCCCGGCGGCCTCGCAGGCGCTCGCCCTCGCGCTCCACGAACTCGCCACCAACGCCGCGAAATACGGCGCCCTGTCGAGCGAGCACGGCAGCCTCGACGTGTCCTGGCGCCATGCGGGACCGGCTGCCTCGCGCACGCTGGAACTGATCTGGCGCGAGCGCGGCGGGCCGCGGGTCCAGCCGCCGGGCCGCAAGGGCTTCGGCTCGACCGTGATCCGCACGTCGGTCGAGCGCCAGCTCGGCGGCGAGGTGCGGCTCGACTGGGACCCGCAAGGACTCTTCTGCCGCATCGACGTGCCGGCGGAGGAGCTGGAAGCCATGCTCCCGCCGGCGCCGCCGGAGGCTCCCGAGGCAGCGGTCAGCATCGCGCCCCCGCGGGTCTCCGGCCAGCAGGTCCTGATCGTCGAGGACGAGGCGCTGATCGCCATGGAACTCGAGCAGACGTTGATCGAACTCGGCTGCGAGGTGGCGGGCCCTGCGGGCTCGTGCGACGCCGCACTGGCGATCATCGCCGAGCGGACGCCTGACATCGGGGTGCTCGACGTCAATCTCGGCCGCGAGACGAGCCGGAGGGTGGCCGAGGCGCTGCAGGCCCTCGGCGTGCCCTTCATCTACTGCACGGGCTATGCCGAGCCGCTGGAGGATGGAGCGCCGCAGGCCGCGGTGGTGATCCGCAAGCCCTTCGACGCGAAGTCGCTCGGCGACGCCATCCGCCGCATTTCCGAGACCGCCGGCTGAAGACGCCGGCGGCCCCGCATCTCAGAGCAGCTTGTCGAGGGTGATCGGCAGGTCGCGCACGCGCCGGCCGGTGGCGTTGAAGACGGCGTTGGCGACGGCCGCACCCGTTCCGGTGATGCCGATCTCGCCGATGCCACGCGCGCCCATGGGCGTGTGGGGGTCGGGAATGTCGGTCCACATCACGTCGATGGCCGGCACGTCGAGATGCACCGGCACGTGATAGTCGGAGAGGTTCGGGTTCATCACCCGCCCGTTGCGCTCGTCGAACTGGGTCTCCTCCATCAGGGCGAGGCCGAGGCCCATGATGATGCCCCCGCGGAACTGGCTCGCTGCCGTCTTGGGGTTGAGAATGCGGCCGCAGTCGAAGGAGCCGAGGAAGCGCGCGATGCGGATCTCGCCCGTCACCGCGTTGACGCGCGCCTCGCAGAACATGGCGCCGTGGCTGTGCATCGACCAGTGCATGGTCTCGAGCGGGCGGGCGGGGGTCGCCTCGACCACCACCGACTGGCGCTGCGCCCGCTGCAGGATCGAGGCGTAGGTCTCGTGGCGCTGCGGCTCGTCGCGCTTGGCGAGGCCCCCCTCGCGGGCGACCACTGCATCGGCGTCGAGGCCGGCGATCGGGGAGTCGTTGCCCGCGAGGGCGAGGAGCTCGCCGACCAGCTTGTCGCAGACGGCTATGAGCGAGGCGCCGATGGCCGCGGTCTGCTGCGAACCGCCGGCCATGATGACGCCCGGCAGCCGGGAGTCGCCATAGTTGAAGGCGACGTTCTCCATCGGCACACCCAGGCGGTCGGCGAGGACCTGCGTATGCACGGTGGACGTGCCCATGCCCATCTCGTGGACGGCGAGATCGACCGCGACACGCCCGTCCTGGGTCAGGGTCAGGCGGGCGGCGCCACCGGGCATCCGGTAATAGGGATAGGTCGCCGTGGCACAGCCCATGCCGACCAACCACTCGCCGTCCCGAACGGCGGCGGGCGTCGGATTGCGGCGGCTCCAGCCGAAGCGCTCGGCCCCGGCCCGCCAGGCCTCGACGATATTGCGACTGGAGAAGGGAAGGCCGGAAATCGGGTCTTTCTCGGGCTCGTTGCGGATGCGCAGCTCGATCGGGTCCATGCCGATCTCGTGGGCGAGTTCGTCCATCGCCGATTCCAGCGCGAAGGTGCCCACCGCCTCGCCGGGCGCGCGCATGAAAGTGTTGCTGAGCATGTCGAGCTCCACCTCCTGCACGTCGAGGAGCAGCGTCTTCGCCTGGTAGGCGCTGCGCGTCGGCAGGATGAAGGGCTCCGGCATGGCGTTGTGGGCCGTCTTGACCGTCACCCCGGTGTGGATGATCGCCTCGAGCCGCCCCTCCGCATCGGCCCCGAGGGCGACGCGCTGCTCGGTCTGCGAACGGCCGCCGACGACGCGATAGACACCCTCCCGGGAGAGGACGAGGCGCACCGGGCGCGCTGCGAGCTTCGCCGCCGCGGCCGCGAGAATCTGGTGCCGCCACAGGGTCTTGCTGCCGAAACCGCCCCCGACGAAGGGCGAGGTGACGACCACCTTCTCCTCGGGCATGTCGAAGACCTGCGACAGTGTCCACGCCGCATGGGCGAGCACCTGCTGGGCGTCGTGGATTCGCAGCACGTCCCCCTGCCAGGCGAGCGTCACGGCGTGGAGTTCGATGGGATTGTGGTTGTGGCGCGGGCTCGCATAGTCCGCGTCGACCCTGAAGCGGGCGCCCGCGAGGGCCGCCTCGGCGTCGCCGATGGCATCGTGCAGCGGCTCGCCCTGGAACTGGGACTGGGCCGTGCCGCGCGCCTCGGCCTCGGCGAAGTCTGTGACGGAGGGTTCGGCCTCGTAGGTGAAGCGGAGCAGCGACTTGGCATGGTCCGCCTGTTCCTGGGTCTCGGCCAGCACCACCGCGACGGGCTGGCCGTTCCAGTGGATGCGGTCGTCCTGGAGGACGGGAAGATCGTCGCCGGCCGCCGCCTTCTGCGAGGACATGAACACGGGGGGCGGCTTCAGCCGCGGCGCGTTGCGATGGGTCATCACCAGGACGACACCGGGCGCGGCCTCGGCCGCCTCCGTCTCGACGGCGACGAGGCGCCCCTTGGCAATGGTGCTGTACGCGATGGCCGCGTAGGCGAGACCTTCCATCGGGAACTCCGCGGCGAAGGTCGCCTTGCCAGCGACCTTCTGCGGCCCGTCGATGCGGGAGACGGGCTTGCCGACGTGGCCGTGGCGCATGCGGATCAGCGGGTCGGGCTCGCCGCCGGGAACCCAGCTGTCGGGCGCGAGGGCGACGGCCTTGGCGACCGCCCCCTGGACCAGGCCCTGGGCCAGCTGCTTGGCGTCCTTGATGATGCTCATGTCCGGCTTCCCGCGAGGTTTTCCAGCACGGCAACGACGGTCCGGCGGGCGAGGTCGATCTTGAAGGCATTGCCCGACAGGGGGCGCGCCTCGGCGAGTTCGGCGTCCATGGCCCGGCCGAAGGCCTCGGGCGTCGGCGGGCCGCCCCGCAGGGCCGCCTCGGCCTTCCCGGCGCGCCAGGGCTTGTGGGCGACGCCGCCGAGCGCCAGGCGCACCTCGTCCACCATCCCGTCCTTCACCGACAGGACCGCGGCGACGGAGACGAGGGCGAAAGCGTAGCTGGAGCGGTCGCGGACCTTGCGATAGGCCGAGCGTGTGGCCTCGGGAAGCGGCGGCAGGCCGATGCCGGTGATGAGGTCGCCAGGTGACAGCACCGTGTCCAGGTCAGGCCGGTCGCCCGGCATGCGGTGGAGTTCGGTGAGCTTCATGCTGCGCTCGCCTGCTGGCCCGCGCAGATGCACGACGGCGTCGAGGGCCGCCAGCGCCACCGCCATGTCCGAGGGATGGGTCGCGACGCAGTGATCCGAGGCGCCGAGGATGGCGTGGTAGCGGTTGAACCCGCCGCGGGCATCGCAGCCCTCGCCCGGGTTGCGCTTGTTACAGCGCGAGCCCTCGTTGTCGTAGAAATAGGCGCAGCGCGTGCGCTGGAGAAGGTTGCCGCCGGTGGTGGCCACGTTGCGGATCTGGGCGCTCGCCCCCGCCAGGATGGCCCGAGACAGCACGGGATAGCGGGTCCGGACGCGCCGGTCTTCCGCCACGGCCGTGTTGCGCGCAGCCGCAGCGATGAACAGCCCGCCGTCCTCGCCCTCGCGGATGTCGGCGGGCAGGCCCGACACGTCGACGAGCTGGCGCGGCGTCTCGACCGTCTCCCGCATGAGATCGACGAGATTGGTGCCGCCGCCGAGATAGCGGGCGCCCGCGGCGCCGGCCATGCCGACGGCCTCGGCGGCCGTGCCGGCCCTTTCGTAGCCGAAGGGGTTCATCGTGCGTCCTCCGGGAAGGCGGCCTCGATGGCGTCGAGGATGCCGTTATGGGCGCCGCAGCGGCACAGGTTGCCGCTCATCCGCTCCTGCAGTTCCTCGCGGGTCCAGGCGGGCGAGGCGGCGCCGAGGTCGGGTGTCACGTGGCTCGGCAGGCCGCGGCGCAGTTCCGCCACCATGGCGACGGCGGAGCAGATCTGACCTGGCGTGCAGTAGCCGCACTGGAAGCCGTCATGGTCGATGAAGGCCTGCTGGAGCGGCGCCAATGCGCCGAGATCGCCGATGCCCTCGATCGTGGTGATGCTGCGGCCCTGGTACTGGACCGCCAGGGCGAGGCAGGAATTGATCCGCTCGCCGTCGACCAGCACGGTGCAGGCTCCGCAGGCGCCCTGGTTGCAGCCCTTCTTGGTGCCCGTCAGCCCGAGATGGTCGCGCAACAGATCCAGGAGTGACGTGCGAAGATCGCATGCGGCCTCGACGGGCCTGTCATTGATAGTGAACCGCATCGCGTCCTCGAGCCGGGGTGTCATTCCGGTCGCAACGCCTGAAGGTGCGCTTGGTTCACGGCTCTTGCCAGTTTCGGCGGTGTCATGTTGCCGCAGCGCCGGCCGCACCCGTCATGGCGCCGTCTCCATGACGCCGTTCGATGACGCCGTAGCAAGCCTCAGCCCGCGGCCCGGCGGGCACTTGCCCTTCCTGCGCGACCCGACGATCGCCGCGCCTGAGGCAGAAGACAGGAACCCAGGTCACCGCCCCTCGTTGAGGGGGCACTCCGGCGGCGTCGCCGAAGGCTCTCGAACGCGGCAAAGGTGACGACATGAGGCCCCTTCCCAAGAGCCGCCCTGGCAGGCGCGCGTCATGCTGACCACGGCCATCGGCGGGCTCGCCGCCGTGCTCACCTCCCTCTCCTACCTGCCGCAGATCTGGAAGGCCTGGCAGACGCAGGAGACGGCCGACATTTCCTACGGCATGTTGATGGTCCTGGGGGCCGGGCTGTCGCTCTGGGTGGTCTACGGCATCCGCCAGGGCGACTGGGTCATCATCGTGTCCAATGTGGTGGCGGTGACGCTCATCGCCGTGCTCGCCGCCGTCAAAGCCCGCGCCGAAAGCTGAGGCGCTCTGCCTGGCTTCACGGCCCCTCTGGAACCCGCCGCGCTGCCGTCTCGTTCATCTCGGCCAAGCCGCCCGCGCCGGCAGGCTCCACGAGCGAGACATGCCATGCCGATCCTCGACCAGGTGAAGAACGTCGCCCGCAAGCTGATGGAATCGCGCCCGTCGCCGGACGACCTGCTCGCGCGTCTGCGCAGCCGCAAACCGATCACCCGTCTGTTCCGTGACGACGGGACCATTCCCAACCATCCGCGCTGGCCGCTAGTGATCTACCGGGCCCCGCTGGTCCTCGACCCGGCGGAGGTCGATCCCGCCGCGGCCATCGACGCCCTCTTTGCGCACAATGGCTGGGGCCGATCCTGGCGCAACGGCATCTACGACTTCACCCACTACCACTCGCAGATCCACGAAGTGCTCGGCGTGGCCCGCGGTTCGGCCGAGGTCGAGTTCGGCGGTCCGCGCGGGCGCATCTATGCGCTGAAGGGGGGAGACGTCGCCGTTCTGCCGGCGGGAACCGGACATCGCCTCGTGTCGGCCAACGACGATCTCCTCGTCGTCGGTGCCTACCCCGACACGGGCAAGTATGACGAGGTGACCGACAGCCGCCAGCGCCTGGACGCGCGCGAGCGGATTGCCGCCTGCCCGCCGCCGGACAAGGACCCGGTCTACGGCGAGGCGGCAGGCCTCTGCCTCCTCTGGGACTAGAACCAGCGCCGCCGCTCCCTCCCGCCCCGACCCGGCAGGCATCCATGCACCCCCTCCTCCGCTCGCTGCTGATCATCCTTGCCAGCGCCCTCGGCGCCGCCGCCGCCGTGCGCCTCACCCTGCCAAGTCCGGCCTCGCGTGTGACGAAGGATTCGGCACCCGCGGAGGCAGCCCTCGAGTCCGGGCGAGGCCGACACGCCCGCGGGATCGGCGAGATCACCGCTGCCGGCTGGAAGGACGTGCTGTGGCGCACGGCCGGCGAGGTCTCGGACGACCGCGTCGCCGCGGTCGCCGGCGGCGTGGTCTTCTTCGCCCTCATGGCGATCTTTCCGGCCATCGCGGCGCTGGTCTCGCTCGCCGGCCTCTTCTCCGACCGCGGGGCGATCGCCGGCGACATCGCCCAGCTCGTGGGCTTCCTGCCCGACGGCCTCAGGACACTCATTCTCGACGAGGTGGACCGGCACGTGGCGCAGGACGACGCGGCCCTCGGCCTCACGCTCGCCGTCGGTCTCGGCTTCGCCCTGTGGAGCGCCAATGCCGGCACCAAGGCGGTGATCGAGGCGCTCAACGTCGCCTATGGCGAGCGGGAGAAGCGCAGCTTCCTGTACCTGAACCTGATCTCGCTGACGCTGACCTTCGGCGCGCTGGGTTTGGCGCTCGCAGCGCTCTGGCTGGTGGTGGCGATCCCCATCCTGATCGACGCGCTGGGAAGCGAACTGCTGCGGCAGGCCATCGCTCTCGCCCGCTGGCCGGTGATCGCGGCGGTAGCGACCCTCGCCTTCGCGGTGCTCTACCGCTACGCGCCGAGCCGACGTCCGCCGCAATGGCGCTGGGTATGGCTCGGCGCCCTCGGCGCGGCGGCCGCCTGGCTGGCGGGCTCGGCCCTCTTCTCGCTGTACATCTCCCGCTTCTCCGATTTCGACGCCACCTACGGACCCCTCGGCGGCCTCATCGCCGGCCTGCTGTGGCTCTGGGTCTCGGTCATCGCCCTGCTGATGGGCGCGGAGTTCAATGCCGAGACGGAGCGCCAGACCCTGCGCGACACGACGGAGGGGGCGCCCCGCCCCATGGGGGCCCGCGAAGCAAGGGCGGCGGACACGGTGGGGGCCTCGACGGCCTGAGTGCGGCCGGGACCGCGGAGACGAACCTTCCACCCGGCAATCGGGACAGAGACCGATCTTCTCCCGCCGCGCGGCGCGGCAGATGGCCTTTTGCTTTCTTTTCCAGCCTCTTGCCAGGACGCGGCAGGGTGCCTCCTTAAGGCATCATGTCCCTCGTCACGCTCGCCCCGAAATCCGCCTTCGGCACCCCCGGAACCCTGCCCGCCGCGCGCCTGGCAGCCGCCGGCCTCGTGGCGGCGGTCGTCGTGGGGGCACTGACGGCGACGGGCTCGGGGCGGCTCGTGCTGCTCGGCGCCATCGGGCTCGCCATGGGGCTCGCGCTCTATCACGCGGCCTTCGGCTTCAGCCATGGCTACCGCGTCTTCCTCGCCGAGGGCCGCACCGCCCATGTCCGCGCGCAGATCCTGATGCTCGCCGCTGCAGTCCTGCTCTTCCTGCCCGCCCTCGCCCTCGGCGAGGTCCTCGGGCGGCCGGTGCGGGGTTTTGTCTTCCCGCTCGGCCTCGGCGTCGTCATCGGCGCCTTCGCCTTCGGCATCGGCATGCAGATCGCCGGCGGCTGCGTCTCCGGCACGCTGTACACGGCGGGCGGCGGGTCGCTGCGCATGTGGATCACGCTCGCCTCGGCGGTCGCCGGCGCGACCCTTGCGGCCCTCGCCTCGCCGCTCTGGGAGGGACTGCCGCAGTGGCCGGCGGTGTCGCTTCCGGCCATGCTCGGGCTTGGTCCCGCCCTCCTGCTCCATGCCGCCCTGTTCGCCGGGGCCTATGCCGGGCTCGCCGCCCTCGAGCGCCGCCGCACCGGCGGGGTCGAGAGCATCGGCGGCCGCGGGCGCTGGCTCACGGGACCCTGGCCCTATGCCTGGGCGGCTCTTGCCCTCGCCGTCCTCAATTTCGCGACGCTGGTGGTCGCGGGCCGTCCCTGGGGCGTCACCCAGGCCTTCGCACTCTGGGGCTCCAAGGCGGTGGAGGCGGCGGGCCTCGCCGACCCGGTCTTCTGGGCGTTCTGGGAGGAGCCGACCCGCGTGGAGGCCCTGATGCGTCCGCTCGCGGCCGACGCCACCACGATCATGAACCTCGCCGTCATGGCGGGGGCCCTCGTGGCAGCGCTCCTCGCCGGTCGCTTCGCGCCTTCCCTGCGCATGCCGGTGGGAGCCGTTCTCGGCAGCGTCGCCGGTGGCCTCCTGATCGGCGCCGGCGCCATCGTCGCCACCGGCTGCAACATCAGCGCCTTCTTCTCCGGCATCGCTTCCGGCAGCCTGCACGGCTGGCTGTGGATCGCGGCGGCCCTCCCCGGCGCCTGGCTCGGCGTGAAGATCCGGCCGCTGTTCGGCCTCACCTGACCCTCAGGCCCTCCGACGCGCACGCATCCAGGCCGCGAGGTCGAATGCGAGCCGCGCCGTGGCGGCGGCGACCAGCAGGCAGAACGCGACCTTCGAGACGGTGCCCATCGCCCCCTCGATCAGCAGCGCATGGACGATCGTGCCGACGACGACGACGATGGCCAGCGCGGTATGGCCGATCCGCCAGGCGGCCGGCGACAGGCGCAGCCGCCGGCGGACAGCCGCCAGCAGCGCCGTGGCAAAGACCGCCCACATGGCGACGACGCCCCAGGGCGAGAAAGACGTCGGCGACTGGAAGAGAAGCGCATCGATCACGTCCGGCGCGCTGGTGATCCACAGGCCGACGACATGGGCGAGGACGAGCGTGACGAGGACGACGCCGAGCCAGCGGTGGACCTGCCGGGCGGTTCGCATCGTCAAGCCGGGCAGATGGCCGCCGGCCAGCAGCGGCTGGAGAAGCAGCACCGCCAGCCCGAGGATCCCGGCAAAGCCGGCGGCGATATAGACCGCGTCACGCCAGGCGAGCAGCGGGCTGCGCGCGGCGATGACGATGGGAATGAGGATGGCGACCGCCAGCGCGGTCCAGACCAGGACGACCCGGGTTTGCGGCAAGCTCAGACCGGCTGCAGCACGAAATGGGCGGCGAGGCTGGTGTCGCGGGCGCTGGCCATGACCGGGCGGAGGAAGACCGTCCTGAAGCCCTCGCCCTCATAGGCGAGATGGCCGTGAGCCTGGCCGAAGGCCGGCACGATCTGCGGCATTTCCAGGCGGAAGCTGCCGTCGGCGGCCGTCAGGGTGGCGCCATGGCTGTGACGGTCGGACTCGCGCCCCTCGGTCGTATGGGCCCATATCTGGATGCGGATGCCGGGCAAGGGCGCGCCGTCGCCGGCCCGCCGCACGGTGCCGGTCATCCAGAAGCCGCCGCCGCCGATCCGCTGCACCACCGGGGCGCCGGGAATATAGTTGTTGGCGCCGCCGCGCATCGTCGGGGTCGGCGCGAGCGCCTGCGCGCCCGCCGGCAGGGCGATGCCACCGGTCGTCAGCGCCGCGCCGGCGAGCGCCATGCTGCGGGAGAGAAAGAGGCGGCGGGTCGATCGGTTGTCGGTCAAGGCGGTCCTCCTCGGCGTCCACGGGCGCCACTCTCGCGGAGAATAGGGCCTTAGCGTGAACGGCACACCGGGATCACGGCGGTTTGAACGGCCCTGGGCGCTCAGGCCGGCATTCCCCCGAGATAGGCCTGCAACTGCAGCACCCCGCGCCGCATGTGGTGCTCGATCTCGGCGATCATCGCCGCGAGGTCGTCGCCGAGGGCGAGTTCCACATAGCGCTGGTGCGCGTCGCCGAGGGGGCCGGAGCGGCCGTGCGCCTTCTGGTGGACGGCGAGATAGAGGTGGAGACGCGCCGAGATGCGCCGCCAGGTCTCCTGCAACAGCGCGTGACCGCAATAGTCGTAGACGGTGGAGTGGAACTGCACCTCGGCGAGAGACGAGGCATAGCCGTCGCCCTCGGGGAGCGCGCCGAGCAGGGCGGCGTGGCGGGTCTTCAGCGCGCGCGCGAAGGCGGGCGTCCGCCGCTGCCAGATCTGCTGGAACGCCAGCGTCTCCAGCGCCGTTCGCAGGGAATAGATCTCGCTGATGTCGCCGGCAGAGAGGCCGACCACGCGCGTGCCCGTATAGGGCACGGAGATCAGCAGCCCCTCCTCCGCGAGCAGGCCCATGGCCTCGCGCAGGGGACCGCGGCTGACGCCGAACTCGGCGGCGAGCTGAAGTTCGGTCACCTGCTCGCCGGGGGGAATGCGGCCGTCGATGATGGCATGGCGCAGCCGCTCGGCGATCTGGTCACGGAAGGTCGCCCGCCGGAGCTGGGCGATGGGTTCCGCGGGAGCCGGCGACGCCGCGCGGCTCATCGGGCGACCCAGGCCTGGTAGCGCTCGGAGGCGAGCTGCGTCATCGGACCCGGCTTGCCCGCGCCGATGACCCGCCCGTCGATCCGCGTCACCGGCGTGACGCCGCCGAGGGTGCCGGTGACGAAGGCCTCGTCCGCGGCATAGACCTCGGCGAGGGTGAAGTCCTTCTCCCGGCAGACGGCGCCGGCATCCCGCCAGGCATCGATCACTGCCTGCCGCGTCAGCCCCTTGAAGCAGTAGGAGCCGGTCGAGCTCCACAGCTCGCCCCGCCGGACGATGAAGAAGTTCGTCGAGTTGCAGCTGGCGACGAAGCCGTGGGGATCGAGCATGAGCGCCTCGTCAGCCCCGGCGTTGATGGCCTGGATCAGCGCCTGGATGAGGTTGAGGCGGCTGTGCGAATTGAGGCGGAGGTCGAAGACGTCAGGCGTGCTGGTGCGGAACGTGGAGGTGAAGAGCGACAGGCCGCGCGCCTTCGATTCCGGCCGCGGCGTCTTGTACTCGGCGACGATGACCATGGTCGCCTTGCCGATGACGAAGCGCGGGTCCTGGTTCACCGTCGCCTTGACGCCGCGGGTCACCATGAGCCGGACATGCGCGCCGTCGGTCATGCCGTTGCGCTCCAGCGTCTCTGCGACCGCGGCGGCGACCTCCTCGCGGCTGCGGCCGATGTCGAGGGCGATGGACCCGGCACCCTCGAACAGCCGGTCGAGATGGGCGTCGAGCTGGATCAGCCGGCCGTTCTTCAGCCGCAGTCCCTCCCAGACGCCGTCGCCGAGCACGAAGCCGGAATCGAAGATGGAGACCCGCGCCTCGTGGCGAGGCACGAAGGCGCCGTCGACATAGACGAGCACGGCCTCGTTGCGGGGATCGTCGAGATAGCCCTGGGCGCTGCCCGCGGTGCTGCTCATGGCACTGTTCCTGTCAGAAGCTGAACCGGCGGTGGCCGGCGATGAAGGCCTGGGTGAGCGGCCGACGCGGGTTCTTCAGCACCTCGTCGGGCGTGCCCTGCTCGTAGATGCCGCCCTCGGCGAGGAAGAGGACACGGGTCGCCATGTGATAGGCGAAGCCGATCTCATGGGTGACCAGCAGCATGGTGCGGCCGTCCTCGGCGAGCGACTGGATGGTGTTCAGCACCTCGCCGACGAGAGCGGGGTCGAGCGCCGAGGTCGGCTCATCGAAGAGCAGGATCTCCGGCTCCATGGCCAGCGCCCGGGCGATGGCGACACGCTGCTTCTGGCCGCCTGAGAGATGGGCCGGATAGGCCTCCGCCTTGTCGGCGAGGCCGACTCGCGCGAGCTCGGCAAGGGCCCGCGGCCGTGCCGCCCCGCGCGACAGGCGCTTCACCGTGACCAGCCCTTCCATGACGTTGCCGACAACGGTCATGTGGGGGAAGAGGTTGAACTGCTGGAAGACCATGCCCACACGCTGGCGCAGGCGGTTGAGCACGCCCTCGTCGTAGCGCATGTGCGTCTCGCCGCTGCGCTCGCGCGCCTCCCCCACCGCCTCTCCGGCGAGGACGACGCGGCCCTCGTCCGGCCGCTCGAGGAAGTTGATGCAGCGCAGGAGCGTCGACTTGCCCGAGCCGGAGGCGCCGATGATGGCGATGCGGTCGCCGCTCGCCACGTCGAGGTCGATGCCCGAGAAGACCGGGCTCGCGCCGAAACGCTTGCCGAGACCCTTGAGCTGGAGAACCGGGACGGCCATGGGTCAGTCGCTCCGCGCCAGCCGCCGCTCGAGCGCGTAGGTGGCGCGCACGAGCGGGTAGAGTAAGAGGAAGAACAGGACGCCGACGACGGTGTAGACCTCCAGCGGATTGAACCTGAGGGACGCCACCAGCTTGCCCTGATGGAGAAGCTCGACATAGGTGACCGCAGAGGCCAGCGTCGTCATCTTGAAGATCTCGATGCCGCGGTTGGTCAGCGCCGGCAGGACGCGGCGCAGCGCCTGCGGCAGGACGATGCGACGCAGGGTCTGCAGGCCGCTCATCCCGATGGAGCGGGCCGCCTCCCACTGCCCCGGCTCGATGGACTGGATGCCGCCGCGATAGATCTCGGCGGAATAGGCGGCCGAGTTCAGGGAAATGCCGAGAATGGCGGCCGTGAAGGGGGTGATCTCCACCGGCACCAGCATCGGCAGGGCGAAATAGAACCAGAGGATCTGGACCAGCACCGGCGTGTTGCGGAAGAACTCGATGAAGGCGACGGCGAGCCAGCGCAGCGGCGCGCGGCGGGAGCGGCGCGCCAGCGCGACCACGAGGCCGAACCCGAGGCCGAGGACGAGGCAGATCAGGAACAGGCGCAGCGTGCCGACGGCACCCATCGCGAGCGCCTGCCAGTTGTCGAGGATCGAGTCGAAGTCCCAGCGATAGGCCATCAGCGCGCCGCCATTTCGCCGCTTGCCGCCATGCGCCGTTCGATGAGGGCGCCGAGGGCGCTGAACAGCGAGATGGTGACGAAATAGATCAGTGCGGCGACGGTGAAGACCTCGAGCGGCCGGAAGGTCTTATGGGCGAGCTCGTTCGCCTGGTAGAGGAGGTCCGCATAGGACACGGTCGCCACCAGGGTGGTGGTCTTCATCAGCTCGATGGAGCGCTCCATCATGGCCGGAAACATGCGCTTGACCGCCTGTGGCAGCACGACCCGCACCATGGTCTGGGACCGGCTCATGCCGATGGCGCGGGCCGCCTCGTGCTGGCCGCGGTCGATGGAGACGATGCCGGCGCGGAAGATCTCCGCGAAGAAGGCACCGGACTGGATGGTGAAGGTGAGCGCCGCCGCGAGATAGGGCGTCATCTCGACGTTCAGGATGATGGGCAGGCCGAAATAGAACCAGAAGAGCTGGACCAGCGGCGGCGTGGTGCGGAAGACCTCGATGACGATGCCGGCCGGGACGGACAGCGGCTTCATTCCCGACAGCCGGGCGAGCGCCAGCGCGAGGCCCACCGGCAGGCCGCCGGCGAGCGCCACTGCCGTCAGGGCGAGCGTGTTGCGCAACCCCTCCCAGAGGAGATCGCCGTTGGCGAGGACGGGGCCGAAGTCCCAGGCGTACATGGCCGGCGCCGCGTCAGCCGAGCATTTCCTTGATGATGGGCGGTGCCGCCTTCGGATCGAGCCCGAAGCCCGTGAGGAACTCCTCGTACCAAGTCTGGATCTGACGGGTGCGGTAGTACTCGGCGATGCGGGCGTCGACCCATTCGACGAAGGCGGTGTCGCCCTTGCGCACGGCAGCGCTTGAGGGATTGGACTGGGTCGGCTGCGGCACGACGATCTTGCCCGAGCCCAGGCGCTGGCGCGCGGCGATCAGCGGCGGGTGGAACAGGCAGACGGCCTCGACGCGGCCCGACTGGAAGGCGGCGATGGCCTCGGTATTGCCGGGGAAGCGCTGGATGGCGGCCTTCGAAACCTCGGCCGAGAGGAAACGGTCCATGCTGGTCGCCTGCGGGACGGCGATGCGGACCTCCGGCTTGTTGAGGTCCTCCCAGGTGCGCACGGCGAGATCGTCCTTCGCCAGCACGGCGAGCGAATAGTAGAGCAGCGGCGACTTCGGGAAGTCGACGGCCTGGGCGCGCTCGGGCGTCGCGTCGAGCACGAACATGATGTCGATGCGGTTGGCCTGGAGCGCGGCGACGGCCGTGCCCCAGGTGACCTCCACGGGCTCGAAGCGGACGTTCAGTGCGGCGGCCATCGCCTTGCCGAGGGAGACACCGACGCCGGAGGACCACTCGCCGGTGCGGATGTCCTTGGAATACCAGGGCGGCGCCTGGGTGACGCCGACGCGCAGCGAGCCGCGCTGCTTCACCTGGTCGAGCGTACCGCCGCCTTGAGCGAAGGCCGGCGCGCCGAGGAGGGCACCGCCCGCCGTCAGGCCGAGAGCCGAGGCGAAACTGCGTCGGTCGATGGTCATGGATCCCCCTCCAGGTCGCGTCGTCACGGAGCCGGACCGGCTCGGACATGGAGTGAACAGGTCACATTGTAGATTGTCAACAATCCGCAATCGCCTCCGGGGCAATTCCGCGGCGGCGCAGGGAACCGCATTGTGAGTTTACCGTTGGGCTGGGAGGCGAGGATCACGAGAGGGCACGAGCATGAGCACCGACAAGACCCGCGGCCAGCAGCCCGAAGCCCTCGCGACCTTCGCCGAGGCGGCAAGGTCGGACGGCAAGAAGCCCGACGACATCGGACTGACCGCCACCCCGGATACCGCGCCGGTGCCGACCGATTCGCAGCAGAAGGACGAGGCGGCGACGAAGGTCCTCAGGCGGGGCGCGACGGGAGAGAACGAGGGTGTCGAGGAGGCTGTCGACGCCCTGCCCGACCGCACGTCCGATGAGCCGAAGTCCGCGGGGTGACGCCGACGCCGCCGGGCACCCGTCGCCCCGTTTATCAGACCTTAACGCGCCGTCTTTACCTTGCGGCAGGCTGGCTTGACACGCCGGCCTGACCCGCATGAATTTGATGCACTTCTTCCGGCAGACGTGACAATGGCGCAGCCGACGGACAAGGCATTTGCCGGGCTGGAATGGCTGGTCAAGCTGGGCGTGCTCCGCGGCGTCCTGGTCGTCACCACCGTCTCGGTCGCGCTCTCCGTTCTGCTGACTAGCCTTCACCTGAGGTTTCTCGTATCGGTCCCCGTGCCCCTCGAGCACTGGGTGTTGCCGGCAGTCATGGTTCCCAGCCTCGTCGCTCCGGTGGTCACCTACGCCGTGCTATCACTGGGATCGCGCCTGATGGAAACGCGGGTGGCCCTGGAGCGTGCGGCCCACACCGACCCCTTGACCCAGATCGGCAACCGGCGGGCCTTCACCGACCAGGCGGTGCGCGAAATGGCGCGCCTGGCGCGCAGCGGCCATGGCTTCAGCATCCTCATTCTCGACATAGACCACTTCAAGGCGCTGAACGACCGGCTGGGCCATGCGGCCGGAGATACGGCGCTCGTTTCCGTGGCCACCATCTGCGCAGGGCTGCTCCGGCCTTCGGACTTCTTCTGCCGGTGGGGTGGAGAGGAGTTCATCGCGCTGCTGCCGGAGGCCAGGCTCGACGAGGCGGTGCGCATTGCCGAGACGCTTCGCCTCGCCATTGCCGGGCGAAGTCTGGTGGCCGACCAGCGGCTGACGGTCAGCGTCGGCGTGGCGTCCGGAGACGTCTTTCCGGCAAGGCTCGACGCCATCATCCGCGAGGCCGACAGGCAGCTCTACCTCGCCAAGGCCGAGGGCCGGAACCGCACGAGGCCCGCGCCCGCCACGGAGCCGTCGCTCGCACGGCTCGTCGGGGACCGGTGACATAACGCGACCATCGCCAACGCCTCGCTGACGGGGCGAGCGCGCCGGACGTCCGGGGCCCGCTAGATTCGCGGCGGGGCGTCACCGCGATCGAAGACCGGTTCGTCGTCGGCGCTGGCAGGCGCCCCGCTCGGGGTGTCCTCGGCGGCCTCGCGCAGGGATTCCTCCGTGGCGGTGAGGCCGTCGTCCGTCTCGACGTCCGTGCCGGCATCGCGCACATCCGTGACATCGCTGGCAGGCCTCGCTGTCGAGATGCCGCTGACCTCCGCCTCGGCAAGGCTCTCCTCGCCCGGCTCCTTGTCCGCGCTCGTCCCGCCGGGCGTCTCCAGCAGCACCCTGTCGCTCTGCGAGACCTCCGCCTCGTTGGCGAACTCGCTGCGGCCGGGCTTCTCCGTCTGGGCATCGGTGCGGTCGGTCATCGGTATCTCCTTGTGCAGAGGAGACGCGTCAGCGCGCGCGAGGTTCCCCGCCGGACTGGTCGCGACCCAGAGGCGAAAGGTCGGAAGGGAACCGAGATGGCGACGTCGCGTTTCACGCGCGTCCGTCATGCCAGAAGGGGCTGAATGCATGGTCGACAGGTTTCTGTCCGAAGACTTGCTGAGGGCGCTCGACGCCTTCATCGCCGAACAACATCCCGGTCTCAGCCGATACGATGCGCTGCGTCTGGCCTTCCACGACTGGGCCGTGCGCTGCGGCTACCTCGACACCCCGCTGGGCGAGGCCGACATCTTTCCGGCCGGCGGCCGGGCGATGGTGACGCGCATCGATCGAACCACCGCCGGCGGCATGCTCGACCGGTTCATCGAGAACAGACGCTCCGCAGACGGCCGTACAGCGCCTGGAGAATAGGTGCACGATCGGCATCAGCGAGGGACTCAATTCTTGGCGCGGGGCGGCCGGTTCGGCCGGTCCATCAGGTCGTCGCGACCGCCTCCCGGCTGGCTTTCCACGTAGTCATCGCCGCTGCGGTCGCCGCTGTCGGGCCGACCTGCGGCGCCGGGAACGGCCGGCCGACGGACGCTCTCCTGCGGTTTGGTTCCGTTGAACCGGGTGGGCTTTGCGGGCTTGCCGAAGCGCTCGGCGCGATCGTCCTCGGTCATGTCCTTTTCCTTCCGCTGCAGGACCGCGTCGCGGGTCCACGGGACGGGAACGGACCGGGGCGGTGCGCGGTTCCTCTCCGCGAAGCAGCTGGAACATCACCCCCCTGGAACCGGTTGTCAGGGATCATGAGCCATGAAGGAGGACTGTCATGGGTTGGTTTTCCAAGGACATCCAGACGATGGACGACCTGTTCGTCCACCAGCTGCAGGACATCTATTACGCCGAGCAGCAGATCCTGAAGGCGCTGCCGAACATGATCGACAAGGCGACCGACCCCGAACTCAGGGAGGCCTTCGAGGACCACCTGAGGGAGACGGAGACCCATGTGACGCGCCTGCAGGCGGTGTTCCGCATGCACGGCGCCGCCATCAAGGGACAGGACTGCCCGGCGATCGACGGCATCATCGACGAGGCGGAAGAGATCGCCGGCGAGGTCGAGGACAAGCGGGTTCTCGACGCTGCCCTCATCGCCGCGGCGCAGGCGGTGGAGCACTACGAGATGACCCGCTACGGCACGCTGGTCGCCTGGGCGAAGCAGCTCGGCCGCCCGGACTGCGCGGCGGAACTCGAGAAGACGCTGAAGGAAGAGCAGGCGACCGACGAGAAGCTCACCGACATTGCGGTGCGGGCCGTCAACCGGAAGGCCGCGTGAGGCGGCCTTCTCCTCACCCGCGGCCCTGCCCTTTCGACAGACTGGTCTGCTGCCCCGGCGCCGCGTCCGGGGCGGCAGCGGCGAGATGGCCGGCGAGCAGGATCAACGCGGCGTCCACCGTGCGGTCCGTGACCTCGTCGGGGCCGATTTCGCCGAAATCGAAACGCCGGACCGCCACCGTCGCCTGACCGTCGGTCGTGTCGTGCAGCGCGATGAAGACGCGCCCCACCGGGTTGCCCCTGTCGTCGGTGGCGGGGCCGGCGACACCGGTCGTGGCGAGCGCGAGGTCTGCGCCAGTGAGGTCGGCGGCGCCCCTCGCCATCTGGACTGCCACATCCTCGCTGACGGTGCCCTCCGGGCGGGCGAGGGTCTCGGCGGAAACGGACAGCACCCGCTCCTTGGTCGCGGGCGTGTAGGCGACGATGCCGCCGAGGAAGATCTGCGAAGCGCCGCGTCCGCCTGCGAGCGCCTGCGCCAGGCGCCCCGCCGTGCAGGATTCGGCGCAGGCGACGGTCCATTTGCGCTTTTCGAGCGCTTCCATCACGGCTTCGACGAGATCGATCATGGTGTGCCTGCCACCCTGCGGCTGGTCTCCGCAGGTCTGTTTCCGACCGATCAACAGCCGGTTCGGCGGGCCGTTCCTTAAAACCTGCCCCGCCCCGTTCAGGGCGCGATCGCGAGCATGGGGGACTGGACGGGGAAACGCAGCGTCACAACCGCGTCGCCCTCGTCCTCCCGCATCTCGACGGTTCCTCCGAGATCGGTGGCGAGGAGGGAGACCATGCGCGAGCCGAACCCGCCGCCCGCCTGTCCCTCGCGCTCCACCCTGCGATTTCGCACGGCGAGCACCGCCGAACCGCCGTCGGGGGTGAAATCCACGCGGACCACGGCCTGCGGTCCGCCGCCGTACTTGATGGCGTTCATCACCAGTTCGTTGGCGATCAGGCCCGCCCGGATGGCCCGGTCAGGCGCAAGAGTGAGGGGCTGGACGGAGATGTGGCACATCGATCCATCCGCCAGCAGGGAGTGGCAGGTCTGCTCCGCCACTTCCGCGATGAGGTCGCCGACGTCGATGACGTCCTCCCCTTCCACCCGGTGCAGTTGCCGATAGGCCTCGGCGATCGCCATGACCCGACCGCCGATCTGCCCCAGCAGCTCCCGCGTTCGCTCGTCCTTCACCGCCCGCTGCTGCAGGAGAACGGTGGAGTTGAGCATCTGAAGGCTGTTCATGACGCGGTGGCTCAGTTCGCGCAGCAGCATGTCCTTGCCGCGGATTTCCGAGGTCAGCCGGTCGGCAACCACGTTGAAGGCTTCGGCCAGCTGGCCGAATTCGCCGTTCCCGGGAACCGGAGAGCGGGCGTCGAGCCTGCCACCGGCAAGGGCTTTCGCCGACCCCAGGATCTCGCGGAACGGCCTCGTGATCAGGCTGCGCGCCGTGAACCAGGCGAAGCCGAAAGCCGCGAGAATCCCGATGCCGGAGGCAAGGATCCCGCGCAGGGTGGCGTTGTGAAGATCTGCAAAGGCGCTCTGCCGGCTGACGCCGACGGCCATGAACAGGCCCGGCGACGGCGAGGCCTGGGCGACATAGCCGACAATCCGCCGGACGCCGTCGAGGGGGGAGACATCCTCGAAGCTGCCATTGCCGGTGAGCTGGCGCAGGCGGGACCAGGCGGCCTCGGGAATGGGCTTGCCGACGAACCGGTCATGGCCCGGCTGGCGCATCAGGATGGTGCCGGCGGAGTCGGCGACCGTCACCACATGATCCTCGCTCCAGGACGAGCGGGCGTAACGGCTGGCGATCCAGTCGAGGCTGATGGTGGCGAAGACGATACCGGACACCGCACCGGCGGCATCGCGGCGCACGACCGCCACGTGCATGACATGCCCGGCCGTCTGCCGGCCGTAGGCATAGCCGCCGATGACGAAGCTCTCTCGCTGCAGCGCGAGCCGGAAGTGGGGGCGGTCACCGACCGTCGGCAGGCTTGCGCCAGGCGACTGGTCGGAGGCGCACATGACGGTTCCCGCCGGATCGGTGGCCGCGAGGGCGAGGATGCCCGGGTTGAAGGGCCTCAGGGTCGTCAGGAGCTGGCCGCAGGCGGCCCAGTCGCCCTGCTGCACGGCGGGGACATGGGCGATGGTCTCCACGAGGCTTCGGGCGCCGTCCAGCAACCGTTCGAACTCCGCGCCGACGTAGCGGGCCTCCTGCGCGACGGTCGCACGGACATGGCGCTCCCTCTGGGCATAGTCGGTGTACTCGTTCCAGACCCCGACGCCGAACACCGGCAAAAGAAAGATGCCACCAAGTACGAACAGGCGCCGACGGATGCTCATGCGTCCTCCTCCGCGGCGACGATACCGGCGGGACGAAGGGCGCGAATTGCTTTTTGTTAAGGCGAGGCGACGGGCTAGCGGGGCTCCTTCTGAAGGTTGAGATAGGTCGGATCGAAATCGGCGAAGGCCGCCAGGCTCTCGAAGCTCGAAAACAGCACCTGGTTGCCCGACCAGGAGAGGAGCTTGCGGTTCCTGAGGTCGCGAATCGTGCGGTTCACGTGCACCGCGGAAAGGCCGAGGATGTCGCCGAGATCGGTCTGGGTGAACGAACAGGCGAAGCCGTTCGGGGACGCGAGGCCGATCACGCCGAGGCGCGTATGGAGTTCACAGACGAGGTGGGCCAGCCTCTGAAGAGCGGAGCGCCGCCCGATATTGGCGATGGTGCTGCGCTGGATCGCCCCGTCGATGACCGTTGAGAGCCACAACAAGCGCCCCAGATGCGGGTGGCGCTCACAGAGGCTGGCGACATAGCCGTGCGGCACCGATCCTACGACGCAGTCGCTCAGCGCAACGACCGAGTGGTCCATCACCTTCAGGAGCATGGAATGCAGGTCGACGAAGTCTCCAGGCACGTGGACGGCTGTGATCTGTCGTCCTTCCCGGGCTTCCACCACCCGCCCGCAGGTGCCTTCGATGACGAGCGAACTGCGGCCGGGGCGGGTGTGGTCGCCGACGATTTCCTCGCCCCGCTGGAAGGACTTGAGGTGGATCGGCAGGTCACGCAGGGCGCGCACCTCCTCGGCGGACAGCTCATCCCGGACGGAAAGAGTCGCGACGAGGGGCTGGATAGGCTCCCGCATCACTCGCGCTCGACGCGGGTGACGTGCGTGCCGAGCACCTGCGAGTCGTACCGGAGGGACGCCTTGAAGATGGCGGCGCCGACACCGTCGCGAACCGTGATGGCGAGATAGCGGCTGTGGCCGTTGGACAAGAGAGTCTCTGCCATGATTTCGCTGAGGGCCCGCACGGCCTCGCTGCAGGCCGCCTGGGAGGTGGGAAAGTCGAGGGACTGTTCGGCCGGTTGGGAGGCCCCGTCTTCATCCAGATCGAAGAGATAGCTCGCCATCGCATCGACTCCGGTACCGGAAAGGATCTGGTCTGGTTGTAGCATCCCCATGGAAACGGCCTGGGATTGTGGCTGTTCCTTAGAAGTCACCGGCCCTCCCGAAGGCGTCCGTGCAGGGCCAGCACAGTTCACGTCGGTCGGCGCTCCGCCTGCCCCTTGTCGGCGCTTGCGACAATCGCCTCGCGCTTGGCGAGCAGGTCCTGCAGGCGCGCCTCCTGGGTGGCCAGCATGTCCGCCAGGCGCTCCTCGCTGGCATTGCCGTCGGCGCTGGCGGCCCGTTCGCTGATGTCGCGAAGATCAGCGCGCAGCCTCTCGATCATCTGGTCGATCTCGGCGAGGTGATAGACATCGGAAGGTGCCATGGGGTTTCGTCCGTTCTGCACGAGAGAAAGAGAGACCGTCGCCAACCATTCGTCGCGCCATCGGTTCCTAAAGGCGGGCGCGGGGCTGCCGCGCGAGACCCCGTCGAACATCCCTCATCGGGCCGCGTTGCATTGTCATGCCGGACGAACCCGTCCGGCCGGAGGAAACACGATGCAGACCAGACGCAATTTCTTCGCGCTCTCCGCTGCGCTCTTCGCAACGGTGGCGACGGGTGCGGCCTATGCCCGCCCGATCGAGATGCAGGCCGGCGGTGGCGCTGGCGGCGGTGGTGCCGGCGGCGGTGGCGGCGGTGGCCAGGACACGGGTGCCGGGAGCTCGCCGCGCGGACGCGCCGCGCCGAATCCGACTGCGCCGACGGTCGCGCCGCGGATGACCCGCACCCGTCGTCGTCGCCGGATGCGTCGCCGCTCCCGGTGAACCAAGGCTCACGCCTTTCAGCGCCGCCCGGAACCCCGGGCGGCGTTACTGTTTGAGGGGGATGTCGAAGCCCGCCGCGGCCTCCGGCGGGGTCTCCGCCTGAAGCTTGGCCGGACTGATGCCGGGCTTGCGACCACGGCGGCGGGGCTTTTCGCCGACCGGTCGCAGGAGGAGTTCGGGCATGGCGAAAGTTCGCTCGCCGAGGCGGCACAGGGCGTCGCCATTGTCTTCGTAACCGACCAGTTGCATGGGCGCGCCCCCGGAGCGGACCTGCACCCAGTCCCCGGGACGGAACTGACGTTCGGGAGCAGCGGTGGCCATCAAGGGCTTCAACCAGAATTCGCGGCTTTTTCGATTGGCGTTCATCGCTCGATGGTGGCCTCTCAAGTCGGCGAGCGCACTAACACACGTCTATCGGCGTGCGGGTCCAACCCCGGGGCCGCGCATGACAGCCCCGGGACTGGGCTCACCTGGATTTCTTGAACAGCTTCGCAGCGATCTCGTACATCTCCTCCGGTGCGTAGTCCGGCGCAAAGACATTCGGTTCGCCCTCGAGGTCGTGGATCTTGCCACCCTCGGGCATGCCCTCGACAACCTCCAGCTCGCCGGCCGGATCCGTGGGCAGGGCCTCGCCCGCCCAGACGCCGGCAATCTCGCGATAGTCGGTGTCGCTGAAGGTGTAGAGGCGGCGGTGGGAGCCCTCGTCCAGGTACTTCTGGCACTCGGGAATTCGGTCGAGCGGAATGTTCGGCACGGGAAGCATCTTCTCGATGTCGACGCCCGTCAGCTGCTTGAGGGCGAGCGCATAGGCATGGGCGTGGACCGAGCCGCGCACCAGCAGATAGCCGCAGACCTCGCGGCCGGTCGGATCGCTGAGCGTCTCGTAGACACGCAACTTGTGGAGACGCGCGCCGCACTCGAGGTGGAAGTTGTGCAGGAGGTCGAAGATGACGTTGCCGGTCGTCGTGACGAAATCGGCGTTCCAGCTCATGCTGTTCCCGTTGACCGGGGTCGCGCCGCCGGCATGGGAGGCGAAGCCGGTGACCGAGCGCATGTCCTTCATGAACTCGTAGGGCGCGTCCGACGGGTCGCCCGGGCCGACGATCTCATCATCGGGTCCGTTGGCCAGCATGGCGATGCCGTTGCTGACGAGTTCGACGTGACCGAGCTCTTCAGCCGTGATCGCCGCGACGAGACCGTAGAACGGACGGAGCTTCGACTTGGACCGGAAGCTGAAGCTCTGGAACAGATAGTTTCCGAGCGTCGACATCTCCCCGTATTTGCCGCCCAGGAGCTCCTGCAGCGCGCTGGCCGCATTGGGATCGGCGGCCTTGGGGGCAGGCAGCTCGACCTGCAGCTTGTCGATGCGCATGAACATTGGCTCTCTCCTGTGCCGGGACGTTGGGACAACTGCCCGTTGCGGAGAGCGTTCCTAATGCGAGGCCTTCGGGAAGGGGCGGCTGAGCGAGCGGCTGCCCGAAAGCCCGAAGCGCCAAGGCCTTTCGGTATCGCGGCTGATGCCGATGCGCGGGCCGGTGAGCACGGCGGGAGCGTCGATGCCCGGCCCCAGGGCGAAGGGCGGGCCGAATAGGGAGGCTCCGTCGAGCACGCCCGTCACGCCCAAAGCACGGGCCAGCCGGCCGGGGCCGGCGCAGAGGAGATGAGGCGGGACTGGCCCGCGCCGCTCCGCCATGACGTCGAGACCGTGGGTGGGTGCGAGCGCGCGCAGGAGCACGGCGGCGCCGGGGGCTGCGACGATGTTCAGGCACCAGTGCAGTCCGTAGGACCTGTAGACGTAGATGGTGCCGGGCGGCCCGAACATGGCGGCATTGGCCGTCCGCGGACCGCGAAAGCTGTGGGAGGCGGCATCGTCGCGGCTGTAGGCCTCGGTCTCTACGATGAGTCCGCCCGCCCCGGCGACCAGGAACTTCCGGCCGATCAGTCCGCGGGCGAGGGCGACGGGATCGCCGCCGTCGCGGAGAATGGTGAGAGCGTCCATGAGACCTTTTACGACGACGGCCCGGAGCGGCGCCAAGGGCGTCGTCCGGGCCGGAAGGATGACACCGGGATGAGGTCCCGGCGTCAGGGTCTTTCAGGGGGTCAGGACGCGCGGCCCGCCCAGCCCTCACTGCGCCAGGACTGCGAGCGCTCGGTGAGGTCGTAGGAGCCCTCGTTGAGCACCTGACGGATGCGGGTGGCATCGCCACCGTCGCGCACGCGCACCGTCACCACGGTGCCGCCGCGGCGCAGGCCCTCGGCATAGCCGTGAGCCTCGTCCTCGGACATGCCCGAGCCGACGAGCGCGCCGACGAGACCGCCGGCCGCGCCACCGGCGCCGGCGCCCACC
>NZ_JBQVQL010000008.1:0-80392 GCF_052440005.1 Phreatobacter sp.
GCCTGAGGCGTGGCCCGCGCCTCGCCCCACGCCGCGGTCGTCACCATCCGGCCGCTGGGCGCGGAGGAGGCGCCGCTGCTCGTCGCCCACGTGGCGGAGCTCGCCCCGGCCTCGCGGCACAGCCGCTTCCTCGGCGGCGTCAACGTCATCACCGAGCGCGAGGCGCTGCGCCTCGTCGCCGGGCCCAGCGTCCTCGCCCTTGCGGCGATGGTCGGCGGGCCGTACGGACCCGTCATGGTGGGAGAGGCGATCGCGGCCTTCGGCGCCGACGACCGTGCCGAGTTCGCGCTCTCCGTCGCCGACGCCTGGCAGGGGCGGGGGATCGGCCGGGCGCTGCTGGCGAGCCTTGCCCGCCGCATCGCGCCGCGCGCCGCCCATCTCCACGGCGAGGTGTTGCCGGGCAACCGGCGCATGCTGGCGCTGGCGGCGCGGGCGGGCTTCACGCTCGGCACCTCGCGCAGCGACCCCCGCCTCGTGACCGTGACGCGCCGGCTCGACACACAGGGTCATCCCTGGATCCTATTCGCCGCCGCCTGACTGCGCGCGTGCTGCTTGACAGCGGCGCGACGCCGCCCTAAAACTTAACTCTATGGTTAAGCATCAAGGCATGCCGCTCAATCGTACCTTCCAGGCCCTCGCCGATCCGACCCGGCGGGCGCTTCTCGCCCAGCTCGCCTCGGCCGAGGAGATGTCGGTCAGCGACCTCGCGCGGCCCTTCGCCATGTCGCTGCCGGCGGTGATGAAGCATCTCGACGTGCTGGCCGAAGCCGATCTCGTCACCCGCACCAAGGCGGGGCGAACCGTCCTCTGCCGGTTGAACGCTGCTCCCATGGAGGAGGCGGTGAACTGGCTCACGCACTACCAGATCTTCTGGACCCGCCGGCTCGACCGGCTGCAAGCCTTCCTGGAGGAAGAGACATGTCCGCCCAGTCCCAGCCCCTCGCACCTTCAGCCCGCCCCGGTGGCGTCCTCGCCGAGGCGAAACCCAGCCTCACCCTCCGGCGATGGCTCAACGCCCCGCCCGCCCGGGTCTACGCCGCGTGGACGGACCCGCAGAAGCTAGCGAAGTGGTGGGGTCCCGGCACGCCGGACGACATGCTGGTCGCCGACCTCGACGTGAGGGTGGGCGGCGACTTCCACATCGGCTTTTCCTATGCCGGCGAGCGCCATGACGTCCACGGCACCTACCAGGAGGTCGTGCCGGGCGAAAAGCTGGTCTTCTCCTGGTTCTGGAAGTCGACGCCCGATCGGGTCTCGCTGGTGACGGTGCGCTGCCGGCCCGACGGGGAGGGCTGCATGCTCACCCTCATCCACGAGCAGTTCTTCGACGAGGCGGCGCGCCTCGGTCATACGCGCGGCTGGACCGCCTCGCTCAACAAGCTCGAAGCCTACATGGCACGGGAGGCCTGACCGGCATGACGCGTTCCCCCGATCGCATGCAATTGCACTACGCCGAGACGCTGATGCCGCGGAAGGCGTGCTTCGTCGCGCGGCATCTCGGCTCGCCGGTGGACTTCATCGCCGTCGACATGGCCAAGGGCGAGCACAAGGCGCCTGCCTTCAGGGCGCTGAACCCCAACGGCAAGGTGCCGCTGCTCGTCGACGGCGACCTCGCCCTGTGGGAGTCGGACGCCATCATGGTGCATCTCGCCCTCGGCGCCGGCTCCGACCTCTGGCCGTCCGACCCGCGCGGACAGGTGGAGGCGCAGCGCTGGCTGAGCTGGGCGGCGCACGAGTTCAACCCGCAGGCGGGCACGCTCTATTTCGAGCACGTGATCCGGCCGATGTTCGGCATGGGTGAGGTCGACGCCGCGGCGGAGGCCGAAGCCCTGGCCCGCACCCGCCGCGGGCTGGCCGTTCTCGACACGCACATGGCCGAAAGGACTTTTATCCTCGGCTCCCGGCTGTCCCTCGCCGACGTTTCGGTGGCCGTCACGTTCCCCTATGCGGAGAAGGCAAATATCCCGCTCCGCGACTACCCCGCCGTCGCGCGCTGGAATGACCGGCTGCTGGCGCTGCCCCATTGGGACGCGCCGTTTCCGCAGCACGCGGCCTGACGAGGTCCAGAGGCCAGGGAATGGCCTCACGCCCGATCCTTCCCGGCGATCCCCCTGCCTGGAAGGGTCGGGCACCCTTTTTTTGACGGCCCTCAGGCGCCGTAGCGCCCGGCGGCCTCCTCGGCGAAGGCGAATTCGGCCGTGAGGCGGACGCCGCCGAGCCAGATCTGCGCGATCTCGCCATCAGCGTCGCGGACCCTGCTCGCCGCCTCGCCCGCCTGGTTGAAGCCGGGCGCGCGGGTGATGAGGCCGGCGTCCAGCCCGGTGACCGTGATCTCACTGACCTCGGACAGCGGCGGGTGCAGGACGGGCGGGGTGGCCAGAACCTTGTTGCCGACCGGCACGAGGTCGACCGCGCCCCAGAGCGTCCACCAGCGGCCGGCCCAGTCGGCGACCTCGTCGGTCGGGGGGCCGTTCTTCTCGAAGGTTTTGAGGATGTGGGCGATGCCGTCGAGCCAGAGCTGGGCCGGGCCGTCGATGGCATTGGTGAGCACCGAGATGGCGATGTCCTGCGCGGGGAAGACGGCCGTACGCGACAAGGTGCCGGCGAAGGAGCCGGAATGGCCGAACCAGTCCCAGCCCGCGACGGAGCCCGAGATGGTGCCGAGGCCATAGTAGCGCTCGAGCGTCGACTCGTTGTCGCGCCAGTGGCGACGGGTCATGTCCCGCCGGGCAGCCGACGAGAGCAGGGCGGCGGGCGAGGCGGGTGCGAGCTGCGAGAAGAACCGCGCGAGGTCCGCGGCTGTCGAGACGAAGCCTGTGGCGGAGGCAAGGTCCGCCGTCGCAGCCGTGCCGGGGATGACCAGGCGCTTGCCCAGGGGCAGGCGGGTGGAATGGCCGCTCGCCAGTGTGCCCTCGCTCATCAGGCCGATGTCGGCATATGTCTCGGAAAGGCCTGCGGGGCCGATGATCTCCCGCATGATCCAATCGCGGTAGTGTTCGCCGGTGACCGCCTCGATGATCAGGCCGAGGATGCCGTAGCCGTGGTTCGAGTATTTGAACCGCTGGCCGGCGGGCAGGGGCGGGGCAAGGGCCAGTTCCTCGCGCAGCTGCGCGGCGGTGAGGAAGGGCCGGAGATCGCTGAAATAGCCGGCGTCGGCGCCGTCGCGGACATAGCCGGCGCTGTGCGACAGCAGCTGCTGGACGGTGGCGGCGGCAGCCTCCTCGTGAAGGCCCTGCACGAAGGTGCCGGCGGCGTCGTCGAGGCGCAGCAGGCCGCGGTCCTTGAGCTTCAGGATGCCGGCCGCGGTGAAGGTCTTGGAATGGGAGGCGACGCGGAAGCGGTGGCGGGGGGTGAGCGCCTCGCCAGTCGACAGGTTCGCCGTGCCGAAGGCCTCTTCCAGCACGATCTCGCCCTTATGGGCGACGGCGATCGAACAGCCGGGCTGGTCGACATGCTGGACCTGAAAATCGATCCAGCGCGGCACGTAGTCGAGCGCTGAGCTCAGCCAGGCATCCATGGTCTTTCCCCCGTCATTCCTGCCGGGAGACTGTGGCATGGCGGCCGGGCCGCGGCCAAGCGGCGCCGTTCCCCATGGTGAAGCGGCGCCGGACCGGGCTCACGCGGCGGCGAGCTTCTTTTCCACGACGCGCGCATAGAAGGCGGCGGCATAGGGCAGGAGCTTGTCGTTGAAGTCGTAGGCGGGGTTGTGGACCTGGGCGGAATCGCCGTTGCCGATGTTGATGTAGGCGCCGGGCACCTTCTCCAGCATGAAGGAGAAGTCCTCCGAGCCCATGATCAGCGAGCGATTGCGTTCGACATGCTGCTCGCCGACCAGCTCGGCGGCGACATCCGCGGCGAAATCAGCGTGTTCCGGGGTGTTGTACAGCGGCGCGAAGATCAACCGCCAGTCGACTTCCGCCGTGGCGCCGAAGCCGGCGGCGACGCCCTTGGCCATCCGCCGCATGTTGTCCTCGATCAGCTTGCCGGTCTCGGGCTTGAAGTAGCGCGCCGTGCCGCGGATGAAAGCGGTGTCCGGCACGACATTGTAGGCGTCTCCGCCCTCGATCCGCGTGACCGAGACGACGCCCTGGTCGACCGCGCCGATGTTGCGGGAGACGATGGACTGCAGCGCCGTCACGATCTGACAGGCGGTGAGCACCGGGTCGACGGAATGCTCGGGATGGGCGCCGTGGGAGCCGCGGCCCTGCACCTTGATGTCGAAGAAGGCGCCGCCGGCCATCATGGGTCCCGGACGGATGGCGAACTTGCCGACGTCGAGCTTCGGCGAGTTGTGGAAGCCGAAGACGGCGTCGCAGGGAAAGCGCTCGAACAGGCCGTCGGCGAGCATGGCGTTGGCGCCGCCGACGCCCTCTTCCGCCGGCTGGAAGATGAGGGTTGCGGTGCCGTCGAAGTTCCGGGTCTCGGCGAGGTATTTCGCCGCTCCAAGCATGCTGGCGGTATGGCCGTCATGGCCGCAGGCATGCATGCGGTTCTCGTATTTGGAGCGGTAGGCGAGCTGGGTGATCTCGTGCATCGGCAGCGCGTCCATGTCGCAACGCAGGCCGACCGAGCGGGTGGAGGTGCCGACCTTGAGGCGGCCGACGACACCGGTCTTGCCGACGTTGCGATGAACCTCCCAGCCCCAGCCCTCCAGCGCCTTCGCGACGATCTCGGAGGTGCGCGTCTCCTCGAAGCCGATCTCCGGATGGGCATGGAAGTCGTGGCGCCAGGCGGTCATCTCGGGGGCGAGGGCGGAGATCTTCTCGGGAATCGGCATGGGAGGCCTGATCGTTCGTGCGATGGGCGGCGCGGGGCCGGGGAGAGGGACCATAGCTGCCGTCTGCGGAGGCCGCCATGCAAGGGCTGCGGGCGTGCGCGCCGAGCCATGCGCGGCAGCCATGCCTCGGCCCTGGCGCGATTGCCAGGCCGGCCGTCGCCGCCGCAGGATGGCGTACCCCGATCCTCCTCATTCCCGAGTGCCGCCCGTCATGAACCCCTGCGACCTCACCGCCGTCGAGGCCCGCCGCCTGATCGGCGCGAAGAAGCTGTCCGCAACCGAACTCCTGGAGAGCTGCCTCAAGCGGATGGACACGGTCGACCCGGCCGTGAACTGCATGGTGGCGCGGGACGATGCGGCCGCGCGCGCCGCGGCGAAGGCGGCGGACGCGGCGGTGGCCCGCGGCGAGCCGCTCGGGGCCCTGCACGGCCTTCCCGTCGGCGTGAAGGATCTCGAGAACACCAAGGGCCTGCGCACGACCTACGGTAGCGTGATCTTCAAGGATTTCGTGCCGGAGGAGGACCAGCTCATCGTCCGCTCGGTGCGCGAGGCCGGCGCCATCGTCGCCGGCAAGACCAACACGCCGGAATGGGGCGCGGGGGCCAATACCCGCAACGCCGTCTATGGTGCGACCGGCAATCCCTTCGATCCGACGAAGTCGGCGGCCGGCTCCTCCGGCGGCTCGGGCGTGGCGCTCGCCTGCGGCATGGTGCCGATCGCCACGGGGTCCGACACCGGCGGTTCGCTGCGCAACCCGGCCGCGTTCAACGGCATCGTCGGCTTTCGCCCGTCCCCCGGCCTGGTGCCGAGCGACAAGCGGCCGCTCGGCTGGAACCCCTTAAGCGTGCTCGGACCCATGGCGCGCACGGTGCCGGACCTTTGCCTGCTCCTCTCCACCATGGTCTCGGACGATTCCTGCGATCCGCTGGCGACCACCATCCACGGCAAGGCGGTGCGCCGGCCGGAGGATTTCGCCGTCCCTGCGGAGATCGACCTCGCTTCGCTCAAGGTGGCGGTGACACCCGATTTCGGCTTCACGCCGACCGAAAAGCACATCCGCGCGGTGCTGGCGGAGAAGGTCGGGCTCTTCGCGCACCTCTTCGCCGGCGTCGACGAGGCGACGCCCGATTGCACCGGCACCGACGAGGTCTTCGAGGTGCTGCGCTCCGTCGCCTTCATGGCGGGCATGTACGAGCGCGTCAGGGATACGCCCGAGCTCGTCGGCCCGAACGTGCGGGCCAATGTCGAGGAGGGGCTGACCTATTCGGCGCTCGACGTGACGAAGGCGCTGAAGCAGCAGACGGTGCTCTACAAGAACTGGGGCCGCTTCTTCGCGGGCTACGACGTCATCCTGTCGCCGGCGGTGACGCTGAGCCCCAGGCCCTGGTCGGAGCTCTATCCGGCCGACATCGACGGCACGCCGACGCGGACCTATTTCCACTGGCTCGCCAACGCCTATGCGGTGACGACGGTCGGCTACCCCGCGATCTCTCTGCCCGTCGGCCTCGACCATGCCGGCATGCCCTTCGGCCTGCAGATCGTCGGGCCCCGCGGCGGCGACGCCAAGGTGCTGGCCGTGGCGGCGGCGCTGGAGCGCGAACTCGCCGGCGATCCGCGCACGGCCCGCCCGATCCCCGACGTCGCCAGGCTCGCGGCAGCGTCGCCGATCAGCGCCATGCCCGGGTTCATGGGCTTCGACTGAGGGACGTCACGCGGTTGCCAGACGCGGCGTGGCGCGCAACCATGTCGCATCGCATGGGAAGGCCGGCCTAGGCCGGGTCAGGGGGATTGGATGATGTTCGACAGACGCACGCTGCTGAAGGGCGCAGCGGCCTCGCTGGTCGCGGCACCGGCTCTGGCGCAGGACTGGCGGGCGACCACGCTGCGGTTCATCCCGCAGGCGAACCTCTCGTCTCTCGACCCGATCTGGACGACGGCCACCGTCACCAACAACCACGGCTACTACGTCTACGACACGCTGTTCGCGGCGGACATGCAGTTCAAGCCGCAGCCGCAGATGGCCGAGGGGCACGAGGTGCTCGACGGCGGGCTGCGCTGGCGCATCAAGCTGCGGCCGGGCCTGAAATTCCACGACGGCGAGCCCGTGCGGTCGCAGGACTGCATCGCCTCGATCATGCGCTGGACGCAGCGCGATTCCTTCGGCCAGCTCCTCGGCAAGGTGGTCGACAGCACGCAGGTCATCGACGACCGCACCTTCGACATCAAGCTGAAGCGGCCGTTCCCGCTGCTGCTCGACGCGCTAGGCAAGCCCGACACGCCGGCCTTCATCATGCCGGAGCGCCATGCCAAGACCGAGGCCACGAAGCAGGTAACCGAGATGGTCGGCTCCGGCCCCTACCGGTTCGTCGCCGGCGAGTACAATTCCGGCAGCCGCGTGGTCTACGAGAAGTTCGACGGCTATGTGCCGCGCTCCGAGCCCGCCAGCCGCGGTGCCGGCGGAAAGGTGGCGCATTTCCCGCGCATCGAGTGGCACATCCTGCCGGACCCCTCGACGGCGGCCAACGCCATCATCCGCGGCGAGATGGACTGGTGGGAGCGTCCGCCCGCCGACCTGCAGCCGCTGTTGGCGCGCTCGCGCGACATCACGCGGGAGGTGACCGACCCCTCCGGCCGCATCGCCATCATGCGGCTCAACCACCTGCACCCGCCCTTCAACAACCCGAAGGTGCGCGCCGCCGTGCGAATGGCGGCGATGCAGGAGGACTATATGCGCGCCACCCAGGGCGACGACACCTCCGCCTGGCAGACCTGCCGCAGCCTCTGGCCCAAGGGCACGCCCTACTACACCGGCGAGCAGGAAGACCTGATGCCGCAGTCGGTCGACAAGGCGAAGGCGGCGTTGCAGGCCTCCGGCTATGCCGGCGAGAAGGTGGTCATCATCAATCCGACGGACTTCCCCGACATCGGGCCGCTCGGACAGGTCACCGCCGACATCCTCAAGCGCATCGGCATGAACGTCGAACTCGCCGAGACCGACTGGGGCACGGTGATCCAGCGTCGCGGCAGCCGCGAGCCGGTCGAGAAGGGCGGCTGGAGCATCTTCCATACGACCGGCCCGGCGCCGGGCTGGGGAACGCCCGCCACCTCGCTGCTGGTGCGCGGACAGGGCGCCCGCGGCTGGTTCGGCTGGTGGGACAGCCCGAAGGCCGAGGCGCTGACGGAGGAATGGCTCTATGCGCCGAACGAGGCGGGCCAGCAGAAGGCTGCGCGCGAACTCGGCCGCCTGGCGCTGGAGGAGGTCGCGACCGTTCCGCTGGGCCAGTTCACCCTGCGCACCGCCTATCGCAAGACGCTGACCGGCATGCCGCACGGCTCGGCGCCCTATCCCTGGAGCCTCAAGCGGGCCTGAGGCCGCTCTCCTCCTCCCTCCTTGCCAAGGCCGGGCTCCGCGCCCGGCCTTTTGCGTCGGGGAGTCAGGTGGGAGAGCCCTCGCGCGGCGGGGTCGTCGGGGCGACCGGGGTGCCGGGCTCGTCGAGGGGCACGAAGGGCAGGTCCCCGTGGGGGGCGGCCGCCACCGGGCTGTCGGCCATGGACGCAGGCGGGGGATTGCTTTCCGCAGCCCGCGCGATCTCGGCGATGATGCCGCGGGCGATCTCCTGCTCGCCCATGATGACCGTGCCGGCGCCGAGATTCGTGAGGTGTTCGACCTCCGCGTCCGAATGGGCCCTTGCGATGATGACGAGCGCGGGGTTGGCAGCCTTCGCCGTCTCGACGATCTGGCCGGCCTCGAAGGCATTGGGAATGGCGACGATGAGGCGCCGGGCGCCGGCGATGTTGGCGCTGGAGAGAATGTCGCCCTGCACCGCGTTGCCGGTGATGGTCTCCACGCCCTCCTGGCGCAGGCGGGCCTGGGGCCGGGTCGCGTCCTCGATGACGAGATAGGGAATGCCCTTCGCCTTCAGACCCTCGCCGACGAGGCTGCCGACGCGGCCATAGCCGACGAGGACCGTGTGACCGGTGAGGGCAGTGCTCTGCGGCTCCTCGTCGTCGGTGGGGGGAGGCGCCGGCGGCGCAGGAGCGATGTCCGCCGCCGGATCGGAGGAAGCTGCGGCGGGAGCCGCCGTCGCCGGAACCTGGTCGATGCGCCGCTTGATCCATCCGACGGCAGCGAAGACGGCGGGGTTCAGCATGATCGACAGGATGGCGCCGGCGAGGATGAGGTCGCGGCCCTCCTGCGGCAGGAGCTTCAGCCCGACACCGAGCTCGGCGAGGATGAAGGAGAATTCGCCGATCTGGGCCAGCGATGCCGAAATCGTCAGGGCCGTGCCCTTCGGATAGCGGAACGCGATGACGATCAGGAAGGCGGCCAGCGACTTGCCGATGATGATGATGAAGAGCACCGCCAGAATCGGCCAGGCCGCGGTCACCAGCGTCCACGGGTTGAACAGCATGCCGACCGAGACGAAGAAGAGCACCGAGAAGGCGTCGCGCAGCGGCAGCGATTCCTCCGCCGCCCTGTGGCTGAGCTCGGATTCGCTCATGATCATGCCGGCGAAGAAGGCGCCGAGTGCGAAGGAGACGCCGAAGAGCTTGGCGGCCCCGAAGGCGACGCCGAGGGCGATGGCGAGCACGGCGAGGCGGAAGAGCTCGCGCGAGCCGGTATGGGCGACATAGTGCAGGAGCCAGGGGATGACCTTGCGGCCCAGACCCAGCATCAGAACGACGAAGCCGGCGACCTTCAGCAGCGTCACCAGGATGACGCCGCCGATGCCGAGGCCGAGCCACTGCACGAGCGGATCGCTCGCCGCGCTGGCGGTGTTCTCGCCGCCGAGGATGCCGGCGAGCGCCGGCAGGAGAACCAGCGCCAGGATCATGGCGATGTCCTCGACGATCAGCCAGCCGACGGCGATGCGCCCGCGCTCGGTCTCGATGATGCGCCGCTCCTGCAGCGCACGGAGCAGCACCACGGTCGAGGCGACGGACAGGGCGAGGCCGAAGACGATGCCGGCGCCCATGGTCCAGCCGAGCGCCCAGGCCAGCGCCATGCCCATGGCCGTCGCGGTGCTGATCTGCACCACGGCGCCCGGCACCGCGATGGCCCGCACGGAGAGAAGATCCTTCAGGGAAAAGTGCAGGCCGACGCCGAACATGAGCAGGATGACGCCCATTTCGGCCAGTTCCGTGCCCAGCTTCTGGTCGGCGATGAAGCCGGGGGTATGAGGCCCGATGAGAATGCCGGCGAGGAGATAGCCGACGAGAGTCGGCAGTTTCAGGCGGTTGGCGATGACGCCGAAGATGAACGCGAGCCCCAGACCGGCGACGATGGTGGCGATCAACGGGGTATCATGCGGCATCGGGGGCGCCTCCATCCTGTGTCATCATGGCGGGGAACCGGCGCCGTGGCGCCGGTTCAGCCATTATGGGGACGGCGACCCTCCGAGGCAACGCAGGCGCGCAGCGGGCGCGCCCTGCGACCTCAGATGCCCGAGGCGAGATAGCCGCCGTCGACGGCGATCACCGTGCCGGTGACGAAGCTCGCGGCGGGCGAAGCGAGATAGACCGCGGCGCCGACGAGCTCCTGCGTTTTACCCCAGCGCCCCATCGGCGTGCGCCGCAGGGCGTTCTCCTTGCGGTCGGGCGGCATCTTCGCGGCGTTCAGCTCGGTCATGAAGAAGCCCGGCGAGATGGCGTTGACCCTGACCCCCTGGGGCGCCCACTCGGCGGCGAGGGTCTGCGTGAGGCCGACGACCGCGTGTTTCGTCATGGCGTAGGGACAGGCCTTCGGCCAGCCCCGATGGGCGGAGAGCGAGGCGATGTTGATGATGGCGCCGCTGCCGCGCTCCAGCATCATGCGGCCGAAAACGGTGCAGGAGAAGAAGACGCTGGTCTGGTTGGTGCGGAAGATGAGGTCGACTTCCTCGGGGGTGAAGTCGAGGGTCGGCTTGATGATCGTGGTGCCCTGGCAGGGCACGAGCACGTCGATGGGGCCGAAATCGCGCGTCACGGTCTCCGCGAGACGGGCGAGGTCCGCGCCGTCCGTGACGTCGGCGACATAGCCCTTGGCGCCGGGCGAGACCGCCGCGAGGCGCGCCGCGGCCTCGTTCAGCTTGTCCGGACTGCGGGCGGCGATGGCGACGCGGGCGCCGGCCTCGGCATAGCCGTGCGCGATGGCCTCGCCGATCCCGCTGGAGCCGCCGATGACGAGGGCGTTGAGACCCGCGAGCGAGAGGGACGTGCTGGGGGCGCTCATCGTGCGGGCCTCCGCTGACGGGCGGCGGGCGACGGCCGGCGCGGAGCCGGGGCAGGCATCAGGGGCATGGCATCTCCTCCGCGGCCTTGTCACGGCCGCTGCGGCCCCAAGGTGCTGGCAGGCCCGCGTCGATGCAAGCGTCGTGAGGCACATTCCGGCGCGTCACCGCTCGTATGCCCAGCGAAGAATAATTTTCTGATTGTGCCAAGTTGTCGCATCCGTATAGGAACGGTTTTCTACGGGGCGTCGATATCCGGGCGCCCGTCCCGAGGAGCGGACCATGGACGCCACCGACCGCAAGATCCTGACGATCGTGCAGGACGACGCCAGCATCTCGATCGCCGAGCTCGCCTCGCGGATCAATCTGTCGCAGACGCCGTGCTGGAAACGGATCCAGAAGCTCGAGGCGCTCGGCTACATTATCAAGCGGGTGGCGCTGGTCTCGCCGGAGAAGCTCGGGCTCGGCCTGACGGTCTTCGTCTCCATCGAAACCTCGGACCATTCGCGCGAGTGGCTGGCGCGTTTCGCCGACACCGTCTCCGGCATGCCGGAGGTGATGGAGTTCTACCGGATGGCCGGCGACGTGGACTACATGCTGCGCGTCGTGGTGACCGACATGGCGGCCTACGACGCCTTCTACAAGCGGCTGATCGACACCATCCCGCTGAAGAACGTCACCTCGCGCTTCGCCATGGAGCGCATCAAGTCGACGACGGCCTACGACGTGCCGGAGCCGGTCAAGGCGTGAGGCCGGGCCGGTCGGACCGCCCTCTGCCGGGGAGACGGAAGCCGCCTTCGGCAGGGCTGTCGTCCCATTGCAGGATTTTGCGCCGGCAGCTTCCGGTTGCAATCGCCTCTTTGGGCAGCCGCCGAGTCCCGTGAGGAGCACGCCGGTCGCCACATGAAGCGGCGAATTTTCCTAGAGACAACGCGTTGCAGCGGTAGCTAGAAACCACTTTTGCGCGAAATTGCCGTTCGGCTCACGGCTCCGTGATGGTCATGGGCGGCAAATGGACCGCTCCACGGTTGTTCTCCCCGCATGTCGAAAGCGCAACGCTTGCGGGCGGTGCTCCAGTACGGCCAAGCGTGACTGTTGTTCCTCTCTTAGGAAAACGCCCAAGAGCGGCAAGCAGAAATCGCCACTATGACAACGCAGTTACAATTCCTTGGTGCTTCCCTCTCCGTTACGGAAAGTTGATACTATGACTGTGCAGAGAAGCCATGTGAAAACAACTGGCATTTGCACCGGTGCACGGATGGGATTTGGGTGCCGATGGGGAAGTTCACTTTCCTTTGAAGTGCCGAGACCACCCTGTCTGAGTCTGCATGCGGGCCTTCGGGCCTGCCGAAGGGGGAATGCGTCGTGTTGGCGGTTCGTGGCGAACCACTGGTGAATTTTGCAGACGGGGGGAGCGTGACCTTCACGCCGCCCATCCCGCCCGCCGTGCGGCGGGAGTTCGACGGCCACTCGGTGGACGTCGACGTGGAAGGCCTGCGGTTTTCCGTGGTGATCGGGGAGGACATCCCCCTGCCGCTGAACTGCGCCTCCTTCAGGGAGGCCAAGGACATCGTCATGTCGGTGTCGATCCAGATCATGTCGGCGCTCCTTCAGTCCCGCCAGACGGGGCAGGTCACCAGGACACGAGAGCCGGCGGCCGCGCCGCGGCCGGCCGCGTCGGCAAGCCCCGCTTCGGTCGTCGTTCTGCATCGGCCGAACCCGATTCCCGTTCCCGCCCCTGAGCGCGATCGCGGCGTGACGACCTTCGCCGCGCTCTTCGCCGCCTGGTCGCGCTATCATCTGAGCACCGGCGGTGCACCGACGACGCCGCCGTACTGGCAGGTGCTGATCACCCGTTTCGCCACGTTTCTCGGTCATGACCGGCCGGCCGACGTGACCTCCCACGACATCAGGGCCTATCGCGACCATCTGATCGCGAACGGTCGAAGGCTCCGCACGGCCAGGCACTCCGACTTCGCCGCGCTGCGGGCGATCTATCATTTCGGCGTCGAGAACGAGCTCGTTCCGACCAACCCGACGATCGGCGTCAAGTTCAAGGCCGACCGGCTCGCCGCGGCCGAGACCATGTCGGCCTTTTCCTCAGACGAGGCGAGGGCGATCCTGTCGGCCGCCGACCGCCAGACGATTCCCTCGCGCCGCTGGATTCCCTGGCTCACCGCCATGACCGGAAGCCGGGTCGCGGCCATCGCCAACCTGCGCAAACAGGACGTGATCGAGGTGGAAGGCGTGTGGTGCCTGCGCATCAGCCGGCAGGCCGGCCCGATCAAGACCGCTGCGTCGGAGCGGATCGTGCCGATCCATCCGGCGATCCTCGAGCGCGGGTTCCTCGCTTTCGTCGAGAAAACGCAGCGCGAACGGCTCTTTTTTGGCGAATCCGACGGCGCAGTGTCCGGATCGGGCAGCAATCCGCCGGTCGGGCAGGGCGCCCGACCCTACAATCCCGCCCGTTCGACGATCCGCCGGGTGACCGAATGGCTGCACGGGCTCGGTCTCGAAATCGGCCGCGCGGCGAAGAAGGATCCGAACCATGCCTGGCGGCACTGGTTCAAGGAGCAGGCCTTCGCGGCCGGCATTCCCGAAAAGATCACCGATGCGATCGTCGGCCATGCCCAGCCAACGACCTCCCGACGCTACGGCGCGGTTTCGATCGCCGCGATGGAATCCGAGTTGCGCAAGATCCGGCCTCCGGTCTGAGGGGAGGGCGGATTTTCCGCCCTGCGTCTGCGCGAACAGGCACCATCGGAAAAGGCAAAACCCCGGCGGTCGCCCGCCGGGGTCTGTCGGTCTGGAACCGGTCTTGCGACCGGGCCGGATCAGAAGTTGCGCTGGACGCGGAACATGCCCGACCAGGCGTTGGCATTGCCCTGGCTCGAGATGCCGTTCGAGACGACGGCCGCATTGCCCGAACCGTTCTGGCGCGCGCTGAGGTTCGAGTAGACGACCTCGACGCCGAGGTCGAGGTTGCGAACCGGCGACCAGATCGTGTTCACGCCAACCTGCCAGAAGCGGATGTCGGCGAGGTTGCTGGTGGCGACGGAGGGGGCGTCGATGTTGACGTACTTGCCCCAGATGGCCGAGCGGAGAGCCGGGGTCCAGAAGTGGCGGAAGCCACCATGGATGCCCCAGGCCTTCGACTTCACGATGCCGGTGCCGGCCGCGTTCAGGTTGCCGTCGGCATAGAGAGCGCTGACGAGACCGACGCCGACAGCCTGGCGGGTCTGGATGAGACCGTCCGAGTTGTCGTTCGTGAAGACGTAGCCGAGGGCGCCGTCAGCGTAGGTGGCCTGCAGCCAGAGCACGTCGCCGCGGGCGAGCATGTCGAGGTTCAGGCGAACGCCGCCGCCGACAGCCCAGCCGGAGGTCGAAGCGCCGGTGGTCGGAGCGACAGCCGTCAGGTTGGTGCGCACCTCGTGATAGGCGGCCATGACCTGGGCGGAGCCCCAGCCCTGGTCGACGCGCAGGTTACCCACGATGTCCGGGATCTGGTTGCCGTTGTAGACGACGCCGTTGGTCTGCGAGGCGGCCGTGGTGAGCGAGCCGATCGCGCCGATGCGACGGAACTGCGGATCCTCGACCGAGATCGTGGCCGAGAAGCCCGAACCGAACGAAGCGGTGTAGGCGATCAGGTTGGACGAGTTGCGCGACGGGTCCATGGCGGAGCCCGACGAAGCCACGAACTGGACGTCGCCCTGGTAGAAGTTGAAGAACGAGGCCGAGTTGCCGAAGGTGAAGCCGGCGAACTGGATGAACGCACGGGACATGTAGGCGGCCGAAGCCTGACCGGTCGAGCCGGCGCCGGTGGCGAGGGTCGCCGGGACGACGTTGTTCGACGGGCCGCGCTGGATGAAGAACTCGCCGTAGGCGCGCAGGAGGCCGTACTCGGTGTTCGAGCGGGCATCGAAGTTCAGCAGCAGGCGGGTACGGGTGGTGTAGGCATTGGTGCCGGCACCGAACGTCTGGGTGGCGTAGGCATCCATGCGGACGTAGCCGCCGATGCGAAGGCAGGTGTCGGTGCCCGGGATGAAGAAGAAGCCCGCGCCGTAGGTGTCGCAGATGCGCACGTATTCGGCGGGAGCAGCCTTGCCCGGGAGATCCGCTGCCTGAGCACCGGTGAGGGCAACGAAGCCCGCAGCAGCGCCGAGAAGAAGGCTCGTCACCCCCCTGAGCGGCACGCTTCCGAGGGGCCAATTGCCGGCACGGGGCAGCGCCGAGTCGCTTCATGCGGGCCGACGGGCGCCGAGCCGACGCCCCCGACCGACGATTCGGCGTGGAAACGGGCGGGTTTCCGCCCTGCCGGTCCGTCTGCCGCCGATTCCGAACGGTGCAGCGACACCGCGACAGCAAGGTTCCCTGCCCTGGGGGCCCCTATCGCAGGGCGGGCCGCGGCATTGGCCGTTAACGTGCTCACGGCCCCGTGAATGGCCGAAAGCCGATGATTTTCATAAACTTGAGCAGGTTTCCCGGGCTTTGGCCGTGGTTAAGACGCCCGTGTCCTTCGTGCAACAGTGACGGCCAAAGCCTGCCGGGGGCCTGTTTGGAGGTGTTCTTTCGATTGATCGGCACCGGGGCATCGGTAATGGTGACCCTGCGACGAAGGGGGGCACCCCGGTCGCACCGCCCTTCCTGGGGTCGAACGGCAAGTTGCCACGACAGCAGAAAAGGCGGCCACACGGGGAATATCGGAACCAAAGCCGTCAAAAGGCGCGGAACCAAGCTCCCTCAGGAGAAACATTTGGAGGTCTACACAATGAAGACGGTTAAGAGCCTTCTTCTCGGCGCTGCCGCAGGCTTTATCGGCCTGACCGGCGCTCAGGCAGCGGATCTCCCGGGCAAGGCTGCTCCCGCCGAGTACGTTCGCATCTGCGACACCTACGGCGCGGGCTTCTTCTTCATCCCGGGTACCGACACCTGCCTTCGCATCGGCGGCTACGTCCGTCACGAGAGCTACCTGGCTCAGCAGTTCACCCCGGGCACCAACGTCTACTCGACGCGTACCCGCCTCCTGCTGAACTTCGACGCCCGCTCGAACACCGAGTACGGCCTCCTGCGCGCCTACGGCGAGTTCTTCGTCCAGCGCGGCCCGGGCGGCAACGCCCTCCAGGGTGCCCTTCTGAACGCCGCGACCGGCCAGGGTTCGACGGTGCAGGCTTCCGCGACCTACATGTCGCGCGCCTTCATCCAGTTCGCCGGCTTCACCTTCGGTAACTCGGCCTCGTTCTTCAACTTCTACCAGGGCGACGTCCAGTTCGTGACGGCTGCCGGCTCGGCCTTCGACCCGGCCCGCGGTTCCTCGAACCTCATCGCCTACACTGCCTCGTTCGGCTCGGGCTTCTCGGCCACGGTGTCGGTCGAAGATCCGCAGTTCAAGCGCATCGGCGCTCTCGGTGCCATCAGCGGCGCCGGCGCGATCACCGCTCCGTCGCAGGCCAACGGCGTCGTGTACAACGGCAACGTCATCCCCGACGTCGTCGGTAACCTGCGCGTCGACCAGGGCTGGGGCTCCGCCCAGGTCATGGCCGCCTATCACGAGGTCCGCACCACGAACGCTGGCGGCTTCAACCGCACGGCTTCCGGTTGGGCTGTCGGCGCCGGCGTCCGCCTGAACCTCGACATGCTCGCCCGCGGCGACGTGCTGTGGTTGCAGGCTGCCTACGGTGAAGGCGCCATCGCCTACACGGCTCACCAGGATAACTCGGACGGCCTCGTCCAGACCCGTAACGCCATCGGCGCCGGTCTGGTCACGGGTCTCTACGCTGACGGTCTTCTGACCGCCACCGACCGCGTTGCCCTGTCGAAGTCCTGGGGCATCCATGCCGGCTTCCGCCACTTCTGGACCCCCGCTCTGCGGTCGGCCCTGTGGGGTAAGTACGTCAGCATCGACGCTCCGGGCGTCGCTGGCGCCGTCGGCAACAACCTGAACGACATCAAGTTCTGGCAGGTTGGCGTCAACACCATCTGGTCGCCGGTTCGCAACCTCGACCTCGGTGTCGAGGTCGTCTACACGAACCTGAACTCGCGCGCTTCCGGCATCGGCTACACCGGTGCTCAGGTCATCGGCACGCAGGGCGCCTGGTCCGGCGTGTTCCGCGTCCAGCGCAACTTCTGATCGGGTCCGGTCGAAAGACCGGTTCCAGTCTCAAAGGCCCCGGCGGGAAACCGCCGGGGTTCTTTTTTGTGCTCAGATCAGGATGCAGAGCGCGCGATGCTGGCCGTTCGCGGGGGTGCCTCCGGCCTCGTGCGGCGAGTGGCTCTCGCGCCAGAAGCCAAGACACGTCAATGTCTTGCGCGGGAATTTCAAGGAATCGAATCAAGCGGGGCTGACGACTGCCGGCCGCAGCCGTCCGTGGTGCCGGCGCTTCCGTCGCGCTATTCTCCCGGCGGATTCGCGGGCTGCCCCAAGGCGGTGTGCCGTCCGCACCACGAGGGGAGAGCAGGCATGGTGACGATCCGCTGGCGGGATGGAGGGCGGCGCTTCGCCCGTCGTCTCCTTGGCCTCGCCGCCCTTTCGGTCCTGGCCCTCGCCGGCGCGCCTGGGCCGGCCCTGGCGCAGGCCGCCGAACCCACCCAGCTCTCGGTCGTCCGCGAGGGAGACGTCGTCGTCCTCGGCGGCTCCGTGCCCGACGAGGCCCTGCGCGAGGCTGTCCTCGGCGCGATCCGCGCGGCCGCGGCCGACGTCTCGGTCATCGACACGACCATGCTCGCCCCCGACGCGCCCCCGGGCTTTTCATCGGCGGCGACCTTCGCGGCGGGCCTCGCCGCGCGTCTCAAGCCTGGCGCCGTGCTCCTCTCCGGCAGCGAGATCGACGTCGAGGGCCGCCCGGATGGTCTCTCGGGCCAGGCTGCCGTCACCGCGGCCCTCGCGGTGCTCCCCGAGGGCCTGCGGCTGCGTCGCCAGGCCCTGCTGCCGCCGGTCGTGAAGCCCTTCACGCTCACCATGGAGCGCACGGGCAGCGGGCTCGCGCTGTCGGGTGTCGTCGCGGAGGAAGAGGAGAGGCGGGTGCTCGTCGCCTTCGCCGGCTCGCTCGGCCTCGGCTCCGTCACCGACGGGCTGGTCGTCGCGGCGGGTGCTCCCGACGGTTTCGATCGGGCTGCCGCCGCACGTTTTGCGTTCACCCAGCTCGCCCGGCTGACCGCGGGAACGGCGTCCATCGCCGATCGCGCGCTGACGCTGGAAGGCCGGCCGACGGACCGGGCCGGCTTCGCCGCCGTCAACCTCGCGCTTGCCGGTGCGCTGCCGGCGGGGCTGACCCTGGCGCGCGCCGCCGTGGCGGCTCCCGTCGTGTCGCCCTACGACTGGTTCGCCGAGAAGACCGCGTCCGGTGTCCGGCTGCAAGGCTATGTACCCTCTGAGGCCGCGCGTGCGGAGATTCGCGCCGCGGCCGAGGCCTTGTTCGCGCCGCTGGCCCTCACCGACGCGCAGGAAGTCGCGGCCGGCGCGCCGGACGGCTTCGCGCCTGCCGCCGTCGCGGCCATGGGCCAGCTCGTCTTCCTCGAGCGCGGGCGCGCGAACCTTCGCGACACCCGTCTCATCGTCTCCGGCGAAGCCTCGTCGCCGACGGCTGCCGTCGCCGTGCGCGCCGCCATCGAGGGCTCGGCACCCTACGGCTTCACGGTCGCGCACACGATAACTGCGCCCGCTCTCCCCATTCCGGCCGCCGCCGCGCCCCCACCGCCGCCGGCAGCCCCGGCCTGCGTCGCGCAGATCACCCGCGAAATGGCGGATGGCGGCATCGTCTTCCAGTTTGGCCGCGACGTCATGCGCCCTGAGAGCCAGGCCCGGCTCCGCCGCATCGCCGCGCTCATGGCGGCCTGTCCGACGATGCGCTTCTCTGTAGAGGGCCACACGGATTCCGATGGCGTCGCCGCGCAGAACGTCGATTTGAGCCACCGCCGGGCCCAGGCCGTGGTCGCGGTTCTGGTCCGCCAGGGCGTCGAGGCGAGCCGCCTCCTGTCCGAAGGGCATGGTGCGTCGAAGCCGCTGGTGGCGAACGATTCGCCGGCGAACAAGGCGCGCAACCGGCGCATCGAGATCATCGCCCGCTGACCGGCGACGGGCGGCGGAATTCCATCGTCCCCTCCGCTGCTTGCCGCCGTGCCGCTTCCGTTTGAAGCGGGCGCATCCATCGGCTAAAGGGACGCGACGCTGAATTGTTGGGCCGCGCTCTCCGCGCCGCCGTCGAGACCTCGAGGCTTCCATGCACCGCTATCGCTCCAAGACCTGCGGCGAGCTGCGCGCCGCCCATGTGGGCGAGACCGTCCGCCTGTCCGGCTGGTGCCACCGCATCCGGGACCATGGCGGCATCCTCTTCGTCGACCTGCGCGACCACTACGGCATTACCCAGTGCCTGGCCGATCCGGATTCGCCGGCCTTCAAGGCGCTGGAGGCCTGCCGCGCCGAGTGGGTCATCCGCATCGACGGCAAGGTGAAGGCGCGCGACGAGGGCCTGAAGAACGCGAAGATCCCCACCGGCGACGTCGAGGTCTTCATCACCGACCTCGAAGTGCTCGGCAAGGCCGACGAACTGCCGCTTCAGGTGTTTGGCGAGCAGGAGTATCCGGAGGAGACGCGTCTGAAGTACCGCTTCCTCGACCTGCGCCGCGACAAGCTGCACAAGAACATCATGACCCGCGGCGAGGTGGTGGACGCCATCCGCCGCCGCATGAAGGGGCAGGGGTTCTTCGAGTTCCAGACGCCGATCCTCACGGCCTCTTCGCCGGAGGGCGCCCGCGACTTCCTCGTCCCGAGCCGCATCCATCCCGGCAAGTTCTACGCCCTGCCGCAGGCGCCCCAGCAGTACAAGCAGCTCATCATGATGAGCGGCTTCGACCGCTACTTCCAGATCGCGCCCTGCTTCCGCGACGAGGACCCGCGCGCCGACCGCCTGCCGGGCGAGTTCTACCAGCTCGACCTCGAGATGAGCTTCGTCGAGCAGGAGGACGTTTTCGCCGCCGTCGAGCCGGTCATCCGCGGCGTCTTCGAGGACTTCGCCGAGGGCAAGCCGGTGACGAAGGAGTTCCCGCGCATTCCCTACGCCGAGTCGATGCGCAAATACGGCTCGGACAAGCCGGACCTGCGCAATCCGCTGGTGATGCAGGACGTCTCCGAGCACTTCCGCGGGTCGGGCTTCAAGGTCTTCGCCCGCCTGCTGGAGGACACGAAGAACCAGGTCTGGGCCATTCCGGGCCCGACGGGCGGTTCGCGCGCCTTCTGCGACCGCATGAACGCCTGGGCGCAGGGCGAGGGCCAGCCGGGCCTCGGCTACATCATGTGGCGTGAGGGCGGCGAAGGCGCGGGGCCGCTCGCCAACAACATCGGCCCGGAGCGCACCGCGGCGATCCGCGAGCAGCTCGGCCTCAAGGAGGGCGACGCCGCCTTCTTCGTCGCCGGTGACCCGGAGAAGTTCGTGAAGTTCGCGGGGCTCGCCCGCACAAAGGTGGGCGAGGAGCTCAACCTCATCGACAAGGACCGGTTCGAACTCGCCTGGATCGTCGACTTCCCCTTCTACGAGTGGAACGAGGACGAGAAGAAGGTCGACTTCTCGCACAATCCCTTCTCCATGCCGCAGGGCGGCCTCGATGCCCTGAAGACGCAGGATCCGCTGTCGATCAAGGCTTTCCAGTACGACATCACCTGCAACGGCTACGAGATCGCCTCGGGCGGCATCCGCAATCATCGTCCCGAGACCATGGTCAAGGCTTTCGAACTCGCCGGCTATGACGAGGCGACGGTGATCGAGCGCTTCGGCGGCATGTACCGCGCCTTCCACTACGGCGCCCCGCCGCACGGCGGCATGGCGGCGGGCATCGACCGTATCGTCATGCTGATCTGCGGCGTGCAGAACCTGCGCGAAATCTCGCTGTTCCCGATGAACCAGCGTGCCGAGGACTTGCTGATGGGCGCGCCGAACGAGGCGAGCCCGAAGCAACTGCGCGAGCTCTCCATCCGCATCGCCATCGACCCGAAGAAGCCGTGATGGCGGCCGTGGCGGGGGAGGGCGCGTACGAGAGCCGCTTCGTCACGGCGAGCGACGGGCTGAAGCTCCATGCGCGGCTCTACGGCCATCCCCAGGACGGGCGCCTGCCGGTGCTCTGCCTGCCGGGCCTGTCGCGCAATTCCGGCGATTTCGACGTGGTGGCGCGGGCGCTCGCCGAGGAGCGGCAGGTGGTGGCCCTCGACTATCGCGGACGCGGGCTCTCCGCCGCCGATCCCGACTGGCGTAACTATGCCCTGCCGGTGGAACTCGACGACCTCCTGACGGTGACGACGGTGCTCGGTCTCGCCCGCGCCGTCTTCCTCGGCACCTCGCGCGGCGGCCTCCTGACCATGCTCACGACCGCGGCGCGCCCGACGCTCCTCGCCGGGGCGATCCTCAACGACATCGGCCCGGTGATCGAGGGGGCGGGGCTCGCCCGCATCAAGAGCTATCTCGGTCGCCTGCCGGAGCCGGCCACCTGGGACGAGGCAGTGGCGCTCTTGAAGAGCATCGGCCAGTCGCGCTTTCCCGCACTCACCGACGCCGACTGGCGCGGCCAGGCGGGCAGCATCTGGACGGAGCGCGACGGGCGGCTCGCCGCCGCCTTCGATCCGGCGCTGGCGAAGACCCTGGAGAGCGTCAGCTTCGATGCGCCCATGCCGACCCTCTGGCCGCAGTTCGACGGCCTCGCCGCCGTGCCTGTGATGGTGATCCGCGGCGAGCATTCCGACATCCTCAGCGCGGCGACGGTCGGCGCCATGGCCGACAGGCGCCCCGATCTCGACGTCCTGACCGTGCAGGGCCAGGGCCATGCGCCCCTCCTCACCGATCCGCTCTCTATCGGCCGCATCCAGGCCTTCGTGCGGCGCTGCGACGCGGCCTGACGGCTGCGCGTTCGATGTGCCGTTCCGCCGCCTTGGCAGTGGGGGGCGCGCACTCTAATGTCGCGTTCCCGGGGGCTATCGCGACAGCGCAACAGTGAACATTCCCAATCTTCTGACGCTGCTGCGCATCCTGCTGGTGCCGGTGGTGGTATGGGCCATCTCGCAGGGGCAGATGGCTCTCGCCCTGGCCGCTTTCGTCATCGCCGGCATCACCGACGCGGTCGATGGCTATATCGCCAAGCATTTCGACCAGCAGACCGAACTCGGCGCCTATCTCGATCCGCTGGCGGACAAGACGCTGATCGTCTCGATCTACGTGTCGCTGGCGATCTTCGGCTTCATTCCGCCGTGGGTCGCGATCCTCGTCGTCTCGCGCGACATCATGATCGTCGGGGCGGTGGTCCTTTCGACGCTGATCGAGCGGCCGCTCACCATCCAGCCGCTGATGGTCTCGAAGGCCAATACGGTGGCACAGATCGTCTTCGCCGCGCTGGTGCTGGCCGCCAAGGGCCTGAAGATCGACCTGGACTGGGCCATCTTCCTCTGCATGTGGGCGGTGGCGGCGCTCACCCTCGCCTCGGCTGGCGCCTATCTCGTCAGCTGGACGCGCCACATGGCGAACTGAGCGGCACGATGCCGCCAATCGGCGCTTGAAAGCCGCCGTCCGCCTTGCGACGGTGCCCCTGCCGCCGCTTCCCGAGCCAGAGAGGTTCCGCCTTTGACGTTGCAGAGACAGGTCGGCTTCTGGATCGGCGGGCTCGCCGTGCTGGCGCTGTCGCTCTACGTGCTGCGCGGCATCCTGCTGCCCTTTATCGCAGGACTGGCGCTGGCCTATTTCCTCGATCCGATCGTCAGCCGGCTGGAGAGACTCAAGGTGCCGCGCGTCGCCGGGGCCCTGGCGGTGATCGGCACCTTCGTCGTCGTCTTCATCGTGCTGACGGTGGTCATCGTCCCGGTTCTCGCCAACCAGCTCACCGCCTTCGTCGCCCGCCTGCCGAGCTATGTGGTGCAGCTCCAGGCGCTGGCCACCGAACAGAACCGCGAATGGCTGCAGCGCGTGCTCGGTGACCGGCTGCCCGACGTCTCGCGCAGCGTCGCCGAACTCGTCACGCAGTCCACCGGCTGGATCGCCAGCTTCGTCCAGCAGAGCCTGTGGGCGGGCGGTGCCACCTTCATCTACATCTTCGGCCTCTTCATCATCACGCCCGTCGTCGCCTTCTACCTGCTGAAAGACTGGCCGCGGATGATGGAGAAGATCGATTCCTGGCTGCCGCTGCAGCACCGGGAGACGATCCTCGGCCTGATGCGCGAGATGAACGTCGCCATGGCCGGCTTCGTGCGCGGGCAGGCCACCGTCTGCTTCGTGCTGATGATCTACTACGGCATGGCGCTGAGCGGGGCAGGGCTCAATTTCGGCCTGCTGATCGGCCTCGGCACGGGCTTCCTCAGCTTCATCCCCTATGTCGGCTCGATCACCGGCCTGACGCTGGCGGTGGGCGTCGCCATCGTGCAGTTCTGGCCGGACTGGACCATGGTGATCGTCATCCTCGCCATCTTCGGCATCGGCATCTTCTTCGAGGCCTATGTGCTCTATCCGAACCTGGTCGGCGAATCCGTCGGCCTGCACCCGGTCTGGCTGATGTTCGCGCTGTTTTCGTTCGGCGCTCTGTTCGGCTTCGCCGGGCTGATGCTGGCCGTGCCGCTCGCCGCCTCGCTCGGCGTCTTGACGCGGTTCGCGATCCGGCAGTACCTCGCCAGCCCGCTGTTCACGGGTGTCGCGCGGCCGCGGCCGCACGAGGGTCCGGGCCGGCCGGAGATGTGACGCATGGTTGCCACCGCACCGCGGGGCGGGCCGCGCCAGATGGCGCTGGACCTCGCCTTGCCCGAAAGCCTGTCGCGGGACGATTTCCTCGCCGCGCCCTGCAACGAAACGGCCCTCGAACTCGTCGAGTCCTGGCCGGACTGGCCGGCGCGGGTGGTCGCGCTCGTCGGCCCGCCGGGCGCAGGCAAGAGCCATCTCGGCGCGATCTGGGCGGATCTCGCAGGCGCGCGCCGGCTCGCCGCCCGCGACCTCGCCGGCACCGCGCCGGGTGATGCGCTCGCGACCGGCGCGCTGCTGCTGGAAGATGCCGGGCCGAAGACCTCGGAAGTGGCGCTCTTCCATCTCCTCAACAGCGCGCGGGAGGAGGACGCCTTCGTGCTGATGACGGCACGGGAGGCGCCGGTCTCCTGGGGCGTCGCGTTGAAGGATCTCGCCTCGCGCCTGAGGGCGCTGCCCTCCGTCGCCCTCGCCGAACCGGAGGACGGGCTCCTGCGCGCCGTGCTGGTGAAGCTCTTCGCGGACCGGCAGCTGGTGGTCGACGCGGACGTGGTGGAATTTCTCGCCCGGCGGATGGAGCGCTCGCTCGACGCGGCACGGCGCCTGGTGGCGGCGCTGGACCGGGAGGCGCTGGAGACGGGCCGGCGGCTGACGCGGCCTCTCGCAGCCCAGGTCCTCGACCGGATCATGCAACCGAACCTCATCTGAGCCGTTGGGGTCCGCGACCTGTTTGACGGTCGTCACAGTCCCGTCATGATGGCGGGTGATGGGTGGCGCAGTTCACCGCGGGGCTCCAATGACGGCTGGCGACACCAAGAAGGATGCAACGGCCCGCGTGGCCGCCGAGGTCAAGGGTTTTGGCCGCAGCCAGGCCCAGGCGGCGGCGTCGGCGGTGCGCGAGGTGGCGCAGGAGGTGGCCAAGAGCGACCTGCGCGACAAGCCGGAGCGCTTCATCAACCGCGAGCTGTCCTGGCTGCAGTTCAACCGCCGGGTCATGGAGGAAGCCTCCAACCGCAATCATCCGCTGCTCGAACAGCTTCGCTTCCTGTCCATCTCGGCCAACAACCTCGACGAGTTCTTCATGGTGCGCGTGGCGGGTCTGCGCGGGCAGGTGCTGCAGGGCGTCGGAACCGTCTCGCCGGATGGGCTGACCCCGGTAGAGCAGCTGGCGAAGATCTCCGAGGCGGTAGCGAGCCTTGCCTCCGACCAGCAGAAGCGCTGGCGGGAGCTGCGCGAGGAGGTGCTGCACGAGGGCATCGTGCTCGTCGATGCACCGGACGTGACCAAGGCAGAGCGCGCCTGGCTCGAGGACCATTTCCTCGGCCACGTCTTCCCCGTGCTCACGCCGCTCGCCATCGACCCGGCCCATCCCTTCCCGTTCATTCCCAACCTCGGCTTCACCGTGGCCCTCGCCCTGCAGCGCATGGCCGACGGGCGGCCGATGCGGGCGCTGATCCGCGTGCCGGCGAAGATCGACCGCTTCATCAAGCTGCCGGACCTCGCCGAGACCGGCGCGCGCCGCTTCGTCACGCTCGAGCAGACGGTGGGCCTCTTCATCAACCGGCTTTTCCCCGGCTACGATGTGAAGGGACAGGGCGCCTTCCGCATCATCCGCGACAGCGATCTCGAGATCGAGGAAGAGGCCGAGGACCTCGTCCGCCATTTCGAATCGGCTTTGAAGCGGCGCCGGCGCGGCTCGGTGATCCGGCTCGAGGCGGAGGCCTCCATGCCCGACGACCTGCGGCACTTCATCGCCGGCGCGCTCGGCGTGGTCGATGACGAGATCTTCCGCGTCGAGGGCGTGCTGGCGCTGAACGAACTCTCCCAGCTCGTCTCGCTGGAACGGCCGGACCTGAAGTTCGTGCCCTATGCGCCGCGCTATCCCGAACGCATCCGCGACCAGGGCGGCGACTGTTTCGCGGCGATCCGCCAGAAGGACCTGGTGGTCCACCACCCCTACGAGAGCTTCGACGTGGTGGTGCAGTTCCTCAATCAGGCGGCGCGCGACCCCAACGTCGTCGCCATCAAGCAGACGCTCTATCGCACCTCGTCGGACTCGCCCATCGTCAAGGCGCTGGCGGAGGCGGCCGAGGCCGGGAAGTCCGTCACGGCGCTGGTCGAGCTCAAGGCCCGCTTCGACGAGGAGGCCAACATCCGCTGGGCCCGCGACCTCGAGCGGGCCGGCGTGCAGGTGGTCTTCGGCTTCATCGAGCTGAAGACCCACGCCAAGTTGTCCATGGTGATCCGCCGCGAGGGCGAGAACCTCGTGACCTACTGCCATGTCGGTACCGGCAACTATCACCCGATCACGGCGCGCATCTATACGGACCTGTCCTACTTCACCGACGATCCGGTGATCGGCCGCGACGTCGCCCGTATCTTCAACTTCATCACCGGCTATGCCGAGCCGCAGGAGCTGGAGGCCATGGCGATCTCGCCCCTGAGCCTCAAGAAGAAGCTCCTGGAGCACATCGCCGAGGAGATCGCCTTCGCCAAGGCCGGCAAGCCTGCCGCCATCTGGCTGAAGATGAACTCGCTCGTGGACCCGATGATCATCGACGCGCTCTACGACGCCAGTCAGGCTGGCGTGCGGGTCGATCTCGTCGTGCGCGGCATCTGCTGCCTGCGGCCGGGCGTCCCCGGCCTCTCCGACAACATCCACGCCAAGTCCATCGTCGGACGCTTCCTCGAACATAGCCGCATCTATGCCTTCGGCGGCGGCCATGGGCTGCCGCACGCCAAGGCCAAGGTCTACATCTCCTCGGCCGACCTGATGCCGCGCAACCTCGACAGGCGCGTCGAAGTGCTCTGTCCGCTGGTCAATCCGACGGTCCACGAGCAGGTTCTCGACCAGATCATGATCGCCAACCTCAAGGACAACGAGCAGAGCTGGCGTCTCTTGCCCGACGGGACCTCGGAGCGTATCAAGCCCGCCAAGGGCGAAGAGGCCTTCAACGCCCACAAATACTTCATGACCAATCCGAGTCTGTCCGGACGTGGAAAATCGCTCAAAGAATCGTCTCCCCGCCGCTTCGCCAGCAGGGCCGAGCGGGCTGCCGAGTGACGTTTTCGAGATCGCCCCCGGACGGCTCCAGCTCGGGCCGACCATCGGCGTCATCGACATCGGATCGAACTCCGTCCGCCTCGTCGTCTACGAGGCGCTGACGCGCTCGCCGACGCCGATCTTCAACGAGAAGACGCTGTGCGGCCTCGGCCGCAACGTGCAGACCTCCGGACGGCTCGCGGACGATGCGGTGGCGCGGGCGCTTGCCTCCATCCGCCGCTTCCGGGCGCTGTGCACCCAGCTCAGGGTGGGAGAGCTGCACATCCTGGCCACCGCGGCCGTGCGCGACGCCAAGAACGGTCCCGACTTCGTCGCGGCCTGCGAGGCGATCTGCGGCGTGCCGCTGCAGCTCCTGTCGGGGCGCGAGGAGGCGGCCTTCGCCGCGCTCGGTGTCGCCTCCGGCATGTACCAGCCGAACGGCATCGTCGGCGATCTCGGTGGCGGCTCCCTCGAACTGGTCGACGTCAGGGGCGGGGCCATCGGCACGGGTGTGACGCTGCCGCTCGGCGGCCTCGCGCTGCAGGACACGTCGGGCCAGTCGGTGAAGAAGGCCGAGCGCATCGCCGCCAAGCTCGTCGGCAAGGTCGATCTCCTCAAGAAGGGCAGGGGCCAGACTTTCTATGCGGTCGGCGGCACCTGGCGCTCGCTCGCCAAGCTGCACATGGCCCAGCGCGGCTATCCGCTCAACGTCATGCATGGCTATGCGCTGACGGGGAAGGAAATCGCCGACTTCTGCTATCTCGTCAGCCGCCAGCCGACCGATTCCATCTCGCGCATCGACGTGGTGGCCGAGAGCCGCCGGCCGCTGCTGGCCTACGGTGCCCTCGTGCTGGAGGCGGTGGTGCGCGCCGCGCGGATCGAGCGGGTGGTGATCTCCGTCACGGGCGTGCGCGAGGGACTGCTCTATTCGCTCCTGCCGCCGGAGGAACAGGCCGCCGATCCCTTGATCGCGGCGGCGCGCGAGCTCTGCCTGCTGCGCTCCCGCTCTCCCCGCCACGGCGAGGAGCTGATCGCCTGGACCGACCGGTTCATGCAGGTCACGCATCTGGAGGAGAGCGCCGAGGAGCAGCGCCTGCGCCACGCCGCCTGCCTCCTCGCCGATATCGGCTGGCGCGCCCATCCCGATTATCGCGGCGAGCAGAGCCTCAACATCATCGCCCACGCCAATTTCGTCGGTGTCGACCATCCCGGCCGCGCCTATCTGGCGCTGGCGAGCTTCTACCGTCACGAGGGCCTGCTCGACGAGTTCATGTCCCCGCGCATCCGCGAACTCGTCGGGGTGAGGCTGCTCGACCGCGCCCGCATCCTCGGCGCGGCGATGCGTGTCGCCTATCTCGTCTCGGCGGCCATGCCCGGCGCGCTGCCGCGCGCGCCGCTGCGCGTCGAGGACCGGCGGCTCGTGCTGACGCTCGCAGGTGATCTCTCAGGACTCGCGGGAGACCGGCTGTCCAACCGGCTGCGCACCCTCGGACGCCTCGTCGGCCGCGACACCGAGCTGCGCGTCATCCCTTGAAGGCCGGAGCCGGCGCCCCTGTGGCGAGGGCAGGCGGAGCGGCGGCATCGGCGACGCCATGGAGCCGGTCGAACCGCGCCCGTGCGGCGTCCATCTCCTCGCGGTGGGCGAAGGCCCAGTTGCCGAGCGCCTCGATCGGCACCATCAGCGAGCGGCCGAGGGGCGTGAGGTCGTATTCCACCCGCGGCGGGATGGTGGGATAGACCGTCCGCGTCACCAGTCCGTCGCGCTCCAGTGCCCGCAGGGTCAGGGTCAGCATGCGCTGCGAGATGGTGCCGATCTCGCGCCGGAGTTCGTTGAAGCGGCGGGGGCCCTTTCGGCCGAGCAGGCGGACGACCAGCACCACCCACTTGTCGCCGATGCGGGCGAGGACCGGCTTCACCGCAGCGCAATCTTCAGGCCCGTCGTGGCTGTCGGTCACATCCATGTTCCCTCGTTCCTCCGCTGTGCCTTCTTGCGCGATGCAGCATAAGTTACCAGACTATCCTCGGTTACAAAGAGTAACCACGAAATTGGTTCGCGGGAGCCCGATGCGGCCCCGCTGAGGAGAACAGAATGAGCCTCACGCTCCACACGATCGTCACCAGCACCCGGCCGGGACGCGTCGGTCCGCAACTCGGCACGTGGTTCAACGACGTCGCCAATGCCCACGGCGGCTTCAAGTCCGACCTCGTCGATCTCGCCAGCTTCGACCTGCCGGTCTTCGACGAGCCGAACCATCCGCGCATGGCGAAATACGAGAAGGACCACACCAAGGCCTGGGCCGCGAGCGTCAAGGCCGCCGACGCCTTCGTCTTCGTCACGCCGGAGTACAACTACGGCGTCTCGCCGGCGCTCTACAACGCGCTGACCTTCCTCGCCAACGAGTGGGCCTACAAGCCGGTCGGCTTCGTCGCCTATGGCGGTGTCTCGGGCGGCCTGCGCGCCGTCCAGCAGATCAAGCCGACGCTGACCACGCTGAAGATGATGCCGATCCCGCAGGCGGTGGCCGTGCCCGGCTTCGGCTCCTTCCTCGGCCCGGACGCCAAGTTCACGCCGAACGATCTCATGGCCACCAGCGCCAAGGAGGTCCTCGACGAGCTGGTGAAGTGGGCGGGAGCCCTGAAGCCGCTGCGCGGCTGAGGGTCGCGTTTCCGGCAGGCGATTTGCATGGGACAAGACGATCGGGCCGACAAAGCCGGATCGTCATCCCATTAGCTGAGTGGACGGACGGGCGGGCTTGGCTCTAGAACCCGTCCGATCTGCTCCACTTTGCGTGCTGCCTGAAAGACTTCCCGCATGTTCAAGAAGATCCTGATCGCCAACCGCGGCGAGATCGCCTGCCGCGTGATCAAGACCGCGCGGCGGATGGGCATCAAGACGGTCGCCGTCTATTCGGACGCCGACCGCGACGCCATGCATGTGGAGATGGCGGACGAGGCCGTCCATATCGGCCCGCCGGCGGCGGCAGAGAGCTATCTCGTCATCGACAAGATCATCGCGGCCGCCAAGCAGACCGGCGCCGAGGCGATCCATCCGGGCTACGGCTTCCTGTCCGAGCGCGAGGCCTTCGCCCAGGCGCTGAAGGACAACGGCATCGTCTTCATCGGCCCCAATCCGCGCGCCATCGCCGCCATGGGCGACAAGATCGAATCGAAGAAGGCGGCCGCGGCCGCCAAGGTCTCGACGGTACCGGGCTTCCTCGGGGTGATCGAGGATGCGGCGCACGCCACCCGCATCGCCGACGAGATCGGCTATCCCGTGATGATCAAGGCCTCGGCCGGCGGCGGCGGCAAGGGCATGCGCATCGCCAATTCCGCGTCTGAGGTGGCCGAGGGCTTCACGCTGGCCAAGTCCGAGGCGAAGTCCTCGTTCGGCGACGACCGCGTCTTCGTCGAGAAGTTCATCGTCAATCCGCGCCACATCGAAATCCAGGTGCTGGGCGACAAGCACGGCAACGTCATCTATCTCGGCGAGCGCGAGTGCTCGATCCAGCGCCGCAACCAGAAGGTCATCGAGGAGGCGCCGTCGCCCCTGCTGGACGAGGCGACCCGCCGCGCCATGGGCGAGCAGGCCGTGGCGCTGGCCAAGGCGGTGGACTACGATTCGGCCGGCACGGTGGAATTCGTCGCGGGGCAGGACAAGTCCTTCTACTTCCTCGAGATGAATACCCGCCTGCAGGTGGAGCATCCGGTGACCGAGATGATCACCGGCATCGACCTCGTGGAGCAGATGATCCGCGTGGCCTACGGCGAGAAGCTCGCCCTCACCCAGGACCAGGTGAAGCTGAAGGGCTGGGCGGTGGAGAGCCGCATCTATGCCGAGGATCCGTACCGCAACTTCCTGCCCTCCATCGGACGGCTCGTGACCTACCGGCCCCCGGCCGAGGGCCCTGCGGGCGAGGCCATGGTGCGCAACGACACCGGTGTCTTCGAGGGCGGCGAGATCTCGCTCTACTACGACCCGATGATCGCCAAGCTGGTCACCTGGGCTCCGACCCGCGAGAAGGCCATCGCGGCGCAGGCCGACGCCCTCGACGCCTTTGCCATCGAGGGCATCCAGCACAACATCCCCTTCCTCTCCGCGCTGATGCAGCATCCGCGCTGGCAGTCGGGGACGCTGTCCACCGGCTTCATCGCCGAGGAATATCCGGAAGGGTTCAAGGCTCGCGCGCCGGAAGGGGAGGCGGCCGGCGTCATGGCGGCGGTGGCGGCCTTCATCGACCACGTGCTGAACACCCGCAAGCGGCAGATTTCCGGCCAGATGCGCCAGGGTCACCGCGTCGCCTTCGACCGCGACCGGGTCGTGCTGATGGCCGGGACGCGCCATGACGTCGAGGTCATCGATGAGGGCGGCAAGATCGCGGTGCGAATCTTCGACGGGGCAGGCGGGGCCGAGCTCAAGACCCACACGGTCGCCTCGTCCTGGACGCCGGGCCAGCCTGTGCTCGCCGGCCAGGTCGACGGCCGTCCGGTGAACCTCCTGGTGCGGACCGTGCCGAACGGCGTCGCGCTCGCCTATCGCGGGATCGCCACCACCGCCCACGTCTACACCCGGCGCGAGGCCGAGCTCGCCGCCCTGATGCCTGTGAAGGTCGCCGCCGACACGGGCAAGAAGCTCACCTGCCCGATGCCGGGCCTGGTCAAGTCGATCGCCGTCTCCGTCGGCCAGGAGGTCAAGGCGGGCGAGGCGCTCTGCGTGGTCGAGGCCATGAAGATGGAGAACGTGCTGCGCGCCGAGCGCGACGGGAAGGTCAAGTCCATCGCCGCCAAGGCGGGCGACAGCCTGGCCGTGGACGCGGTCATCATGGAGTTCGAATGAGGTTGTCGACAGAGCGTTCTTTGTGCCTTGCAGGCACCGAAACGCTCTGCTAGACAGCGCGCCTCGCCGGAGAAATCCGGCGTTGCGGTCGTGGCGGAACTGGTAGACGCGCTACCTTGAGGTGGTAGTTCTTAACCGAGTGGAGGTTCGAGTCCTCTCGACCGCACCATAATCCCTTCGGGGGTTTATCCGGGACTGATATCCCCGCACCTTTCCCGAGGTGCGGGGATCGGTTTTTCTGGGGGCCGCAATCGCGCCCCGCCTTCCGCCCCATCGATCGCCGCGACGTCCGAGGGCTCCGCCCGAATGACGCTCTCCCGTTCGACAGCCTGATCCGCCGGTCTCGTCGCCCTCCTCGCCGCGCGCCGGGCGGCCCTTCCGCTCCCATCCCATTGCTCCGAGGCCGCCGCGATCCCGCGGCCGGACGTCGTCCGTGGATGCGTTCCGGCCCGTCGATCCGGCTGCGCCGTAACCAGCTGCGCGCGGGTCGGGGAACTTGACGTGCCAGCCAGCCGTTCAATCCGCAGCCGACACGCGCGTCGGCTCTCAGCAAGGGGGACCTCAATGTCTGACGGTAGCGGAATTCTCGGTGTCCTGGTCGGCGCCATGCTCGTGATCTTCGTGGGCGCCGCCGTTCTGGCAGGGACGGGCCGGCTCGGCGGAGGCGGCCAGACCTTCACCATCAAGGTTCCGGACGGCCGCTGAGGCGGACGCAATGCTCACGGAACTGCAAACAATCAGGAGAACAACATGAACGGCATCATCTATCTGGTCGGGCTCGTCGTCGTGGTCATGGCGGTACTGTCGCTCATCGGACTTCGGTGAGGGCGCCATGGCAACGCTCACCCCTGCCTCCACGGCGTCCCGCATTGCGTCCGTCGACTGGGCGCCGGTCTTCGCTGGCGCCATCGGCGCCGCCGCCCTCAGCCTCGTCTTCATCGCCTTCGGCGCTGCGATCGGCCTGACCCTGACCTCGCCCTGGCCGGGTTCCGGCCTTTCCCTCGTGGCGACCGGCGTCTTCATCATGTACTGGACCGCCCTGGTGCAGATCCTGAGTTTCGCCCTCGGCGGCTATATCGCGGGGCGTCTGCGTCCGGCAGCCGCTGACGTCGGCACGGACGAGCGCCAGTTTCGCGACGGCGCCCACGGTTTCCTCGTCTGGAGCGTCGGCATCATCATGATGGCGCTCGTCACGGCCTTCGGCGGCGGCGTCGCGGCGCGCTCGGCGAGCACCGTCGCGGCCGGCGCAGCGACGGCGGTCGGTGCGGCGGGCCAGAACGGGATGGGCCCTGCCACCTATGCGACCGACCTGCTGCTGCGCCCTGCGGCGACGCCGGCTGCAGGCGCGGCGGCGGCTACCCCGGCTGACCCGGCGGTCCGCCAGGAGATCTCCCGGCTGTTTTCGTCCATCGCCACCAGCCGGGAACTGACGGTCCGCGACCGCGACTATCTCGCCACCATCGTCGAGAGGCGGGCCGGCCTGCCGGCTGCGGAGGCCCGTCAGCGGGTGACGGAGGCCGTAACCGAGCTGCGCACGCTCGAGGTGCGCGCCCGGGAGCAGGCGGACCGCGCCCGCAAGGCCAGCGTCCTCACCGCCTTCACGGTGGCCGCGACCTTCCTGATCGGTCTGGCCGCGGCCTGTGCGGGCGCCGCCTTCGGCGGTCGTCATCGCGACGAGAACACGCCCTTCTCGATGTTCGGTCGCACCGTCTGGTAAGCGCGCGACCGCGTAAAAAAGGGCCCCGGCGGACGATAAGTCCTCCGGGGCCTTGTTGCGTGCCGGTTCGGCTGGATCAGACCGCCGCCTCCGGTTCCGGCCGAGGCCGCCGGAAGGCCTGCCGCGCCGTCGTGTAGAAGGTCCAGGCGAGCAGCAGCGCACAGAGCGCCAGCAGCGTCGCGCTGATCGGCCTGTCGAAGAGGCTGAGATAGTCGCCGCGGGCCATCAGCATGGCGCGCCGGAAGTTCTCCTCGATCATCGGCCCCAGCACGAAGCCGATCAGGAGCGGCGCCGGTTCGAAGCCGAGCACCCGCATCGTGTAGCCGATCACGCCGAAGGCGAGAGCCAGATAGACGTCGAAGACGTTGTTGTTGACGCTGTAGACGCCGATGCAGATGAGCACGAGGATGGCCGGGTAGAGCAGGTGGTAGGGCACGGTGAGGATGCGCACCCACAGCCCGATCAACGGCACGTTGAGGATCACCAGCAGCACGTTGCCGATCCAGAAGCTGGCGACGAGACCCCAGAACAACTGCGGCTGGCTCGTCATCAGCATGGGTCCGGGGGTGATCCCGTGGATCATCAGCGCGCCGAGCATCAGCGCCATGGTGGCGGCGCCGGGAATGCCCATGGTGAGGGTGGGGATGAAGGCTGTCTGGGCGGCGGCGTTGTTGGCCGATTCCGGACCCATGATGCCCTCGATGGCCCCTTTGCCGAAGCGTTCGGGCGTGCGTGAGACCTTCTTCTCGACCGCGTAGCTCATGAAGGCGGCGATCGTCTGGCCGGTGCCGGGAAGCGTGCCGAAGAAGGAGCCGATGGTCGCACCGCGCGCCATGGGGAGAATGGAGCGCTTCAGCTCGCCGGGCCTCGGCAGCATGGAGCGGAAGGTGATGACCTTCGGCGGTTGGCGCTGGCTTCCGCGGATCGAGGCGATGATCTCCGAGATGCCGAAGAGGCCCATGGCGAGGGCGATGATGCTGACCCCGTCGAACAGGTTGTGGAAGCCCATGGTGAAGCGGTCCGCGCCGGTCTCGAGGTCGGCGCCGATGCAGCCGATCAGGACGCCGAGCACCACCATGACGATGCCCTTGATCGGCGTGCCCTGGCTGATGGCGCTCGCCGCCAGCAGTCCGAAGAGCATGACCGCGAAGTAGTCCGCCGCGCCGAAGGCCAGCGCCACCTGCGAGAGCAGGGGCGCAAAGCCCATGAGCAGCACGATGCCGACGCTGCCGCCGACGAAGGAGGCGACGGTCGTCATGAACAGCGCCTCGCCGGCGCGGCCCTGCTGCGCCATCGGATAGCCGTCGAGGCAGGTGACCGCCGCCGAGGGGGTGCCGGGGAGGTTGAGCAGGATAGAGGCGATGGAGCCGCCGTACTCGGCGCCGTAATAGACCCCCGCCAGCATCACCAGGGCGGCGGTCGGTGACAGGTAGAACGTCACCGGGAGGATCATCGAGACGGCGGCGAGGGCGCCGATCCCCGGCAGGACCCCGATGAAGGTGCCGAGGAAGACGCCGAGGAAGCAGTAGGCGAGGTTCTCGGGTGAGAAGGCGGTCTGGAAGCCCAGCGCCATGTTGGACAGCAGATCCATGTCAGTACCACTTGATGGGCTGCATGGGCATGCCGAGCAGCGAGATGAAGAGGACGTAGGCCGCCACGCAGAGGCCGGCCGCCAACAGGAGGGTCGGCAGGATGCGTGACCTCCGGTCTGCCAGGGACGCGATCACCACGGTGGAGACGATCGCCGGCATGAGGCCGAGGAAATCCATGACGATGCCGAACGAGAGGATGGACGCGCAGACGCTCACGAGGGGACGCCAGGAGACCTCGGGAACATCCCCCGGGCGAAAGAGCGACGAGCCCGCGATGATCAGGGACAGCGCAATCAGCGCCCCGGCGGCGAGCATCGGGTAGTATCCCGGTCCCATCGCCGTGCTGGTTCCGACATGCATCTGCAGAGAGCGGAAGAGGAACCACGCCCCGAGCGTGAAGAGCAGGCCGCCTCCGATGAGGTCGCGAAGATCAATGCGCAGCACGTGGAGGTCCTCCCGTCTGTTGGTCGTATTTGATTGTGCGCTGAATGCGGGATGGACGTTCAACGATCCCAGCCCGCCGCATTCATAGGCAACATGGCCGTGCATCGGCAAGCAACGACGAGGAGTCGCGCGCGGCTGGTGAGCCGGATCTGTATGGGTATTGGCTTCTTTCTGAGCAATTTGCTGACGTCCGCGCCGCGAGAGCGGTGCCCGGATGCATCATCTGAAACTTCAACTGGCCTCTTCGGTCGGGCGCGACCCGTCGCCACAGCTGAACCCGTCCGGGCTGCGCTCCACATCTCCCGTATCGCTCATCGATAGTGCTGTGCCGTTCCGTGCCGGCTGTCTTGCCAACTTCGCATGTCTGGCTATGGGCCAAGTTTCATAGGCTCCGTCAGGGAAGGTGGCGCCGTCGTCGGGGTGCGCCCACCTCGTGCCGCACACCCGACCGACCGAGGGAGCTTTCCATGCGCATCACCCGTCGCCAGGGCCTTGCCGCAGCCGCCGCGATCCTCGCCGCGCCGCGGGTCGGCTTCGCCCAGGGCCAGGCCAGGCCCCTGCGCTTCGTCGTCAATGTCGGCCTGCAGAACCTCGACCCGATCTCCTCGCCGTCCTTTGTGACGCGCAATTTCGGCTACATGGTCTTCGACACGCTCGTCTCGCTGGACGGCAAGGGCGAATACAAGCCGCAGATGCTGGAGGGCTGGGACGTCAGCGCCGACCGGCTGACCTGGAAGTTCAAGCTGCGCGGCGGCCTGACGTTCCACGACGGCCAGAAGGTCACCTCCGAGGACGTCATCGCCTCGCTGAAGCGCTGGGGCGGCCGCGATTCGATCGGGCGCCGGCTGATGGCGGCGACCGCCGAGCTCACCGCCGATGGTCCCGATGCCTTCACCCTGAAGCTGTCGCGCCCCTTCGGCGGCGTCATCGACGCGCTCGGAAAGCCCTCCGTCCACGTGCCGATGATCATGCCGGCGCGCATCGCCTCGGCGACGCCGCCCACCCAGCAGGTCTCCGAGATCGTCGGCTCCGGCCCCTACGTCTTCCAGCGGAGCGAGTGGATCCCGGGCGACCGGGCGACCTTCCGCAAGTTCGACAAGTACGTGCCCCGCAGCGAGCCGGCCGACGGCCTCGCCGGCGGCAAGATCGCCAAGATCGACCGGGTGGAGATGCTGACCATGCCGGACATCGCGCTGCGCTATGCGGCGCTGACGCGCGGCGAGGTCGACTATCTCGAATATGCCCCCGTGGACCTCATCCCGCGGATGCGGCGCGACCGCAACCTCGTCTTCGCCCAGGCGAGCGGCCGCGCCAACCTCATGTATGCGGTGTCGATCAACCATTTCCAGGCGCCGATGGACAACGTCTTGGTGCGCCGGGCGATCCAGCAGTGCCTTGACCGCGCGGAGGTGCTGGGCGGCGCCGGCTTCGGCGGCGAGCTCGGCAAGCCCGACTGCACGTCCATGTTCATGTGCGGCGCCCCGTACGAGAACAAGGGCGGCAGCGATATGATCGCCAATCCCAGCATCGACAAGGCGAAGGCGCTGCTGGCCGAGGCGGGCTACAAGAACGAAAAGATCGTCGTGCTGCACCCGTTGGACAGCCCGCTGCTGAACCCGTTCGGCGCCGTGCTGATCGACCGGATGAAGCGCGCCGGCTTCAACGTCGACGTGCAGGGCCTGGAATGGTCGGCCATCGCCCAGCGCTGGGTGCAGAAGAACCCGCTCGACCAGGGCGGCTGGAGCGTCATCCCGGTTGTTTATACCGGCTTCGACATGTCCGACCCGCTGTCCAACCTCGGCGTCGGATTCAACTGCACCGGCAACCAGCCCTGGGGCTATTGCGAGCAGCCCATGGTGCCGGTGCTGCAGCAGTTCGAGGCGGAGAGCGATCCGGCGAAGCGCAAGGCGCTGGCCGAGCAGATCCAGAAGATCGCCATCGAGGCGGCGACCTTCCCGATCGCCGGCCAGTTCCAGAGCCCGGCCGTCTGGCGCGCCGAACTCTCGGGGGTGATCGACTTCGGCTTCCCCGTGATGTGGAACATCGAGCGCAAGGCCTGACGGAACACGGGCGGGCGGCTCCGGCCGCCCGTCCTTACGCCGGGACGATATTGACCGCGCGGTAGCCCTCGTGGCGCATGGCCTCGAGGAAGGCCGGCAGCATGGCGGCGGTCTGCGGACGCGTGTCGTGGAAGAGCAGGATGCCGCCGCGGGTCTGTCTCAGGCGTCGCATCACCAGGGCGAGCTGGGCGTCGGGCGCCATGTCGTTCCAGTCGCTGGCCCAGAGGTCGGCGCCGAAGATGCCGATCCGCCGGGCGGCGAGGCCCTGGTTCAGGGGCTCGGAGTCGCCGAAGCCGGGAAAACGGAAGAAGGGCGTGCGCGGCCGGCCGGAATAGCTCCCGTAGAGCGCCCGGTCGACGGCGGCGAAGCCCGCCTCGATGTCCGCCTCGGCCTGGGCCTGAGGCAATTGCGCCAGCGTCATCGGATGGGTGTTGGAGTGATGGCCGACCGTGTGGCCCTCGGCGAGCACCCGCCGGGCGAGGGCAGGGTGCGCCGCCGCCTGTCGGCCGATCATGAAGAAGGTGGCCTTGACGCATTCGCTCGCCAGCGCCGCGAGGATCGGCTCCGTCGTGCCGGGATGGGGGCCGTCGTCAAAGGTGAGCAGAACCTCACCCGGGGCGAGCGGCAGGGTCCGCGGATAGCTCTTGCGCCCGACCCTCAGGCCGCCCGCGGTGGAAACGGGGATGACCCGTGAAGTGCCGAGCCTGTCCGGCCCGCATCCGGCCGCCCTCGCCGTGTCGCCTGCGGCAAGAGCGGACAGGGACAGCGCCCCGAGGAGCGCCCGGCGCGAGGGCCTGTGCGGGGACGTCATGGCGTCGTCATCCTTCGGTATCGTCGCACTCTTCAATGGGCGCCGCAGCTTGCCAAATCGTTGCAGTGCATCCAAGAACGTCCCATCCCTGACCCGAGAGCCGCGCATCGCCGGGAGGCCCCATGGCCGAAACCACGTCGCCCGCCGCCATGGCCGAAGACTGGCGCGAAAAGGACTGGCGCGACGAGGACGGCGAGCTGCTGCCTGCCGTCGTCGACCTCGTCCAGACGATCCTCCGCGCCGACGACGGCGACAGCCTGAAGAGCCTCGTTTCGGAGGCCCATGAGGCCGATCTCGGCGCCCTGCTCGCCCAACTCGACGCCGAGGACCGCAGCCGGGTGGTCTCGCTGCTCGGCGCCGACTTCGACTTCAACGCGCTGAACGAGGTGGACGAGACCATCCGCGCCGAGATCCTCGAGGATATGGCGCCGTCCACCGTCGCCGAGGGCATCGCGACACTGGAGACCGACGACGCCGTCGCGATCCTCGAGGACCTCGACGAGGACGAGCGCTCGGCCATTCTCGACAAGCTGTCGCCGGCCGACAGCTTCGCGCTCCGCCGCGCCTTCGACTATCCCGAAGGATCGGCCGGCCGGCGCATGAAGGACGAGTTCATCGCCGTGCCGCCGTTCTGGACGGTGGGGCAGGTGATCGACCACCTGCGCGAAGCCGCCGACCTGCCGGACGACTTCACGGAAATCTTCATCGTCGATCCGGGATTCCACCTCCAGGGCCACATCCGCCTCGACCGCCTGCTGCGCGCCAAGCGGCCGGTGGTGGTCACCGAGATCCTCGAGGAGGAGATGCATACGGTCGGCGCCGCAGAGGATCAGGAGGACGCCGCGCTGCTCTTCGAACGCTACAACCTCCTGTCCGCGCCGGTGGTGGACGAGGTCAACCGCCTCGTCGGCGTGCTCACCGTCGACGACATCGTCGACGTCATCGAGGAGGAGGCCGACGAGGACATCAAGGCGCTCGGCGGCGTCAAGGCGGACGAGGAAATCTCCGACAGCGTCTGGACGACGGCCAAGAGCCGATTCCGCTGGCTGCTGATCAACCTCGTCACCGCCTTCCTCGCGACGACGGTGCTGAAATCCTTCGAGCACCAGCTCGAGGCCATGGTGGCGCTCGCCATCCTCGCACCGATCGTGGCGAGCCAGGGCGGCAGCGCCGCGACCCAGACCATGACCGTGGCGGTCCGTGCGCTGGCGACCCGCGAGCTCGGCCCGCGCAACGCCTGGCGCATCGTCCGGCGCGAGGTCTCGGTCGGCCTGTTCAACGGCATCGCCTTCGCGCTCATCACCGGCACGGTGGCGAGCTTCTGGTTCACCAATGCCGGCATCGGCGTGGTGATCGGCCTCGCCCTCATCTGCAATCTGGTGGCGGGCTCGCTCGGCGGCGTCCTCGTGCCACTGGCGCTGGACCGGATGAAGGTCGATCCGGCGATCTCCTCCGGCCCCTTCGTCACGACGGTGACCGACGTGACCGGATTCTTCAGCTTCCTGATGATCGCGAGCTGGTGGTTCAGGATCTGAGTCCGCCGGCCGGACCATGCCGCTGGAAACGTTGTCGGATCGGCGTCGCTCGCCCATGCGGCCGGCGATGCGTCTGATAGCCGGCGCAGGAACCCGACGTTAAGTCCCCGCGCACTAGACCGGGCTGGCAAGGGCCTGCCGTCCGGGGAACGGGAATGTCCATTTCGGTGAAGCGCCGTGCCGACGCGGCGTTGAGTGGCTATGTCTGGGCAGCCGGTGCCGCCGCTGCCGCGTCCGGGATTCTCGCCGGCGTGCTCGGTTTCCACGCGCTGGATCCGGCCCGGCTGGTGCTCGGCGGCGACGGGTCCTGGGTGCCCCAGCTCACCGTCATGACGCTTGCCGCGACGCTGGCGGCCCTCGGTCTGCTCTGGTCCCTGCGCATCGCCCAGCGCAACGTCATCGCCGGCGCGCGCTTCTTCCTGCCGCCGGGTATCGACGGCCTGACGGGCCTCGCCAACCGCGCCGCCTTCTGCCGGTCCTTCGACGAGAGCCTCGACGGCATCGAGCGCAAGGGCGGCCTGACGTTGCTGCTGCTCGATCTCGACCATTTCAAGGAGATCAACGACACGTTCGGCCACCACGCCGGCGATACCGTGCTCGCCGAGGTGGGGCGTCGCCTGCGGTTCGTCTGCGGTCCCGAGGCGGTGATCGGCCGTCTCGGTGGCGACGAGTTCGCCGTGCTGATCCAGGGGTCGCCAGCGGCGACCGACATTGCCGCGGCCTCCCGCATGATCATCGCGGCGATCCGCAAGCCCATTCCCTGCGACGGGCACGCGCTGCGCGTCGGCGTTTCGATCGGCTTCCTGTCGACGGAGGATCGCACCGCGAGCCGCGACGACCTGATGCGCCGGGCCGACCGTGCGCTCTATGCGGCCAAGGCGGCGGGACGGAACTGTGCGGTCGCCTTCGACCCCGACATGGACCGCGACGAGTCGCACCGCCGCTATCTGGAGCGGGAGCTGCGCGGCGCGCTGATCAACGGCGAGATCGCCATCGACCTGCAGCCGATCTTCGCCGCCGATGGGGAGACGCTGCAGGGGGCCGAGGCGCTGGCGCGCTGGAACCACAGCTATCGCGGGCGGATCATGCCGGCGGAGTTCATCGCGCTGGCGGAGACCTCGGGCTTGATCCACCAGCTCGGCCAGGTGGTGCTGCGGCAGGCCTGCCGGGCCGCGGCGCGCTGGAACGGGCTCTTCGTCTCCGTCAATGTCTCGCCGCTGGAGTTCCGTCGCGATGACTTCACCCTCAACGTCCGCCAGGCCCTGGCGGACTCCGGCCTGCCCCCGGACCGCCTGGTGCTGGAGATCACCGAGGGCGTGATGATCGAGAGCGCCGAGCAGACGCTCCATACCATCCGGGCCATCCGCGCCCTCGGGGTGAAGATCGCGCTGGACGATTTCGGCACCGGTTTCTCTTCGCTCAGCTATCTGCGCAAGTTCGAGCTCGACGCGCTGAAGGTCGACCGCAGTTTCGTCGCCGATCTCGACAATGGCGCGGAGGCTGCGACCATCCTGCACTGCGTGGTCAATCTCGGGCGGGCGCTCGGCCTCGCCGTGGTGGCGGAAGGGGTGGAGACCGCCGAACAGGCCCGCTTCCTCAGGGCTGCCGGCTGCCATCGCATGCAGGGCTATCATTTCGGCCGGCCGCTGACCCTCGCGGCCTTCGAGGCGCAGTTTGGCCTCGCGCCGGGTGCAGGCGAGGGACAGCGCGCGGTGGCATGACCTGCGAGGTCATCGCGTCAGCCTTCCCACGCCGCCACCATGCCTCGGTACGCACACGAGGACATGCCATGACAGCCTATGCCATCGCCCACCTGACATCGGTCGAGATGGGGCCCGCCATCGCCGCCTATCTCGAGGCGATCGACGCCACGCTCGCCCCGTTCGGAGGCCGCTTCGTCATCCACGGCGGCCGCCCCGAGGTTCTCGAAGGCGCCTGGTCGGGCGATCTGATCGTGATTGGCTTTCCCGATCGTGCCCGCGCCGCCGCCTGGTACGGTTCGCCCGCCTACCAGGCGATCCTGCCGCTGCGGCGTGACCATTCCCGCGGGGCCTGTTTCCTCATCGAGGGCGTCGACGAGAGCCACTGCGCCACCGACATCCTCGCGCAAGGCGGCTGAGAAGGGGCTGACCGGCATTTTGTGTTCTCGACAGCGGGGCGCGCCTGGGGCAGGGTCGCGACCCTCTTTCATGCCTTCCGACGGACCCCTGCCATGACCGACGTCCTGCCTCTCGATCCCGCCATCAAGGCGAAGCTCGAGACCATCACCACCGCGACGCTGACGACGGTGCTGCTGAAGAAGGGGCTGCGCAAGATCTGGATGGCGGGGACGCAGCCCTTCTCGCACGCCGGCAAGCGCACGGTCGGGCGGGCGTTCACGCTGCGCTTCGTGCCCGCGCGCGAGGACCTCGCCACCCCCGCCAGCTGGTCGCATCCGATTTCGACCCGCGGTGCCATCGAGGCCATGCCCGAGGGCGTCATCGCCGTCGTCGACGCCATGGGCTCGAAGGACGCCGGCATCTTCGGCGACATCCTCTGCGCCCGCATGGCCAAGCGCGGCGTCGCCGCCCTCGTCACCGACGGCGTGGTGCGCGATGCCGACGGCGTTCGCGGCACGGGCCTGCCGGTCTGGTGCTCGGGCGCCGCTGCGCCGGCCTCCGTCGCCGCGCTCACCTTCATCAACTGGCAGGAGCCGATCGGCTGCGGCGGCGTCGCCGTCTTCCCGAACGACATCGTCGTCTGCGACGGCGACGGCGCGGTTCTCATCCCGCAGGACATGGTCGACGCCGTGCTCGAGGCCGCCGAGGCGCAGGAGCATCTCGAGGGCTGGCTGATGGGCGAGATCGACAAGGGCGTCCCGCTGCCGGGCCTCTATCCGCCGAACGCCGAGACCAAGGCCCGTTACGAAAAGGAAACGGGTCGTAAAGCATAAGGATGGGATGAGCGGCCGCCATTCCGCAGCCGCAATCCTTGGCCACATCGCTGACCATGACACGACGCTCCATCGCCTTCACCGCCGTGACCCTGATGGGGCTGATGCTCGCCGCCTGCGGCAGCGTGCCGACAGAGGTCGCCGCCCCGCAGACGGGTGACCACCCGTTCCCGACCATCACCCATACGGTGGGCCATCATGCCCACCCGGTGCACGGCATCGACGTGTCGAAGTACCAGGGGCAGATCGACTGGGAGCAGGTGAGGGCGGCGGGCGTCTCCTTCGCCTTCATCAAGGCGACGGAGGGCGGCGACAGGCTCGACAGCCGCTTCCGCGAGAACTGGGAAGCCTCGCGCCGGGCGGGCGTGCCGCGCGGCGCCTATCACTTCACCTACTGGTGCCGGCCGATGGCCGACCAGATCGCCTGGTTCAAGCGGAACGTCCCGGTGGAGCCCGACGCGCTGCCGCCGGTGCTCGACGTGGAGTGGAACTTCCAGTCGCCGACCTGCCCGCGCCGCGTGCCGGTGGCGCTGGCTCAGGCGAAGATGCGCGAGTTCCTGCACGCCATGGAACGGCACTACGGCAAGAAGCCGATCATCTACGCCGACATCAAGTTCCACCGCGAGGTTCTCGCCGGCAACGAATTCGCCGAGTATCCGTTCTGGGTCCGCTCGGTCGCGGCGGTGCCGCACGAGCGCTATCCCGGCCGGCGCTGGGCCTTCTGGCAGATCACCGCCACGGGCCGCGTCGCCGGCATCAACACGCCGGTCGACCGCAACGTCTTCGCCGGCACGCGCCAGCAGTGGCAACAGATCGCCCAGACCGGCTTCCGCCATCGCGGCCACGGGGCGACGGCGGTCGCCGCTGCGCCTGCACCCTCAGCCCAGCCGGTGGCACTCGCCGCCGCCGAGACGGCTCCCGCCCAGGTGCCGACGGCGACGACCTCTGTGCCCACCGCCGCGGTTCCGGCCGCCGATGCGCCAGCGATGACGACGGCCCCGCTGCCGGCATCCAGGCCGCGGTTCTGATCGGTCGCGCTCTCTCGCACCTCAGGATGAGGGAGGACGGTGCCCGGCCTCGTCTGAGGCGCAGCCGTGGCTGGTTTCAGCAGGCCAAAATGCCAGTCTCGCCATCCTCATGCTGAGGTGCGAGCCCCCGGCGATGCGCAAGCATTGTCCGGCGGCGAGCCTCGAAGACGCACTTCGGTCGTGCAGGGGCGACCCCGTCACACCCACCGCCTCACGCGTCCCGCATAGGCCTCCCAGTCCGGCCCGAACCCTGCCGCCAGATGCGCTTCCTCGCGCACGACGGCGAAATGCGTCATCGCCATCACGAAGACCGCCGCGGCGACGAGATAACCCAGCGCGCCCTCGACCCCGCCGAAGCCTGCGATGATCAGCGCCTCACCGAGATAGATGGGGTTGCGGCTCCAGGCGAAGGGGCCCGTCGTGACCAGGCGCCGTGCGGCGTGGTGGGGCAGGACGGCCGTCCCCGCCCGCGCCAGGGTGGAGGAGGCCCACAGGATGAGAGCGAGGCCGGCGCCGAGCGCCAGCGCGCCGAGGGCCTTGGCGAGGGTCGGGAGCGGCAGGGCGACGGGCGCCAGTGCATTGAGGCCGTAGCCGAGGGCGAGGGACGCCAGAAAGATGAGCGGCGGCAGCGGAAAGCGGTTCGGCCGCTCCGCATAGGGGGATTGGGGCGCATCCGTCATCGTCGTCTCCCTGCCGCTCGGCAGATCATGACAGCCCGCCGCACGGCTTCTATAACCCTGATGTCGCAGCCGCACGAAGCCTGCGCGTGAAGGATGAAGCCATGCTGAGGAACACGCCGCGCCCCTTCGACTTCGACCTCGGCGAGACCGCCGACATGCTGCGCGACACGGTCTTCACCTTCGCCCAGGCGGAGATCGCCCCGCGTGCGGCGGAGATCGACAAGACCGACCAGTTCCCCATGGATCTCTGGGAGAAGTTCGGCGACCTCGGCCTGCTCGGCGTGACGGTCGAGGAGGAGTATGGCGGCTCCGGCCTCGGCTATCTCGAGCACTGCATCGCCATGGAGGAGATTTCGCGCGCCTCGGCCTCGGTCGGGCTCTCCTACGGCGCCCATTCCAACCTCTGCGTCAACCAGATCCGCAAGAACGGCTCGGACGAGCAGAAGCGGCGCTACCTGCCGAAGCTGATGAGCGGCGCCCATGTCGGTGCCCTCGCCATGTCCGAGCCCGGCGCCGGTTCCGACGTCGTCTCGATGAAGCTGAAGGCGGAGAAGAAGGGCGACCGCTACGTGCTCAACGGCACGAAGATGTGGATCACCAACGGCCCGGACGCCGACGTTCTCGTCGTCTACGCCAAGACCGACCCGGCGGCGGGCGCGCGCGGCATGACCGCCTTCCTCATCGAGAAGGGCTTCAAGGGTTTCTCCTGCGCCCAGAAGCTGGACAAGCTCGGCATGCGCGGCTCGCACACCGGCGAACTCGTGTTCGAGGACTGCGAGGTGCCGGAGGAGAACGTGATCGGCCAGGTCGGCCGCGGCGTCAACGTGCTGATGAGCGGCCTCGACTACGAGCGCGCCGTGCTGGCCGCCGGCCCCATCGGCATCATGCAGGCCTGCATGGACGTGGTCATGCCCTATGTCCACGAGCGCAAGCAGTTCGGCCAGGCCATCGGCGAGTTCCAGCTCGTCCAGGGCAAGATCGCCGACATGTACGTGTCGATGAACGCCGCCCGCGCCTATGTCTATGCGGTGGCGAAGGCCTGCGACCGCGGCCAGACGACGCGCGAGGACGCCGCCGGCGCCATCCTCTACGCGGCGGAGAACGCCACGAAGATGGCGCTCGACGCCATCCAGCTCCTCGGCGGCAACGGCTATATCAACGATTATCCGACGGGCCGGCTGCTGCGCGACGCCAAGCTCTACGAGATCGGCGCCGGCACATCCGAGATTCGCCGCATGCTGATCGGCCGCGAGCTGTTCCAGAAGACGGCATGAGCCTCGCCAGCCACCTGTTCTTCTACCTGTCGAAGATCCTGTGGTGGTTTGCGGCGCCGTCGAACCTGCTGACGGCCATGCTGGCGCTGGGCGCCCTCATGCTCTTCACGCGCTGGGCGGGGGGAGGGCGGCGGCTGGTGATCGCCGCCGCGCTCGGCCTCGCCGTCTGCGGCGTCTCGCCTCTCGGCATCTGGCTCGCCCGGCCGCTGGAGAACCGCTTCGCCCTGCCGGCGGAGGGCATGCCGGCCCCGACCGGCATTCTCGTGCTCGGCGGCTCGATGGACCAGGTCACCAGCGCGGCGCGCGGCCAGCCGACCATCGGCGCCGCACCGGGCCGGATGACCGAGGCGGTGGCGCTCGCGCGGCGTTTTCCCGCGGCTCGGCTCGTCTTCACGGGCGGCTCGGCGGCCTTGCTGGGGGAGGATCCGGCCGACGAGGCCGGCGCCGCCGATGCGCTGTTCCGCCGGCTCGGTGTCGATCCCGCCCGCATCACGCTGGAGCGCGAGAGCCGCAACACCTTCGAGAACGCCGTGCTGACGAAGGCCATCGTCCAGCCGAAGCCCGGTGAGACCTGGCTGCTCGTCACCTCCGCCTGGCACATGCCGCGCTCGATCGGCATCTTCCGCCGCGCCGGCTGGGAGGTCGTCGCCTATCCCACCGACTACGAGACGCGCGGCAGACCCTATGAACTCTGGCGGCCGATCCTTCCCGTCAGCCGTGGGCTCGACCTCGTCGACCGCATGGCGCGGGAATGGGTCGGGCTGCTCGCGTACCGTGTGGGCGGCCGTACCGACGCGCTGCTGCCGGGGCCGTGAGGCGTCAGTCTTCCCGCGGCACGGTCAGTCGGTAGACGCCGCGGAAGTCGGCGGGGTCCACCGGCTTGCCCTTGCGCAGGATGATGAGCCGGCCGGCGAGCGCCAGACCGACGGCGGCCCGCCGTGCCGGCTGCATCAGCGTGTGCCAGTCGGTGCCGCGGGCGGCGGCGACGTGTTTGGCGGCCTCCGAGGGGCAGATGGACTTGTCCGGCCCGCGCGCCTGAGCGAGCTGGAGGATCGCGGCCTCGAGGTCTGAATCGGTCTGGGTCATGGCGCCGTCATGCACGAAGGCGCGACGGGCGTCGAGCGTCTGCGGCACGGGACGGAAACGAAGCGCGGCGATGGTCGCCCCCATGAACCGCCCCTTCGTCCTGCGCGCCACCCTGGCCCTGCTTCTGGTCCTCGCTGCGCCCCTGGCGCGCGCCTGGGAGGCGGGCCGGCCCTTCCTCGACACGATGGACCCGTCGGTCCTCGCCGCGCTGGAGGCGCGGGGCTTCGGTTTCGGCGCGGCCCTGGGAGAAAAGGGCGATGCGACCAACGCCGCCCTGCATGCGGCGAGCCCCGCCTGGCGCCGGGTCACGGAGACCGTGTCCGACGACATCGGCGAACTGCGGCGGGCCATGGAGGCGACGGGCCGCCGCCTCTACGAGGTAACTGACGGCAATGTCGGCCGGGTGTTCGAGACAGCCTGGCTGTCGTCGCCGACCGCGCGCTTCGGCCTCGCGGGGGTCGTGCTGCGCCTCGACCGCCGGGATTTCGCCGATCCCGCCCGGGGCGAGGTGAGCTGCGGCGAGGTCCGGCTCGTCTACCGGCTCGCCTATCGGTTCCAGCGCGGCGGGCGCGTCTATGCCTCGCGCATGCCCTTCTCGGTGAACGTCGTGCACGACCTGCCACGGCCGGCCGACGGCTGCGGGGCGCTCGCCCGCCGATTCCGTGTGCCGGAGGGACGCACCGATGCCGCAGCCCGCGCCACATGGCTCGCCGACGGGCCGCTGGCCGGAGCGCGCGGTCTGCCGCGGCAGATCGAGATCAACGCCCAGATCGTCCGCTTCCCCTCCGGACAGGAGACGACCTTCGGCGGCCAGGCGGCCTATCTGATGCGTGTCTTCGGCGTCGCGGGCGGGGGCGGGGTCCGTCTCGTCGAGAAGGGGCTGGAGAACACGCCCGATGTCACGCGGCTCCAGGGCGATGCGGCGCTGCGGGCCGATCTCGCCCGGTTCCTGTCCGAGCGGGCCGCGGCGGTGGACGGCGGGGTCATCCTGCTTCCCGAGCGGTTTCTCGCCACCCGCGCCCTGTCCTATTCGACCTATGGCTCCGCCCGGCTCGCCAACCGCCCCTTCGCGCAGATCTACGGGGCCACCGGCGATGCCTTCTCCGGCCTCGATTTCGGCGGGATGACGACCGTCGCGAGCCCCGCCGGGTTCGTCGAACGGCTCGATGCCGGCACCTGCCAGGGCTGCCACCAGTCCGGCGCGACGGCCGGTTTCCACCTCATCGGCGAGGACGAGCGGGCGATGACCCCGGTCAACCGCGTACTCGTCGGCTATTCACCGCACTTCTTCGCCGAGCGGCCGCGCCGCACCGCCTATGCCGAGGCGCTCGCGGAGGATCGCGCGCCGAACCGCTACAGGCCGCTGCCACTCAGCCCGCCGGCGCGCTGGGAGGGGGAGGGCGCACCGGCCTTCCGGCGCGCGGGGCTCGGCCAGGCCTGCCTGCCGGAGGCGCAGCGCCGCCATATCGCCGCGGGCTTTTCCTGCGAGGGCCGCGCCAGCTGTTCCGAGCTCGCCGAGAGCGACGCCGTCGGCGTCGCCTATGGCCAATGCGTGCTGAACGAGAGGCGCGACGCATTCTCCGGCCAAGCCTGCCTCACGGGGCGCATCACCACCACCGATCCGGCGCGCCCCTGGCTCGACCGCTTCGCCGTCACCGGCCAGATCAACAGCCGCGCGGCCCGCATCAACGCCCGCGACCACACATGCCGGCCGCCGGTGGGCGGCGCCCCGGCGGGCCTCGCCTATCGCCAGTGCGACGAGGCGGACCGGCGCTTCGCCGCCTTCCGGCCGGGGGGGCCGCCGCCGAACGAGATCTGCGGTTTCGCGGGAGGGCGGGCCTTCGACATCTGCGTCGCCACCAATGATTTCGCCAGCTGCCTCGGCGGCGCCATCGTCCGTGGCATGCGGGCAACCTGTTCGGCGGAGCGGCTCTGCCGCGAGGACTTCATGTGCCAGGCCTTGCCGGCCGATTTGCCGGAGGTGGAGCGCGTCGCCGGCCTCGGCTATTGCTCGCCGACCTATTTTCTCTTCCAGATGCGCCTGGACGGACATCCGGACCCGCGAAGGCGCGGCTAGCGATGATCTGGGCGCATCATCCTCATCCGCCGACCGTGATCCACTTGGCGGGATGGTACGCTAGATCACCGACTGCCGGCTCTCGGAAAAGAACTGGCGGCGATAGAGCACGGCGAAGACGGCCGTGGTCGCCACCATGAAGATGGCCGGCCCGGCGAACCAGCCCAGATAGCCGAGGGCGAAGAAGAAGGCCCGCTGTCCCCGGTTGAAGTGGGCGGCGGCGATGGTGTTCATCCGCGCCGCGCGGGCGGCCATGGCCTCGGCCTCCTCGGAATTGCGGCGCTCGCCCTCGGGCGTCGCGCCGATGAGGATGGCGCAGTAGTTGAACAGCCGGTAGGCCCAGCCGAACTTGAAGAAGGCGTAGACGAAGATCACCATCAGCCCTGCCAGCTTGATCTCCCACTGCTCGCGCGAGCCGGCATGGCCGAAGGACAGCGACTGGACAACCTCCAGGGCCCGGTCCGAGGCGTTAATGAGGCCGAGGCAGGCGCCGACCGCGAGCAGCGAGGTGGAGGCGAAGAAGGACGAACCCTGCTGCAGGGTCATGTTGATCTGGGTGTCGACGATGCGGTTCGGGCGCACCAGCATCTCGGCCATCCAGCGCCGGCGATATTCCGCCATGGTGGCGGTGAGGCCACGTCGCCTACCGCCCCAGACCTCCACCAGCCAGGCATAGGCGGCCCAGGCGAGCGCGAAATAGCCGAAGGCGAGGCCGTCGAGGAGAGTCATGCCGAACATGGACCATCGGTAGCAAGGGGCGGGCCGCCCCGTCTACTCGTCCGCCGTCCGGCGGGTGTCCGGCCGGGCAGGCATGGTGCTACTGTCGCAGCCCGCAAGGCCGGAGGAATGACATGCCGCAGACCATCACCAAGGGCTACAAGGCCCTGATCGACGAAGCCAATGCCGCCGTCGAGACGCTGTCCATCGAGGACGCCAAGGCCCTGCACGGGCGCGACGACGTGGTCTTCGTCGACATCCGCGACCCGCGCGAGCTGGAGCGCGACGGCAAGGTGCCGGGCGCCTTCCACTGCACCCGCGGCATGCTGGAGTTCTGGATCGACCCCGAGAGCCCCTATGCCAAGCCGCAGTTCCAGGAAGACAAGAAGTTCGTCTTCTTCTGCGCCGGGGGATTGCGCTCGGCGCTCGCCGCCAAGACGGCGCAGGACATGGGCCTGAAGCCCGTCGCCCATGTCGAGGGCGGTTTCGGCGCGTGGAAGAAGACCGGCGGGCCGGTGGAGGAATGGGCGCCGAAGCCGAAGGGCTGAGTTCGGGGCTCAATCGTTCCGGGAGACGTCGTTGTGGGAGCCAGGACCATGTCGCGACGCGGTTTTATCGCCATGGCGGCGCTCGTGGCGTTCGGCTGGGGGATCGCCCCGGCCTCCGCCGCCGAACTCCGGGTCATAGCGACCGGGGCCTCGAAGGAGGTCGTCCAGCGGATCGCCGCCCTGTTCCAGGCCCGCAGCGGCCATGCGGTGAGCCTCGTGACCGATACGGCCGGCGGGGTCAGGCGTCGCATCGAGGCCGGGGAGGCGGCCGACGTTGTGGTGGCGACGCCGGTGGTGATCGACGCGCTGATGGCTGGCGGCCGTCTCGCCGCGGGATCGCGGCAGGACATGGCGCGGACGGGAATCGGCATCGGCATCGCCGAGGGCGCGCCGGTACCGGCCATCGCGACGGTCGAGGATATCCGGCGGCTCATCCTCGCGGCCAAGGGCGTCGCCTATGTCGACCCGGCCGGCGGCGGCACCAGCGGCATCTATTTCGTGCAGCTCGCCGAGCGGCTGGGGCTGAAGGACCAGCTCGCGGCGCGGGCCCGGCCGCAGATGGGCGGCTACGTCGCCGAGCGCGTGGCGAAGGGCGAAGCAGACGTCGTATTCCACCAGATCAGCGAGATCATGCCGGTGCGCGGCGTGCGCATGATCGGCCCGCTGCCGGCCGAGATCCAGCTGACCACGACCTATTCGGCAGGCCTCGCGGCAGCGCCCGCCGCGCCTGAGGCGGCGCGTGCCTTTCTCCAGGTGATGCGAAGCCCCGAGGCGGCGGCCCTCATCCGCGCGGCGCATATGGAGCCGGTGACGCCCTGACCCCCGGGCGAGCCCTCCGCCGCTCCGCCCGGATGACAGGCCCGCCGGGGCGCGCTAACCAAGGCGTCCCCGCAGACCCTGCCGGAGCCGTGACGCCTTGGCCATCCTGAAGTCATCCTTCAACGCCGCCACGCCCGACGCCCGGGCCAATGCCGAGGCCTGGGGCGAGATCATCGCCGACCTTCAGGCCAAGCGCGCGGAAGCGGCGCTCGGCGGCAACGAGAAGAGCCGGCAGCGCCATGTCGCCCGCGGCAAGCTGCTGCCGCGCGACCGGGTCATGGGGCTGCTCGACCCCGGCTCGCCCTTCCTCGAACTCTCCCAGCTCGCCGCCAACGGCATGTATGGCGAGCCCATCCACGGCGCCGGCGTGATCACCGGCATCGGTCGGGTGGAGGGCCGCGAGGTGATGATCGTCGCCAACGATTCCACCATCAAGGGCGGCACCTACTATCCGATGACGGTGAAGAAGCACCTGCGCGCCCAGGAAATCGCGCTGCAGAACCGGCTGCCCTGCGTCTATCTCGTCGATTCCGGCGGCGCCAACCTGCCGCACCAGACCGAGGTCTTCCCCGACCGCGAGCATTTCGGCCGCATCTTCTACAACCAGGCGAACCTCTCGGCGGCGCGTATCCCGCAGATCGCGGTGGTGATGGGCTCCTGCACGGCGGGCGGCGCCTACGTCCCGGCCATGTCGGACGAGACGGTCATCGTGCGCCGCCAGGGCACCATCTTCCTCGGCGGGCCGCCGCTGGTGCGGGCCGCGACCGGCGAGATCGTCACGGCCGAGGACCTCGGCGGCGCCGACGTCCATGCCCGCCAGTCCGGCGTCGCCGACCACTATGCGGTGGACGACACCCACGCGCTGGCCATCGCCCGCCGCATCGTCGCCAACGTCAACTCGGTGAAGACCGTCGACATCGCGCTGTCGGAGCCGCGCGAGCCGAAATACGACCCGGCCGAGCTCGAGGCCCTGGTTCCGACCAACCTGAAGACGCAGTACGACATCCGCGAGGTCATCGCCCGGCTGGTGGATGCCTCCGAGTTCGACGAGTTCAAGGCGCTCTACGGCACGACGCTGGTGACGGGCTTCGCGCGCCTGCACGGCATTCCTGTCGGGATCATCGCCAACAACGGCATCCTGTTCTCGGAAAGCGCGCAGAAGGGCGCCCACTTCATCGAGCTGTGCTGCCAGCGGCGCATCCCGCTCCTCTTCCTGCAGAACATCACGGGGTTCATGGTCGGCCGGCAGTTCGAGGCCGGCGGCATCGCCAAGGACGGGGCAAAGCTCGTCACCGCGGTCGCCTGCGCCCAGGTGCCGAAGATCACGCTGCTGGTGGGGGGAAGCTACGGCGCCGGCAATTACGGCATGTGCGGGCGGGCCTATTCCCCGCGCTTCCTCTTCACCTGGCCGAATTCGCGCATCTCGGTGATGGGCGGCGAGCAGGCGGCGAGCGTGCTTGCCACCGTCAAGCGCGAGAATTTCGAGGCCGAGGGCAAGAACTGGAGCGCCGAGGAGGAAGAGGCCTTCAAGGCGCCGATCCGCGCGAACTACGAGGCCGAAGGCCACCCCTATTACGCCACCGCGCGGCTCTGGGACGACGGCATCATCCTGCCGTCCGAGACCCGGCGGGTGCTGGCGCTGGCGCTGAGCGCTGCCTTGAACGCGCCGGTCCCGGAGACGAAGTTCGGCGTGTTCCGGATGTGAGGGTGGCCCGACAAGGCGAGTGCTTCACGACGCAAGTGCGTCCTTCGAGGCTCGCCCTTCAGGCGAGCACCTCAGGATGAGGAGGGGAGAGACCTGCATCAACGGGCAAGCGCGCGAACGACTCGTTGCGGAGGAGGCTGATGCCACGCTCTACCTCCCTCATCCTGAGGTGCGAGCGATAGCGAGCCTCGAAGGACGCACTTGGGTCATGCAGTCCAACGGCTCGCCTGACCTACATCAAGCCGTCTAGTCTCACCCCGACAAGCGCCGCTAACGGCCGATCACGGGGACGAAATGCATGACCGATACCCTTCCTCCCACTGCCCTGGTCACCGGTGGCTCCCGCGGTATCGGCGCAGCCATCGTGAAAAGACTGCTGGTCCGCGGCCTGCCGGTGGTCATCCTCGACCGTGAGGCGCCGGCCGAGCCGACGGCGGCGCGCTACGTCGCCTGCGACCTCACCGACCTCGCAGCGACACAGGCCGCGCTGGCCGAGATCACCGCCGAGAACGCCATCCTCTGGCTGGTCAACAATGCCGGCATCGCCGCGCCCGCGGCGCTGGAAGAGACGACGATGGAGGATTTCGACAAGGTCGTGGCCATCAATTTGCGCGCCTGCATTCTCGCCGCGCAGGCGGCGCTGCCCGCCATGAAGGCGGCAGGGCAGGGGCGCATCGTCACCATTTCCAGCCGTGCGGCGCTGGGAAAGGAGCTGCGCACCGCCTATTCGGCCACCAAGGCGGGGGTTATCGGCCTCACCCGCACCTGGGCGCTGGAACTCGCGCCCCACGGCATCACGGTGAACGCCATCGGCCCGGGCCCGATCGAGACGGAGCTGTTCAAGTCGGCCAACCCGCACAATTCGCCGCGCACCCAGGCGATCATCCGCGGCGTGCCGGTCCAGCGTCTCGGTCAGCCCGAGGACATCGCCCATGCCGCCGATTTCTTCCTGTCGGAGGGAGCGAGCTTCGTGACGGGGCAGGTGCTCTACGTGTGCGGCGGGATGACGGTGGGCGTCGCGCCGATTTGAGGGGAGGACGCCTTCAGGCGGGGCGACGGGCGCGCGACGCGAGGCCAGGCAGCCGGTTCCACTCGCCACGGATCACCGCTTCCTTCTTGGCGCGGCTCCAGCCCTTCAACCGTCTTTCAAAGGCGATGGCTTCGGTGATGCGATCGAATTCACCCGACCACGCGAGCGTCACCGGCAGGCGCGCGGCCGTATAGCCGTCATGAAGACCCTGCTGATGTTCGGAGAGGCGCCTCGCCATATCCTCTCCGCGGGTGGAGCCGACATAGTAGGACCCGTCCGAGCAGCGCAGGATGTAGACGAAGGCCCGCATGAGGCGAATATGCGCGCAGTTCCGGTAGCGAGCAATTCTTGGCAAAACCGAATTGCGTCCTTCGAGGCTCGCTTCGCTCGCACCTCAGGATGAGGAGGATAGTGTATGGTATCAGCGTCGAAAGAGGCTCAGGAGGCCCGCTTCAACACCTCAAGTGCAAACCACTACCCTCCTCATCCTGAGGTGCGAGCCCCGGCGATGCGCAGCATCGTCCGGTGGCGAGCCTCGAAGGACGCACTTGGCTGATGCAGGGCGCAGACGCAACGATCTATGCAACCACCGGCCAATCCCTCTGTTCCGGCCGCAGCGTCTCCATCGCCGCGCAGAGACGGATCACCCCCGCATCGTCGAAGCGGTGGCCGGTGACCTGCACGCCGATGGGAAAGCCCGTTCCGTCACAGCCCCAGTTGACGCTGGCGGCGGGCTGTTCGGAGAAGTTCTGCGCCACGGTGAAGGGGATGTGTTCCAGCGCCCGGTGCGCATCGTCGGTGGGCGAATGGGCTTCCGCCGCATAGTTCACCGGGCAGGTGCAGGGCGAGAGCAGGACATCAAAACCCTGGATCGCCTTCGTGGCGGCCTCGCGCATGGCCTGCACCGCGAGAAAGCCGCTCATCACGTCCTCGCCGGTGAAGGCGCCGGCGCGCCAGGTCGCCCATTCGACGATATAGGGCAGGATCCGCGCCTTCTCCGCCGCAGAGAGCCGCGCCACGTCGCCGTGGGAGCGCGCCTCGAAGAAGCGGCAGATGCCGTCGAGCATGGCTTCGGTGAGATAGCCCTCGACCGGTGTGACGATGGCGCCCTCCGCCGCGAGCGCCGCGGCCGCCGCCTCCACCGCCGCGACGATGGCGGGATCGGCGGGCAGGCCCGCCGGCATGGCGGTGATGAAGCCGACCTTCAGGCCCTTGAGGTCGAGGCCGCCGAGGTCCGTCGAGAAATCCTGTCCGTCATGGGGCAGGCTCGCATAGTCGCGGGGGTCGGGCCGCGAAATGACGTTCATCAGCAGCGCGCCGTCCTCCACCGTGCGGGTCATGGGCCCGGCGACGCGGCCAAGGAAGGGCGGGTGGATCGGCACGCGGCCATAGGAAGGTTTGAGCCCGAACAACCCGCAATGGGCGGCGGGCAGGCGGATCGAGCCGCCGATATCGGTGCCGATGTGCAGCGGCCCGTAGCCGGCTGCCGCCGCGGCGCCGGCGCCGGAGGACGAGCCGGCCGGGTTCTTCGAGAGGTCCCAGGGGTTGCGGGTGACGCCGTGCAGCGAGGAGAGCCCGGAGGACATCATGCCGTAGTCGGGCATGGTGGTCTTGCCGAGGATGACGCAGCCGGCTTCCCTGAGACGTGCTGGCACCGGGGTGTCCTCGGCGCGCGGCGTCATGTCGGCGATCGGCACGCCGATGGGGGCGGGGTCGCCCTTCGTGCCGATGTTCTCCTTCACCGTGACCGGCACGCCGTCGAGCGCCGAGAGCGGCGCGCCCTTGGCCCAGCGCGCTTCCGCGGCCTGCGCGGCAGCCAGCGCCGCGTCGGAGGAGACGATGTACATGGCGTTGATGGCGGGCTCGCAGGCCTCGATGCGGGCGAGCACGGCGCGGGTCACCTCCACCGGCGAGAGCGTCTTGTCCGCATAGGCTTTGGAGAGCGCGGCGGCGGTGAGGTCGGCGAGATGGGTCATGGCAGGCTCCGGCAGATGCGCCCTTGTCCCGCCGCGCGCGCCCCCGTGCAAGCCGTGGGGCAGGGGACATGCCATGCGCCGGCTTCTCCCCTTCGGCATGCTGGCATCGCCGCGCGAACGGGGTACATTCGCCGCCCCTGGACCTGAACCCGAGGCGTGCATGCTCTCCTCCGTCCTCATCGCCAATCGCGGCGAGATTGCCGTCCGCGTCATGAAGACGGCGAAGCGCCTGGGCCTGAGGACCATCGCGGTCTATTCGGAGGCAGATGCCAATGCCATGCATGTGCGCATGGCCGACGAGGCCTATTGCATCGGCCCGGCTGCCGCGCGGGAGAGCTACCTCGTCATCGAGAAGATCATCGTCGTGGCCAAACAGGCGAAGGCCGAGGCGATCCACCCGGGCTACGGCTTCCTCTCCGAGCGCGCCGAATTTGCGGAAGCCTGCGCCGAGGCCGGCATCGTCTTCGTCGGCCCGCCCGCCTCCGCCATCCGCGCCATGGGACTGAAGGACGGCGCGAAAGCCCTGATGCAGAAGGCGGGCGTGCCGGTGGTGCCGGGCTATCACGGCGCCATGCAGGAGCCGAAATTCCTCAAGGAGAAGGCCTACGAGATCGGCTATCCCGTGCTCATCAAGGCGGTTGCCGGCGGCGGCGGCAAGGGCATGAAGCGCGTCGACAAGGCGATGGACTTCGACGAGGCGCTGGCCTCGGCGCAGCGCGAGGCGCAGGGCGCCTTCGGCGATCCGCGCGTGCTCATCGAGAAATATGTTCTGTCGCCCCGCCACATCGAGATCCAGGTCTTTGGCGACACCAAGGGCAATGTCGTCCACCTGTTCGAGCGCGACTGCTCGCTGCAGCGCCGCCACCAGAAGGTGATCGAGGAGGCCCCCGCGCCCGGCATGCCCGAGGCGATGCGCGAGGCCATGGGCCGCGCGGCGGTGGAGGCGGCGAAGGCGGTCGGCTATGTCGGCGCCGGCACGGTCGAGTTCATCGCCGACGGGTCGCAGGGGCTGCAGCCGGACCGGTTCTGGTTCATGGAGATGAACACCCGCCTGCAGGTGGAACATCCGGTCACCGAGGCGATCACAGGGCAGGACCTGGTGGAATGGCAGCTCCGGGTCGCCTCCGGCGAGCGGCTGCCGCTCCTCCAGGAGAACCTCGCCATCGGGGGTCACGCGGTCGAGGCGCGGCTCTATGCCGAGGACCCGGAAAAGGGCTTCCTGCCGTCGACGGGCACGCTGCACGCGCTGGAATTCGGTTCGGCGGAGGGCGTGCGCATCGATACGGGTGTGGAAGAGGGCGCGGAGGTCTCGCCCTATTACGACCCGATGATCGCCAAGGTCATCGCCCATGGCGCGACGCGCGACGAGGCGCTGGACCGGCTGGGTCAGGCGCTCGCCGGCACGGTGGTGGCGGGTCCGCGCACCAATGTGCGGTTTCTGAAGGCGCTGACCGAGGCGGAGGGGTTCCGGGCGGGCGATTTCGACACGGGGTTCATCGACCGGAACGTCGAGGCGCTCGGGGCCGTGCCGCAGCCGATGGATGCGGAGGCCGCGCGGCTCGGCATTCTGAAGGCCATCGACACAGAGTGGAGCCACCGCAACTGGCAGGACGGCGGCCTCACGGACGAGAACACCTCGCCCTGGCAGCATGTCGACGGGTTCCAGCTCGGAACGGCCCGTAGCATTACGCGGCGCTATTGGGTCAACGGCGAGATGGTGGAGGCGCGCCTCACCTGGCCGGGGCCGAAGCCTGGCCACGGCGAACCCAATGTGGCGGTGACCCTCGACGGCGGTGTTTCGCGCTTTCTCAGCGACTACCTCGCACTCTCTCATCTGCCGATGTTCCGCCAGACCCCGGAGGTGCTCTTCGTCATCCGCAACGGCCGGCAGACCGAAATCCGCGCCTTCGATCCGCTCGACGTCGACCTCGACCATCTCGACGGCGGCGGCTCGGTGAAGGCGCCGATGCACGGCAAGGTCGTGCAGGTTTTCGTGGAAGCCGGCCAGCAGGTGGCCAAGGGCGACCGCATCGCCGTCATCGAGGCGATGAAGATGGAACACACGCTGGTGGCGCCCTCGGACGGCACAGTCACCATGGTGGCGGTGCTGGCGGGCGAGCAGGTGGCCGAGGGCGCGCCGGTGGCCTCCATCGAGGCGTCCGCGGCGCAGGCGGCGTGAGGGTGATGCTTTGCATCGGCCAAGGTCCTGCATCGGCCAAGTGCGTCCTTCGAGGCTCGCCCCAGCATCGAGCGAACGCGGGATGCGTTCGCTTCTCGCCGAGGCTCGCACCTCAGGATGAGGAGGGCAGTGCATGGCATCTGTGTGGATGAGGCGTCGGCGCCGCGCGTCCCGACCGGCCGATGCAAGTCTCCGTCCTCCTCATCCTGAGGTGAGAGGCCCCGGCGATGCGTGCAGCATCGTCCGGAGCCGAGCCTCGAAGGACGCACTTGCCTTCCTGCAGGGAGCATGCGCCATGGGGCTTGGCCTCGCCGGGCTCGCCCTCGCCACCCCCGCCTCCGCTTGCCAGTGCTACAACTTCTCCCGCGCCGAGATCGTGCAGCGCGCCGACATCGTCTTCGAGGGCACGGTCGCCGTCGTCACCGTGGCGCGCGGCCAGCTGCAGGCGACCATCGACGTGCAGCGGTTGGAAAAGGGCCCGGAGCTCACCTCCATCACCCTGCTGACGCCGGTGAGCGCAGCCGCCTGCGGCGTCAGCTTTCAGGTGCCGCAGCGGGTGATCGTCGCGGCGCGGCGTGACGGGCCGGTCTGGCGCACCGACCTCTGCATGGCGCTGCGGCCGCTGCCGGTTGTCCCCAGCCGGTGAGGTCGCGGCCCTTGGGGCGGCGGCGGCGGCGCGCTAGGTTGGGGCCATGACCCTCCACCTGATCAAGCTCTGCGTCGGCGCCGATTCCGTCGAGGATCTGCAGCAATGGATCGACTGGCGGATCAAGAGCTTCGGCGAGCAGGTCCACACGACGCGGATGCAGCCGAAGCGCGCCGACGAGATCATCGGCGAGGGCTCGCTCTACTGGGTGATCAAGGGCCAGGTTCTCTGTCGGCAGCGGCTCACCGGCGTGCGCCCCTTCACCGACGGCGAGGGAATCTCGCGCTGCGACCTCATCCTCGAGCCGGTGATCCACCGGGTGCAGCCGCGCCGCAAGGGGCCGTTCCAGGGCTGGCGCTACCTCGCTGCCGCGGATGCGCCGCCGGACCTCGATTCCGGCGCCACCAAGGGCATGCCGCCGGAGCTGGCGAAGGAACTGGCCGAACTCGGCCTGCTCTGAGGCCGCTCACACCGCGATATTGTCGATGAGCCGCGTCTTGCCCAGCCGCGCGGCCACCAGCAGGCGCCAGGGCACGCCTGGGCGCGGGGCCCCGAGATCGTCGGCGGCGCGCAATTCGAGATAGTCGAGATCGAAGCCGGCGGCGGCGATGGCAGCGCGACCCTTCGCCACGGCCGCGGCGGGATCGTCGGCGAGCGCGGCCGCCACCTCCTGGAGAATGCGGTAAAGGGCGGGGGCCTGCGCCCGCTCATCGGCCGCGAGGTAGACGTTGCGCGAGGACATGGCGAGGCCGTCCGCCTCGCGCAGGGTGGGTGCGCCGATCACCTCGAGGGCCAGGTCGAGGTCGGCCGCCATGCGGCGGATGACGGCGAGCTGCTGGAAATCCTTCTCGCCGAAGACGGCGACGTCGGGGGCAACCTGCGTGAACAGCTTGGCGACGATGGTGGCGACGCCGGCGAAGTGGAACGGGCGGGAGGCGTCCTCCAGCCCCACGGCCGCGGGACCCTCGACCTTCACCGTGGTGGCGGCGCCGGGCGGGTACATGGTTTCGACGGCAGGCGCATAGACCGCCTCGGTGCCGACCACTGCCAGCGTGCGAAGATCGGCATCGAAGGTCCTGGGATAGGCCGCAAAATCCTCCGTCGGCGCGAACTGGGTCGGGTTCACGAAGATCGACACCACCACCCGGTTGGCATGGCGCCGGGCGGTCTCGACCAGCGAGACGTGGCCGGGATGGAGGGCGCCCATGGTCGGCACCAGGGCGACCTTCAGGCCCTCGCCGCGCCAGCCGGCGACGCGGGCGCGGATCTCGGCGATGGTCCGCGCGACGGCGGGGGTCTCATCGCTCATGCACGCCTCCCAAGAGGTCAGGCCTCGTCGTCGTCCGGGTCCGGCCGCGTCATCCACCAGATCACCAGCATGGCGACGGGGATCCAGGCGATGCCCGCCAGGGCGTAGAAGACCGGCTCGCCGACGGGACCGAAACGGCGGACGGCGTTGTGCATGATCGCCATCACCACCAGGGCGTAGAAGCTCACCCAGACGAGGAGAAGGACCGTGCCGACGAGTTTGCGGGTGCGTTGACGCATGCGTGACCACCGGGCGGGGTTGCCGCCTTGCCGGGCGGGAGGGGAGGGCTATATCTCGCTCCGTACGCTCATCACAAGCTGGAGGATCGCCGCATGACGGCGACAGCGGCCCTTTCGTCCCGCCCCGACACCGACCGCGCCATCCGTCTCTGGCTCCTTGCCGTGGCTGTGCTTGTCTTCGCCATGGTGGTGGTGGGCGGCGCGACGCGGCTCACCGATTCCGGCCTCTCGATCACCGAATGGAAGCCGGTCACGGGCGCCCTGCCGCCGCTGACGTCGGCGCAATGGGCGGAGGAATTCGCCAAGTACCGGGCGAGCCCGCAATACCAGGCCATCAACCAGGGCATGAGCTTCGCCGATTTCCAGTTCATCTACTGGTGGGAATGGGGTCACCGCTTCCTCGGCCGGCTTGTAGGCGCCGCCATGCTGCTGCCTTGGCTCTATTTCGTGGCGCGCGGCCGGATGTCGGTGCGGCTCGCCGCCGGCACCTTCGCCATCGGTCTGCTCATGGGGCTGCAGGGCTTCGTCGGCTGGCTGATGGTCGCCTCGGGCCTGAAGGCGGGCATGGTCTATGTCGCGCCCCTGAAGCTGATGTTCCACCTGTCGCTCGCCTGCCTCATCTTCGCGCTGCTGGTCTGGACGGCGCTGCGCCTGATGCCGGAGAGGCGGCGCGAGCCGGTGTCAGACAGGGTGCGGCGCGGCGGCATCGCCGTGCTGGTGGTGCTGGCGCTGCAGATCGCCCTCGGCGCGCTGGTCGCCGGCAACAAGGCGGGCATGCGTTTCAACGACTGGCCGCTCATGGACGGCGCGCTCATCCCGCCCATGGCCGTGCTCTTCGACAAGCCGAGCGTCTTCGAGGCCTTCATCGATTCCCTCGCCCTCGTACAGTTCAACCACCGCCTCGTCGCCTATGGGCTGGTGGCGCTGGCGCTCTGGCACATGCTGGCGGCACGCGGCACCGCCTATGGCAAGGGCGCCACGGTGCTCTTCGGGCTGATCGCCGCGCAGGCGGTGATCGGCATCGTCACGCTGATCCTCGTGGTGCCGCTCTGGGCGGGCCTCTTGCACCAGGGCTTCGCCGTGCTGGTGCTCGGCCATGCGCTGTCGCACGTCTTCGCGCTGACCCACGCGCCGCAGATGCAGGTGGCGCCGGTCGGGCGGGCGGTTCCGGCGGAATAGCGCGCCAACGGTCACAGGCACGGCTGCCGTCCAGGGCCCGCCCTTTCCGTCATTCCCGGGCTTGGCCCGGGCATCCACGACGACCTTCAGGCGCCGCGTTCACGTCGTGCTGCCCGGCTCAAGGCCGGGCGTCACGCATTCCGAAGCTTTCGCATCAAACCGTTCCCAGCGCCTTCTCGAGATCGGCGATGATGTCGGCCGGGTCCTCGATGCCGATGGAGAGGCGCACCACTTCCGGCCCGGCGCCCGCCACCGTCTTCTGCTCGTCGGAGAGCTGACGGTGGGTGGTGGAGGCCGGGTGGATGATGAGCGAGCGGGTGTCGCCGACATTGGCGAGGTGGGAGAAGAGCTGCACCTCGGAGACCAGCTTCACGCCGGCGTCGAAGCCGCCCTTGAGGCCGAAGGTGAAGACCGCCCCCGCGCCTTTCGGCGTGTACTTGTTCGCCAGGGCGTGGCCCTTGTCGCCGGGGAGGCCGGGATAGGACACCCAGGCGACCTTCGGGTGGGTCGAGAGGAATTCCGCCACCGTCAGGGCATTGGCGCAGTGCCGCTCCATGCGCAGCGGCAGCGTCTCGATGCCGGTGAGGATCTGGAAGGCGTTGAAGGGCGACAGCGCCGGGCCGAGGTCGCGCAGGCCGAGGACGCGGGTGGCGATGGCGAAGGCGAAGTTGCCGAAGGTCTCGGCGAGGACGATGCCGCCATATTCCGGGCGCGGCGAGGTCAGGAAGGGATAGCGGCCCGACTTGATCCAGTCGAAGGAGCCGCCGTCGACGATCACGCCGCCGATGGAATTGCCGTGTCCGCCGAGGAACTTGGTGGCGGAATGGACGATGATGTCGGCGCCGTGCTCGAAGGGGCGGATGAGGTAGGGCGTCGCCAGGGTGTTGTCGACGATGAGCGGCAGGCCGTGCTTCTTCGCGATCGCCGAGACGGCGGCGATGTCGGTGATCTCGCCGGCCGGATTGGCGATGCTCTCGATGAAGATCGCCTTGGTCTTCGGCGTGATGGCGCGCTCGAAGGAGGAAACGTCGTCCTGATCGGCCCAGACGACGTTCCAGTTGAAGCTCTTGTAGGAGTGGTTGAACTGGTTGATCGAGCCGCCGTAGAGCTTCTTCGATGCGACGAACTCGTCGCCCGGCTGCAGCAGGGCGTGGAAGACGAGGAATTCGGCCGCGTGGCCCGAGGCCACCGCGAGCGCCGCCGTGCCGCCTTCGAGGGCCGCGACGCGCTCCTCCAGCACCGCGTTCGTGGGGTTGCCGATGCGCGTGTAGATGTTGCCGAAGGCCTGGAGCCCGAAGAGCGAGGCGGCATGGTCGACGTCGTCGAAGACGAAGGACGTCGTCTGGTAGATCGGCGTGGCGCGGGCGCCCGTGGTCGGGTCGGGCTGGGCGCCGGCATGGACGGCGAGGGTCGCGAAACCGGGGGCGCGATCGGCCATGGGTATCCTCCAGGAAATGCCGCCCTTCGGCTGGCTTCATTGACGAACGAGGCGTTCGTTTTACCGAACGGGGGCGCGAAGGGTCAAGGAAAGAGAATTTCCTTTTCCGTCGCCGCGGGAGACAAGGGGTTTTCCGCGGGCCTCCGGTCCGCGGTCAATCGTTGCCCTGGAAGGTCTGCCGCAGGCCGAGCTTCTGGAACTTGCCGGATTTCAGCTGCGGCGCGCGCTTGGCCGAGATGGTGCGCGAATTGACGCCCATCCATGAGATTTCCGACGACAGCCGGCCGAGTTCGATCTTCGGGCAGCGGTCCATGACGACCTTGAGACCCGCCGCCTCGGCCCTGGCTGCGGCCTCGTTGTTGCGGACGGAGAGCTGCATCCAGACGACCTTCGGACGAACGGGCAGGGCGAGCGCCTCGTCGACGATGGCGCCAGCGGCCTCGGAATTGCGGAAGATGTCGACCATGTCGACGGGCTGGGGGATGTCGGCGAGGCTGCCGTAGACGCGGCAGCCGAGGATCTCCTGTCCCGCCAGGCCGGGGTTCACCGGGTGGACGCGGTAGCCGCGGTCGAGGAGATACTTGAGCACGAAATAGCTGGGGCGCACCGCATTGGCGGAAGCACCGACCATGGCCACGACCTTCACCTCGCCGAGGATCGCGCGGATGGTGGCGTCGGAATAGCTGTCGTGGTTCACCGGTCCTCCCATCGCGGCTGGCGCTTGGCGAGGGTGGCGCCGATGCCCTCCTCGGCGTCGCGGGCGAGCATGTTCTCCACCATCACCGCGCTGGCGTGGTCGTAGGCGTCGGAGAGGCGCATGCCAGACTGCTCGTAGAAGGCGCGCTTGCCGATCTTCACGGTCAGCGTCGACCTGGCGGCGATGCGGGCGGCGAGCGCCTGCGCAACCGCCAGTTCCTCGCCGGCAGGAACCACGCGGTTGACGAGGCCCATGCGCAGGGCTTCCTCCGCCGGAATCATGTCGCCGAGGAGGAGCATCTCCATGGCGTGCTTGGGCGCCACGTTGCGGGAGAGCGCCACCATGGGGGTGGAGCAGAAGAGGCCGATATTGACGCCGGGCGTGCAGAAGCGCGCTGCCGCCGAGGCGACGGCGAGATCGCAGGTGGCGACGAGCTGGCAGCCGGCGGCGGTGGCGAGACCCTGGACGGCGGCGACGACGGGCTGGGGCAGGGCGACGATCTGCTGCATCATCGCCGAGCAGCGGCCGAGGATGTCGGTGAAATAGGCCCGGCCACGGTCCGGATCGGCGCGCCGGGCGGTCATTTCCTTGAGGTTGTGGCCGGAGGAGAAGCAGGGGCCGACGGCGGCGAGCACCACCGCGCGCACTGAGCGGTCCGCGGCGATGGCCGTGAACGTGTTGGAGAGGGCGGCGAGCATCGCTTCCGACAGCGCGTTGCGGCTGCCGGGATCGTCGAGGGTCAGCGTCGTCACGCCGTCGTGGTCCCGACGGTCGAGGATCGGGCGCGTCGAGAGGGCCGGCGCGTTCATCGCCATCCGCCTTTCGCAAGAGGAGCGGCCGGGAATGTCGCCCGCTATCGTCGTCCTCGCAAGGCGGCCGAACGGCCGCGAGCCCGACGGATGCCATGACCCAGACAAAGCCGCCGCCGAAACTCGACGCCGTCGCCATGGAAGCCTTCCTCGCGACCGAGTTTCCACAGGTTTTCGGGGCCGGAAAGACCTTCCACGTCGAGGCGGTGGAGCATCGCTTCGCGCGCATGCGCTGCCGCTACGACCCCCGCCAGCTGCGTCCCGGCGGCACGATTTCGGGGCCGACCATGATGACGCTCGCCGATACGGGGCTCTACGTGGCGATCCTCGCCTCCATCGGACCGGTGGCGCTGGCGGTGACCACCAACCTCTCCATCAACTTCCTCAGGAAGCCCGACCAGAAGGACCTTCTGGCAGAATGCCGGATCATCAAGCTCGGCAAGCGCCTGGCGGTGGGCGAGGTGGCGATCTGGTCGGAGGGCGAACCGGACGAGCTCGTCGCCCATGCGACGGGCACCTATTCGATCCCGCCGGAGCGGTGAGGGGGCGGGGAGTCATGGCCCGTCACGCCTCCAGGCGCTTCCGCAACTCCGCCTTGGCGATCTTCTCCAGCGTCGAGCGCGGCATGTCATCGACGAGGTGGACCTCCCGCGGCACCTTGAAGTCGGCGAGGGCAGCCTTGCAGGCGGCGAGCACCGTGTCGGCGAAGGCCGGAGGGGCGCCGGCGACGCCGCCCTGCGGGATGATGAAGACGACCGGCACCTCGTCGAGCATCGGGTGTTTCTTGGCCACCACCGCCACCTCGCGCACGCCGGCGACCGGCGCGATGACCTGCTCGATCTCGGACGCGGCGACGTTCTCGCCGCCGACCTTCAGCATGTCCTTGTCGCGGTCGGCGAATTTCATGAACCCCTCGGAGAGGAGGGTGATGCGGTCGCCGGTGATGAAGTAGCCGTCCTCATCGAAGCTCTCGCGCATCGCCTTGTCGTTGAAGAGATATTCCTTGAACAGCGACAGGCCGGGAATGCCGCGGATGCGCAGATGCCCCGTGCCGCCGACGGCGGTCGGCCGCCCGTCGTCGTCGATCACCCGGATCTCGTATTCCGGCGCGGCGCGGCCGATGGCCATGGGGATGTTCGGCTGGTTCGCCTCGCCGACGATGCCGTGGGTGATGGTCTCGGTCATTCCCCACCATCCGATGGTCTTCACCCCGAAGATCGCGTCGGTCGGCGGCTCGCAGACGGCGCTGCCCCAGAGACGGAAGGTATGGGCCTTGGGGATGTCACGCTCCATCAGTGCGCGGTTGCAGAAGGGCACGACGGAGGTCCAGGTGCAGCCGTGCGCGGCGGCGGTCGCCCAGAAGCGGCTCGCCGAGAAGCGCGGCATGATGACGGCGGTGGCGCCCACCCAGAGACTTGCGAGCACCGAATAGGCGAGGGCGTTGGTGTGGAAGAGCGGCAGGTGGACGAGGTGGACGTCCTCGGGCCGAAGGTCCTCGTGGACCGCGTTGACCTTCGCCCCCCACAGCGCATTGGCGTGGGTCCAGAGAACGGCCTTGGGCCGGGCCGTGGTGCCGGAGGTGTATTGCACGGAGCACGGCCAGAGCGGGACGTGCGGCCGCGAGGGACGGTCGGCGGCGTCGGCGAAGAGCGCGTCGAAGCGCATGGCCTTCTCGGGTGCCGTGGCGGACGGAGCGGGCTCGCCGCCGTCATTGTCGGTGACCGCGATCCAGCGCAGGTCTGGGCAGTGGGCGGCCACCGCCCCGGCATAGGCCGGCTGGATGATGGCGGCGACGGCGCCGCAATGGCCGGCGAAATAGGCGATCTCCGGCCCGGCGGAACGGGTGTTGGTGGTGACGGCGACGGCGCCGAGCTCGACGCAGGCATACCAGGCGAGGATCGCCTCGAGGCAATTGTCGAGGTGGATGAGCACGAACTCTCCGGGCTTCACACCGCGCTTCGCCAGGCCTGCTGCCAGGGCGCCGACGCGCTCATGGAAGGCGCCGTAGGTGAGCGTGACCGCCGGCCGCTCGAAGGGCGTCCAGACGATGAAGCGATGATCGCGCCGGGTGCGGGCCCTGAGAGCCAGGAGCCAGGGCACGTCGAGGCCGGCGAAGGGGCCGACATGGCCCGCGGGCGGAGTGACCATCGGCATGGCGTTTCCTCATCGATCGTCGGGGGCGGGTTGATCCCGCCTCCCGGATGGCCGGAGCGTGCGGCAGGGCGGCGCGCCGCTCAACTCGCCCGTGCGGCGTAGGAGGCCGGTCACGAAGCCGCGACGCTTGCGCGGCGTCGGTTGATCGCCGAGGCTCGCCGCCCATCTGTCGCAGGTCCGCCGTCGCGAGGACGGCCGAGGAGCTTTCCGATGTCCGATCTTTCCGCCTTTCCGATCACCCGCCGCTGGCCGGCCGCCCACCCCGACCGCATCCAGCTCTATTCGCTCCCCACCCCCAACGGGGTGAAGGTGTCGATCATGCTGGAGGAGACGGGGCTCGCCTACGAGCCCCACGCCATCAATATCGGCCAGAACGAGACCTGGACGCCTGAATTCCTCGCGCTGAACCCCAATGGCAAGATACCGGCGATCATCGATCCCGACGGCCCCGGCGGAGAGCCGCTCGCCCTGTTCGAATCCGGCGCGATCCTCATCTACCTCGCCGAGAAGACGGGCCGCTTCCTGGCCACCGATCCCGTCGCCCGCATCGAGACGATCCAGTGGGTGTTCTTCCAGATGGCGGCGGTCGGCCCGATGTTCGGCCAGCTCGGCTTCTTCTTCAAGTTTGCGGGCCGCGACTACGAGGACAAGCGGCCCTTCGAGCGCTACCGCGCCGAGAGCCACCGCCTCATCCGCGTGCTGGAAACCCGGCTCGCCGGGCGGAGCTACATCATGGGCGATGACTACACGATCGCTGACATCGCGCTGCTCGGCTGGGTACGCAATCTCGTCGGCTTCTACGGCGCCGCCGATCAAGTCGCCTATCACGAGCTGAAGGAGGTTCCTGCCTGGCTGGAGCGCTGCCTGGCGCGACCCGCCGTGCAGCGGGGCCTGGAGATCCCGGCGCGTCCCTGAGCGGCGACGGCACTGGCAAGCCCTTGCAAAATCGGCGATTAAATCAAGGTATTAAAATACCTATTTTATAAGTCGCTGGTTTTGCGAGAGTTTTTGCGGGTCGCTTGCGTTGACGCGCCGGCCGGTCTCGCCTATAGCCCTCCCGACGCGACGGCCGGTTTCCGGTGCGCCGCTTCCGATTTCCTCTATTCCGGAAGACACGACCATGAAGACCTATGTGGCGAAGCCCGCCGAGGTCGACAAGAAGTGGGTTCTGATCGACGCGAAGGGCCTGGTTGTCGGCCGCCTCGCGACGATCGTGGCGACGCGCCTGCGCGGCAAGCACAAGGCCACGTATACCCCCCATGTCGATTGCGGTGACAATGTCATCATCATCAACGCGGACAAGGTGGTTTTCACCGGCCGCAAGTGGGACCAGAAGGCCTACTACCACCACACGGGCTACCCGGGTGGCATCAAGGAGCGTGTCGCCAAGACCATCCGCGACGGCAAGTTCCCCGAGCGCATCGTCGAGAAGGCCGTGGAGCGCATGATTCCGCGCGGTCCGCTTGGCCGCCGGCAGATGTCGAACCTGCGCGTCTATGGCGGCGACAAGCACCCCCATGAGGCCCAGGCGCCCGTCGTCCTCGACGTCGGCGTGTTGAACTCCAAGAACGTGAGGGCCTGACCATGGCTGAGACCGTTTCGTCTCTCGAGGGCCTGAGCGCCCTCAAGCCGGCGGCCGCCGAGGCTCCCCGGCACGTGCAGAAGCTCGACAAGCTGGGCCGCGCCTATGCCACCGGCAAGCGCAAGGACGCGGTCGCCCGCGTCTGGGTGAAGCCCGGCTCGGGCAAGATCACCGTCAATGACCGGACGCTCGAGGTCTATTTCGCCCGTCCGGTGCTGCGCATGCTGCTCCGCCAGCCGCTCGTTCTCGTCGGCCGCGACACGCAGTACGACATCAACGTGACGGTCGCCGGCGGCGGCCTCTCCGGCCAGGCCGGCGCGGTGCGCCACGGCATCTCCAAGGCGCTCACCCACTATGAGCCGGAGCTGCGCAGCGCCCTGAAGAAGGAAGGCTTCCTCACCCGCGACAGCCGCGTGGTCGAGCGCAAGAAGTACGGCAAGGCCAAGGCCCGTCGTTCCTTCCAGTTCTCGAAGCGCTGATCTTTCGCCTCACGACATCGAAAAGCCGGGCCCTGGGCCCGGCTTTTTGCTTTTTCGGCCCTGCGGTGGGGCTCAGGCGCTCTTCGGCACCAGACGGTCGTGCGCCGGAATGGTGGTGCCGGCCTCCGTTGCGGTGGAATGGGCTTCCTTCAGCGTCGTCCGCTCGGTGCCACCTTCACGCTTCGCCTCGGCGTGCTGCTCGTTGCGCTCGCCGTTCCGATCCGCTGGCTTGTCGTGGGCGGGGATGGTCGTGCCATCCTCGGTCGCGGTGGTGTGGGCCTCGCGCGTCGTGGTCTCGCGGATGATCTTTTCGTCCTGCATGCCGAATCTCCTGGGGTTCCAGGACTCAACCGCAGGGGGCCCCGCTTGTTCCGGCCGGCTTCAGGACTGGACGGGCGTCGCGATCCACCAGGTGTTGCCGGCGGCATCCCTGAAACCGCCGCGCCGATCGCCATCACCCTTCTCGGAAGGCGCCTCCACCTCGACCGCGCCGCGGGCCAGCGCCGCCGCATGGGCGGCGGCGACGTCGTCGACATAGACATGGAGCCAGACCGGGAAGGCGGGATAGTCGCCCGTCGCCTCGGCCAGCATGACGACGGAATCGCCGATCTTCACCGACGCGTGCATCAGGCTGCCGTCCTCGCGGTCGAGCGCCATGATCGGCGTCGCGCCGAAGACCTCGCCGAGGAAGCCCATGAGGTCGCGGGCGCCCTTCGCCATCACATAGGGCGAGACGGTGGAATGGTCGGCGGGCTGGCTTGCCGGTCGTGTCATGGCGATCTCCTCATCTGCGGTTGAACCGCATGCGGCCGTGGCGGTTCCCCCGGCCCCGTTCCGTGCGAGACTGGCATCCTCTCCCGCCGGATGCCCGATCATGGCCATAGACGTCTCGCCCGTTCCACAGCCGATCCGCGATGCGGCCTATAATAACGGCCAGGCGGTGCCCTCCTGGACGGAGACCTTCGCACGCTGGACGGACGAGTCGGCCGTCATCCGGGCGCGCCACGCCGGGACCATGGACCTCGCCTACGGGGCGGGAGAACGGCAGAAGATCGACCTCTATCCCGGGAGCGCCCCGCGCGCGCCCTGCCTCGTCTACTTCCACGGCGGCTACTGGATGCGGAACTCCCGCGAGATGTTCGCCGTGCTGGGGGAGGGGGTGGCGGCGCACGGCTGGTCCGTCGCCATGCCCGGCTACACGCTGGCGCCGGAGGCCTCCCTCGCGGAGATCGTCGGTGAATGCAGCACCGCCCTCGACTGGCTGGCGGCGCATGCCGCCGCGCACGGGGCCGGCGGGCCGCTAATCGTCGCCGGCTGGTCGGCGGGCGGTCATCTCGCGGCCATGGCGCTCAGCCACGAGGCGGTGACGGCCGGCCTCGCCATTTCCGGCGTCTTCGAACTGGCGCCGCTCGCCGACACCTATCTCGACGAGAAGCTGAGCCTCACGGCGGCCGAGATCGCCGACCTGTCGCCGCTGCGCCGGCCGGCGGTGATGAAGCCGCTCGCCGTCACCTATGGCACGCGCGAACTGCCGGCGCTGGTCGCCAATTCCCATGCGATGCACGCGGCGCGGATGCGTGCCGGCGCACCGGGGCCGTTGCTGCCGGTGGACGGGGCCGACCACTTCTCCGTCCTTGACACGATGCGCGGAGCCGACGGCGCGCTGACGCGGGCGCTGCTGGCGCTCGCGTCCTAGCGGGTCCAAGGCTTCTAGCTGCCGACCTTGCCGCCACCCTGGCGGGTGATGGCGACGATGGAGGGCCGGGGCGGCATGTCGGGGGAGAAGTCCGGCCAGCGGGTTGACGGGTTCTCGTAGGTCGCCGGCGCCGCGCCGGGATCCTCCGGATCCGCTTCGCCCGGATGCTGGATGGCGACGAAGAACGTCTCGGCGTCGGGCGTGAATTCGGGGCCGCAGAGCTCGGCACCGAAGGGCACCTTGAAGAACAGGCGGGACGTGCCCCGCGCCGTCCCTTCCGTTTCCATTGCCCAGACGCCGTCGTTGCGGCCGGTGCGGGTCGGCGAGTTGCCGTCGGTGGCGATCCACAGGCGTCCGTCGGCGTCGACGGCGCAGTTGTCTGGCATGCCGAACCACCCATCCCTGGATGTCTGGCTGTTGAAGGTCGCGCCCACCGTCGCGACGGCCGGGTCGCCGCAGCGCACGAGAATGTCCCAGGTGAAGCGGGCCGCGGCATGATCGCGGCCGTCGGGGAGCATCTCGACGATGTGGCCGAAGCGGTTGTCGGCGCGCGGATTGGCGGCGTCGACCTCCTCCGGCTTGCGGCGGCTGTTGTTGGTCAGCATCACATAGACCTTGTCCGTCTTCGGGTTGGCCTCGACATCCTCCGGCCGGTCCATGCGGGTGGCGCCGAGGAGATCGGCGGCCCGGCGCGTCTCGATCACCACGTCGGCCTGGGACTGGAAGCCGTTGGCGGGGGTGAGAGGCCCTTCGCCGAAGACCAGCGGCAGCCAGTCGCCGGTGCCGTCCGCGTTGTAGCGCGCCACGGAGAGGGTGCCGGAATCAAGGAGGTCGGCGTCGCGCGCCCGGTCGCCGGTGACGCGGCCCCCGGTGACGAAGCGATAGACGTAGTCGAAGCGCTCGTCGTCGCCGGAATAGAGCACGTAGCGGCCGTCGCGGGAGACGATGCCGGCCGCGCCCTCGTGCTTGAAGCGGCCGAGGGCGGTGCGCTTTTTCGGCGTCGAGGCGGGATCGAAGGGGTCGATCTCCACCACCCAGCCGAAGCGGTTGGCCTCGTTCGGTTCCTTCGACAGGTCGAAGCGCGGGGCGTAGTCGCCCCAGTTGTACCAGCGGCCGGGAATGCCCATGCGCCGATAGTTCGCCGCCTCGGGGTGTCCCTCCGGCAGGCGGCCGGAGAAATAGCCGTTGACGTTCTCCTCGCAGGTCAGCCAGGTGCCCCAGGGCGTGCGGCCGCCGGCGCAGTTGTTGAGCATGCCGAGGACGCGGCGACCGTCCGGGTCGGCGGCCGTCCGCATCCGCGGATGGCCGGCGGCGGGGCCGGTGATCGCCATGGGCGTCTCGGCGGTGATGCGGCGGGCATAGCGCGAGCCGGCCACCACCTCCCAGCGCTCTCCCTCGCGGCGCACCTCCAGCACCGAGCCGCCGTGGGCCATCATCTCGACGGCGGCGAGGTCGGGGGTCATGCCGGAAAAGGCCTTGGCACGGCCGAGCGGGCCGCCCCAGTCCTGGCGGCCGAGGCCGGGGAACATGAGTTCCTCGTTGGTGTACTCGTGATTGACGCAGAGCAGGCCGTGGCGGGACGGGTTCGCCGCGCCAGGCAGGGGGAAATAGCCGAGATAGTCGTTGTTGTAGCCGAACTGGCGGGCCTGGGCGGCGCCCGTCTGGGCCGCGGGCGAAAAGGCGGGTGCATCGGCGAGGACGGGATCGCCCCAGCGGATCAGGACGTCGGCCCGGTGGCCCTCGGCCACCTCGGTGCGGTCGGAGGGCGTGGAGGAGAGTTCGCGAAAGCCGAAGGAGGGCATCGCCGGGGCCTGCGCCGCCGCAGTACTGGACGCCAGTGCGGCAGGCCCGAGCGTCGCCGTGATGGCGCCGACGCCGAGCACGCCCTTTATCAGGTCGCGGCGGTGGAAGCGGGCGGCGACCACGTCGCCGAAGGTTGCTCCCTCCGCGGGGCTGGTGCCGCGATCCTCGGCGCGTTCGGCGCGCTGGGAGACGCTGAGCTGGCGGGCCTCATCCGGCCTGTATGCGTCGGACATGGTATCGAGATCCTCGTTCGGCAATGCGCCCATTTCACCCGCGCCCCGCGACAGGTGGGTGACGGGTGCGGGTGAAACCAAAATGCCACAGGCAGATACATTCGGTGCCACACCAGCGACATGGAACCCCGTCAGGACGGCTTTGCAAAGTCCTCGTTTACGCCTGCCGCCTCACAGTGCGCGGCAGGGGTGGGCGAGGCGTTCCGGAGTTGCGTCATGGACCGCGTATTGGGACTGGTGACGGTCGAACAGGATATGGCGAAGCTGATGCGCGCAGCCGAGCGCGCGGGGCTGGCGCTCGGCTGCATCGACCCGGAGGAGACGAGCCTCGTGCTTCCCGGCGACGAGACCGATCCGGCCTGGACGCTCGGGCGCATCGGCGCCTGGGTGGTGACCCTGACGCTCGCGGTGACCTTCCTCATCCTCTGATGTCGCGCGGCCGCCCCGAGGGGCGGCGGATCCTCTTGTCTGTCAGGGGCAATGACGGCACAGTCTGCTTACCCTAGGTGAGCAGATCGCAGGTCTGCGTCGAGCAAGCCGGCGTCGCCGGTACGAACAGGCCGTCGTGACATCCATCTCCCAGCACGCGTCGTCAGCGGACAGGGCCCGCCGCGGCCGCCGCTTCCTGCAAATCCTCCTCGTCGCCACCACCACGGTTGCCATCGCTGCCGTCGCCGCCCTCGCCGGCTGGCTGCTGCTTCTCGCGGTCGGGCAGGATCGCATCGCGTCGACGGGGCGGGCCGTTCTCGGCCACCTCGCGGCAATCGACCGGGAGGCGCGGCTCACCATCGATCTCTTCAACCGGCAGCCTTCGGCCTTCTGTTCGCCGTCCGAACTGGAACAGTTGCGCGAACAGGTGTTCCGCACCCGCTTCGTCAAGGACGTGGGCCGGGTGAGGGGCGGGGCCCTGCACTGTTCGGGCACGCTGCAGGCGGTCGCCGCGCCCGCCATGATCGCGGCGGCCGATCTCGTGACGCGGCAGGGTCTCGCCGTCCACGCCGCCGAACCGCTGCTCGTCGCGCGGAACAGCCGCGCCCCCATCCTCGGCCAGGGGGAGACCAACGTGGTCATCGATCCCGAAGCGCTGGCGGACGAGGCGCTGATCGGCGTCGACTTCGTCGCCGGCTACCTCGGCGCGGACGGCCGGTTCCTCCGCCTGTTCGGCACGTCGCCGGCGCTCTCCGGCGCGGAGATCGCAGCCGGCCGGCGCGTGGACCGGCACGGCATCCTGTTCCACCCCTTGTGCGACGGCGAGCGGTCGATCTGCGTCGTCACCTCGCTCGCCAAGGCCGACGTCCTGCGCCTGCAATGGCCGATCATGGCGGCGACCGGCCTGCTCGGATCGGTCATCGGCCTGGGGCTCGGCCTGTTGCTCGTCCACCGGCAGGCGACGCGGCTTTCCATGACGGAAAAACTGAAGCGCGCCGTCACCCGGGGCAGCTTCGACGTCGTCTACCAGCCGATCGTCGCGCTCGCAGACCGGTCGGTGGTCGGCGCGGAGGCGCTCATCCGCTGGCGGGACGAGGAGGGCGATCAGGTCCCGCCGTCGACCTTCATCCCGCTGGCCGAGGAGGCCGGCCTGATCGGCCAGATCACGCGCTTCATGCTGCGGCGGGTCACCCACGAACTCGCGGGCCTGATGCAGGCACATCCCGATTTCCGCGTCAGCATCAACATCTCGGCGAACGATCTCGACGATGCGGATTTCTTCGAGACCCTCGCCGCCATGCTCGACAGGACGGGAATCGACCCGCGCTGTATCATCCTCGAACTGACGGAACATGCCGCGGCGCGCCGCGACCGGGCCGTCGACGGCACCCGGCTGCTGCGGTCCCGCGGACACCGCGTCTACATCGACGATTTCGGGACGGGCTTCGCCAACCTGTCGTACCTGAACGCCCTGTCGATCGACGCGCTGAAGATCGACCGGAGCTTCACGGAGACCATCGGCGCGGACCGTCAGCGTTCTCCGGTGTTGCCGCAGATCCTCGCCATGGCAAAGGCGCTGGACCTCGACCTCGTCGTCGAGGGGATCGAGACGGAAGAGCAGGCGGCCTGGTTCGCCGCGCAGTCCGTCGCCTATGCGCAGGGCTGGCTGTTCTATCGGCCGGTCGATGCGCAGGCGCTGAGTGCGATCGTCGACGGCCAGAACAAGGCGGGGGCTGCCGGGACGGAGCCCGGATCGGCTCCGCCACAACCCTGAGGCGGCGCTTGCGCCCGAACGGCCGGCCGCGAGGGGCCGGCTATCCGTGGTGTCGTCACGCGGCCCTGACGGTCGCGAGGAACTTCTTCACTTCCGCCGAGAGCTGCTCGGCCTGACGGGCGAGGTCGGCCGAGGCGGAGAGCACCTGCGCCGCGCCGTGGCCGGTCTCGGCGGCGGCCTGGGCCACCGAGGTGATGGCCGAGGAGACCTCCGTCGTGCCGGCCGAGGCCTGGCCGACCGAGCCGACGATCTCGCGCGTCGCCGATCCCTGCTGCTCCACCGCCGAGGCGATCGAGGACGTCGCCTGGTCGATCGAGCGGATGCTGCTGGTGATCCCGGCGATGGCGCTGACCGCCTTGTTGGTCGTTTCCTGGATGGCGACGATCTGGGAGCCGATCTCGCTGGTGGCCTTCGCCGTCTGCTCGGCGAGACCCTTCACCTCCTGGGCGACGACGGCGAAGCCGCGGCCTGCTTCGCCCGCCCGCGCCGCCTCGATGGTGGCGTTGAGGGCGAGGAGGTTGGTCTGGCTGGCGATGGTCGAGATCATCTCGACGATGGCGCCGATCCGCGCCGCGCCTTCGGTCAACTCCGAGACGATGCCGCCGGTCGCGTCGGCTTCCTTGACGGCGCTGCGGGCGAGGTTGGCGGAGTGCTCGACCTGCCGGCCGATCTCCTGCACCGAGGCGCCGAGCTCTTCGGCCGAGCCGGCGACGGCGGTGACGTTGGCGCCCGCCTCCTCGGCGGCGCTCGCCACCGAGGTCGACTGGGCCGAGGCCTCCTGGGCAGAGGCGGAGAGCTGCGTGGCGGTCGCCTGCATCTCGGTGGCGGCGGCAGAGACCATGTCGACGATGCCGCCGACGGCACCCTCGAAGCGATCGGCCAGCTCGCGCATCATCACCTTCTGGCGCTCGGCGTCGGCGGCCTTGGCCGCCTCCTGCTCCGCGCGGAGCCTGTCGGCCTCCATGCCGTTGGCGCGGAAGGTCTCGGCCGCCTTGGCGATGTCGCCGACCTCGTCGCGGCGCTCGGCGCCGTAGGCGGCCACCTGGTAGTTGCCGCGTGCGAGTTCGGCGAGGACCGCATTGATGCGGCCGATGGGCCGGGCGATTCCGACCTGGCCGATGACGAGGGCGAAGGCGATGCCGCCGACCAGGGCGAAGCCCATGATCACGTACATGAGCCGCTCCCTGGAATCGGCCGTCTCGTGAATCTCCTTCGCGTAGGCGTCGGAGCGGGTGATGAGGAGGTTCGTCATCTCGGACACGAGGCGGCGGGCCTCGAGGGTGCGCTCACGGCTGGCCATGGCCAGATCCTTCAGCCGCTGCTGTTGTTCCGGCGTCGCCGTCCCCTGGATCTGGGCCGCGAAGGCGAACGTCTGCTGGCTCTGGATCATCATGGCATTGAAGGCGTCTTCCGCCTTGCGCAGGGCCTCCTGGACCGCAGGCGCGGTGGAGGTGCGGACCACCCCGAAGCGCTCGCGCGCGAGGTCCGCCTCGCGGGCCGCCTCGGCGGGCAGCTGGCGGATGAGGTCGGGTGTCGGGCTCGCCGCCAGGATGAACTCAACCCGGTTGATGATCATCACGTGCTGGTTGACGCGGGCCGCGGCGACGGCCCGGCGGGCGGCGGCGGCGGCCTGGTCGGCATCTTCGCCAACCCGGTCGAGGGCGAAGGCGCCGATCAGCGCTATGGCGACGAGGGCGGAGTTGAGCAGGGCCACGATGGCCAGGATCTTGGGCGTGATGCGGTATGAGCCGAGAGAAAACATCAGGACGTGGCTCCGTTTGGGAATGCCAAATCAATAATGTGATATGTTAAACAGCATGTTAAATCGGGAAATTGCGCATTCTTGTCGTGGTGGCGCGGTGGATCGGTTACCAGGGGGCGGCCGGTCGGCGCTGCGGTATCATCCCGCGTGAAACCCCGGCCGGCAGCCGTCAGAACGGATGGGCAAAGACCTCGCGTCGCGGCGCATCCGCCGTCTCGGTATTGCTCTCCTTTTTCTTGCGGAGGCGTCTGATCCACGCCGCGCGCCGGGACGTAAAGCTCAGTCAAAGCGAGTTGACAGATGGTAGTGTCAATATCCGCATAGGTATGCCGCAGAGGAATGCCGCTTACCGAGATACCTGTATCACGATTAGTATCACTAAAGCGCTGCCTGCGACAAAGTGTCGTCCTCGTATAGTGCCGTTAATGCGGCGGGTCTCTTTTTCTAATGCGGCGGGTCTCTTTTTCATAGAATGCTTTTTTAATGCGGAAATGGTGCCCTTTTGCCGCGCATCTTCTCGCGCCGCAACCCGTTGTCATAAAACGTTTAGGCCAGGGAGCACCCCATGACCCCCGCCGGCGCGCTGTCGCCCCCGTCCATGTCCCCCTCTTCTTCACGAGGCAACTCGCTCGCCGAGCGCCTGCGCTTCCACGGCCTCGACCGGGCCGCCTCCGAAGCTCTCAAAGCCCATAGGGCCATGGTGCTCGAGGAACTTCCCGGGGTGCTCGATCAGTTCTACCAGATGATCGGGGGCATTCCCGAGACGGCCGCCTTCTTCCGCAGCAAGGATCACATGGCCCATGCCAAGGCGATGCAGATCAAGCATTGGGGCGTGATCCTCGAAGGCCGGTTCGACGGTGATTACGAGGCCTCGGTCACGCGGATCGGCGAGATCCACAACAAGCTCGGGCTCGAGCCGCGCTGGTACATCGGCGGGTACAATGCGCTGGTGACCGGCGTTCTCGCCGCCGTCGAGAAGCGGATGCCCGCCGCGCTGCTGGGCCGTGGCCGGGCCGCCGAGCGCCAGGCGCTGCAGGCTGCCGTCGTGAAGGCGGCGATGCTCGACATGGACATTGCCATCGCGGTCTATATCGACGCCGGGCGCCGCGACCGCCGCGAGACACTCGACAAGCTGGCGGGCGCCTTCGAGACGACGGTGGGCGGCATCGTCGGCGTGGTCGCGACGCGGTCTGGCGAGATGCAGGTGACGGCCCGACGCCTCACCGAGACGGCGACCGACACGGCCCGCCAGTCGGGCATCGTGTCCAAGGCGTCGGAGGAGGCGACCGGCAACGTGCAGACCGTGGCTTCGGCCACCGAGGAACTCGGCGCCTCCATCGCCGAGATCGGCAAGCAGGTGAACGACTCCGCCGCCATCGCCCGCCGCGCGGTCTCGGACGCGGACCGCACCGCGACGATCATCCGCCAGCTCGCCGACAGCGCCCAGCGCATCGGCGACATCGTCGGCCTGATCAACAACATCGCCGGCCAGACGAACCTGCTGGCGCTCAACGCCACCATTGAGGCGGCGCGGGCGGGTGAAGCCGGCAAGGGTTTCGCGGTGGTCGCGTCGGAGGTCAAGTCGCTCGCCGAGCAGACCGCCAAGGCTACCACCGAGATTGCCGGGCAGATCAACGAGATCCAGTCCGCGACGACGGAGTCGGTCGGCTCCATCGACGGCATCACGGAGGTGATCCGCCGCATGGACCAGATCGCCGCCGCCATCGCCGCGGCGGTGGAGCAGCAAGGCGCGGCCACCGCCGAGATCGCACGCAACGTGCAGCAGGCGTCCAACGGCACCGCCAGCGTCTCCGGCACGATCCAGGGCGTGACGGCGACGGCGGCGCAGACGGGGGAGGCGGCGCGCGAGGTGCTCGCCACGGCGAGCGCGCTGTCGGCCCAGTCCGACGAGCTGAAGCAGGCCGTGCAGCAGTTCCTGTCCACGGTGAAGGCGGCCTGATCCGAGGCCCATAACGAAAACGGGCGCCCGAGGGCGCCCGCTCCTGATCGTCCGGTGGGGGCGGGCCCGAAAGCCCGCCCTTTCCGCATCAGACCGAGTAGTACATGTCGTACTCGACCGGGTGCGGGGTCATTTCGAAGCGCATCACCTCGGTCATCTTCAGCTCGATGTAGCTGTCGATGAAGTCGTCGTTGAAAACGCCGCCGGCCTTCAGGTAGGCGCGGTCCTTGTCGAGGTTGGCAAGGGCCTCGCGCAGCGAGCCGCACACCGTCGGGATCTTCTTCAGCTCCTTCGGCGGCAGATCATAGAGATCCTTGTCCATGGCGGAGCCCGGATCGATCTTGTTGGTGATGCCGTCGATGCCGGCCATCAGCATGGCCGCGAAGGCGAGGTACGGGTTGGCGGTCGGGTCGGGGAAGCGAACCTCGACGCGCTTGGCCTTCGGGTTGGCCGTCCACGGAATACGGCAGGAGGCCGAGCGGTTGCGGGCCGAGTAGGCCAGCAGAACCGGCGCCTCGTAGCCCGGGACCAGACGCTTGTAGGAGTTGGTCGACGGGTTGGTGAAGGCGTTCAGGGACTTGGCGTGCTTGATGATGCCGCCGATGTACCAGAGGCATTCCTGCGACAGATCGGCGTACTTGTTGCCGGCGAACAGCGGCTTGCCGCCCTTCCAGATCGACTGGTGCACGTGCATGCCCGAGCCGTTGTCGCCGAAGACCGGCTTCGGCATGAAGGTGGCGGTCTTGCCGTAGATGTTGGCGACCTGATGGATGCAGTACTTGTAGATCTGCATCTGGTCGGCCATGTGCGTCAGCGTGTCGAACTTCATGCCGAGCTCGTGCTGGGCGGAAGCGACCTCGTGGTGATGCTTCTCGACCTTCACGCCCATCTTGGCCATGGAGGCGAGCATCTCGCCGCGCATGTCCTGCAGGCTGTCGATCGGGGGCACGGGGAAGTAGCCGCCCTTGATGCGGACGCGGTGGCCGAGGTTGCCGCCCTCGTAGTCGGTGTAGGAGTTGGTCGGCAGCTCGGACGAGTCCACCTTGAAGCCCGTGTGGTAGGGCTCGGCGGCGAACTTCACGTCGTCGAAGACGAAGAACTCGGCCTCGGGGCCGACGAAGATGGTGTCACCGATCTTGGTCGACTTCAGATAGGCCTCGGCCTTCTTGGCGATGCCGCGCGGGTCGCGGTTGTAGGGCTCGCCGGTCGACGGCTCGAGAATGTCGCAGACGATCGACAGCGTCGTCTCGGCGAAGAACGGGTCGATCTGCGCTGTCGAGGGGTCGAGCATGAGGAGCATGTCCGACTCGTTGATCGCCTTCCAGCCGGCGATCGAGGAGCCGTCGAACATCGTGCCCTCGGCGAAGATCTCCTCGTCGATCATGGTGATGTCGAAGGTGACGTGCTGCCACTTGCCACGCGGGTCGGTGAAGCGGAGATCGACGTACTTCACGTCGTTCTCCTTGATCATTTTCAGGACATCCTTGGCAGTCGTCATTTAGTGCTTCCTCTTGGTTTGCACGTGTGCATTGCGGCAGGCGGACCCGCCGAATTCGATCAGATGGCGTCGAGGCCGGATTCGCCGGTGCGGATGCGGATGGCTTCCTCGATGGTGGAGACGAAGATCTTGCCGTCGCCGATGCGTCCGGTCTGGGCGGCACGGCGGATGGCGTCAATCGCCTTGTCCACCATGTCGTCGGGCATGACGATCTCGATCTTCACCTTGGGGAGGAAATCCACGACATATTCGGCGCCACGATAGAGTTCGGTATGGCCCTTCTGCCGGCCGAACCCCTTCGCCTCGGTGACCGTGATGCCCTGGAGTCCGACCTCCTGCAGCGCCTCCTTCACCTCATCGAGCTTGAAGGGCTTGATGATCGCCTCGATCTTCTTCATTCCGATCCTGCTCCTGTGGTTCGACCGCCGGATGTGGCTCCCGCCCCCGAACCGCATTCGCGGGCTAGCAGGAGATGTGCCAGAGGCTTCGCGTCCCGATTGTGCTGGAATTGCAAGGGGAAAGCCAGCCTTCCACCGGGATGATCGATGCAGGCGCCTCCAGAAATGCTATTTTGATGAGCATGTTGCATAAATTTTGGGCTTACAAGGTGTCGCGGGCCGGGGCGACGCTATCCGGTCGGCTCCGTTATGCCTGAAATTTGGGCGACAATGTCATGCGGGCGCGGGACGTGACGATTGACCCGCCAGTGACGCCTTCCGAGACTGAGGTCATGACACGTCGCACCTGCGCCCTTCTTACGCCCAAAGCCATGGCGGAGGCTGACCGCATCACCATCGCGGCGGGCACGCCGGGCCGTGCGCTGATGCAGCGCGCCGGCGTTGCCGTCGCTGATGCGGTGGCGCGCGGGACGCCGCTCGGCGCGTCCGTCGCGGTGCTGTGCGGGCCCGGAAACAACGGTGGCGATGGCTACGTG
>NZ_JBQVQL010000009.1:0-75696 GCF_052440005.1 Phreatobacter sp.
GCCGGTGCCACAGGGGCTGCGGGCACGATCACCGCGCCCGGCTGGGTGGAGGCGGGAAGCGTCACGCTCTGCGAGCCCGTGGAGGCGAGGGCGGGTGCAGGGTTCGCCATCGGCCCGGCGCCACCGATGGAGACCGTCACCGGGTCCATGGTCGGGCGATAGGGGCCGAGCAGCGAGACGACCGCGCCGGGCATGGCGGCGAGGGCACCCACCGGGCGGCCGGGGCGTCCCTGCCGCTGCTGCGAGGCGGCCATCATCTGCGCATAGGTGAGATTGCCGGGATCGGTCGGCGCGGCGGCGACCGGCTCGTTGTCCAGCTCCTCGCCGGCCTCGATATAGACCGGGCCGCGGCCGCGCCGGCGGCAGGCCTGGTCGCGGATGTTGGGCGGCGCCGAGGAGAGATCGTTGGCGATGCCGTCGAGGCCGACGCCCGAGCCGCCGGAGACGAAATGGCGCTCGAACAGGCCTGCGGCCGTCTCGGCCCGGCCGCGGGCGGAGGTGGCGCCGAGGACGACGACGATCAGCTTGCGACCGCCGCGGGTGGCGGTGGCCACCACGTTGAAGCCGGAGGCGCAGGTGAAGCCGGTCTTGAACCCGTCGGCCCCCTGGTAGCGGCCGATGAGGTGGTTGGGGTTGCGCATGACGCGGTTGCCGAAGCGAATCGCCGGCATGCGCCAGAGCAGCGAATGCTCGGGGAATTCGCGCATCATCGCGTAGGCGAGCAGTGCCATGTCGCGGGCGGTGGTCTGCTGGCCGGCGCCGGGCAGGCCGTTGGGATTGATGAAGCGGGTGCCGGACATGCCGAGGCGGCGCGCCTCGGCGTTCATCATGGCGGCGAAGTTCTCCACCGATCCGCCGAGACCCTCGGCGATGGTCACCGAGACGTCATTGGCCGACTTGACCATGATCATCTTCAGTGCGTTGTCGAGCGTCACCACCGTGCCCGGGCGGAAGCCCATCTTGGAGGGCGCCGAGCGGAAGGCGCGCTGCGAGACGACGAGGCCCGTGTTCATGGTGGCGCGGCCGGCGCGCACCTGACGAAGGGCGACGTAGGTCGTCATCATCTTGGTGAGAGAGGCCGGCAGCCAGGGCGCGCCGCCCCTGTCGGACTGCAGCACCTGGCCGGTGGCGGCGTCGACGACGATGGTTGGGCCCACCTGCTGGGCGCCCGCCGCGGAGACACCGGCGAAAAGCGCGAGGGCGCCGGCAAGACAAGGGATGCTGATCCGCAAGAGCATGGCCTTTTGGGAATGTCGCCGCGACCTCGGCCCTGTTTACCTGCTTCGGGCGCGTTTCGCCAAGGGCGAAGACGGCCGGGCGAGGGGACGGGGTCCGCGGCGGGTCGTCGTTGATCTGCCTTCGCGCCGAACAACAGCCTCAACGCGGCCAAAGCATGGCGACGGCCCTTCCGGGCGAGGCGGGTCTCCTCCGCCATGCGCCGGACGGAGGATGGCGAAAGGGCGGCCGCCTGCCTATTGTGTAACGACACCTCACCTGTTCCGGGAATCCCATCATGACCGCCTGCATCGTCGGCTGGGCTCACACCGCCTTCGGCAAGCTCGAGACCGAGACCGTCGAGAGCCTGATCATCCGGGTCGCCAACGAGGCGCTCGACAATGCCGGCATCGGTCCCGACGACGTGGACGAAATCCTGCTCGGTCATTTCAACGCCGGCTTCTCGCCCCAGGACTTCACCGCCTCGCTGGTGCTGCAGGCCGATCCGCGCCTGCGCTTCAAGCCGGCGACGCGCGTCGAGAATGCCTGCGCCACCGGCTCGGCCGCCGTGCACCAGGCGGTGCGCGCGGTGAAGGCGGGCGATGCCCGCGTCGTGCTCGTCGTCGGCGTCGAGCAGATGACGAAGACGCCGGGCGCCGAGATCGGCAAGAACCTTCTCAAGGCGTCCTACCTGCCCGAGGACGGCGACACGCCGGCCGGTTTCGCGGGCGTCTTCGGCAAGATCGCCCACAACTACTTCCAGCGCTGGGGCGACCAGTCCGACGCCCTCGCCATGATCGCGGCGAAGAACCACAAGAACGGCGTCGAGAACCCCTATGCGCAGATGCGCAAGGATTTCGGCTTCGACTTCTGCCGCACCGAGAGCGAGAAGAACCCCTTCGTCGCGGGCCCCCTGAAGCGCACCGACTGCTCGCTGGTCTCCGACGGCGCGGCGGCTCTCGTCATCACCGATACGGCCACAGCGCTGAAGATGAAGAAGGCCGTCGCTTTCCGCGGACAGGCCCATGTGCAGGACTTCCTGCCCATGTCGAAGCGCGACATCCTGAAGTTCGAGGGCTGCACCAAGGCCTGGGGCAAGGCGCTGGCGGAGGCCGGCATCGGCCTCTCCGACCTTTCCTTCGTCGAGACCCACGATTGCTTCACGGTTGCCGAGCTCATCGAATACGAAGCGATGGGCCTTACCGCCGAGGGTCAGGGCGCTCGCGCCATCCTCGAGGGCTGGACGCAGAAGGACGGCAAGCTGCCGGTCAACCCCTCCGGCGGCCTGAAGGCCAAGGGCCATCCGATCGGCGCCACCGGCGTGTCCATGCACGTGCTCTCGTCCATGCAGCTCATGGGCGAGGCCGGCGGCATCCAGGTGAAGGACGCGAAGCTCGGCGGCATCTTCAACATGGGCGGCGCAGCCGTGGCGAACTACGTCAGCGTGCTGGAGCGGCTGCGCTGACCGGGGCGCCTCCTCACGCCCCCTTCGGCCGGAAGGCGATGCAATGGGCCGGGTTGGTTTCCAGTCGCGGCCCCTCGATGAGGTCGATGCAATAGGGGATGGCCGGCATCACCGCGTCGAGGCATTCGCGGATCGACGAGGGTTTGCCGGGCAGGTTGACGATGAGCGATCGGCCGCGGATGCCGGCCGCCTGCCGCGACAGGATGGCGGTGGGCACCACCTTCAGGCTCACCTGCCGCATCAGTTCGCCGAAGCCCGGCATCATCTTCTCGCAGACGTCCTCCGTCGCCTCGGGCGTCACGTCGCGGACGGCGGGGCCGGTGCCGCCCGTGGTGAGGATGAGCGGGCAGGCCTCGACGTCGGCGAGCGCGATCAGCGCCGCAGCGATGGCATCGCGCTCGTCCGGGATGACGCGGGCGACCGGATGCCAGGGCGAGGCGAGGAGATCGGTCAGCGCCGCGACGATACCGGGGCCGCCCTTGTCCTCGTAGACGCCGCGGCTGGCGCGATCCGACACGGTGACGACGCCGATGGGGATGGAGGGGGTGCTCATGCGCGTCCCTTAGCGCTCCGGGGCTGCGCGCTCAATGCGGCGTAAGCGTCGCGGGTGAGGATCATGTCGATCTGGGTGACCTTGCCCCCGCGGGCGGCGCTCTGGCGCAGGCTCTCGCCGGTGCGCACGAATCCAGCCTTCTCCTGCACCCGCAGCGAGGCGGGGTTGTCGGCGAAGGCGCCGGCGGCGAGGCTGTCGATGCCGGGATGACGGAAGGCGAGGCCCGTCATGCCCCCCACCGCCTCGGTGGCGAAGCCGCGTCCCCAATAGGGCCGGCCGAACCACCATCCCATCGTGGCGCCGCGCCCCTCGCGGGTGACGCTGACCAGGCCGACGAGCGCGTGGGGCTCCTTCAGGCGGGCGACGACGAGCGCGAGGGAGTCGCCTGTGGCGTTGGAGGCGAGGACGTCGCCGATGAAGGCAGAGGCGTGGGCTTCCGCATAAGGGTGCGGAACCGCCACCAGCATGCGGGCGACGTCGAAGTCGCCGGCATAGAGGGCGAGGCGGGGCACGTCCGCGAAGGTCGGCTGGCGCAAGACGAGCCGCCGCGTTGTCAGCGGGACGGCATCGAGCCAGGAAGAGGGACTGGCGGACAACATGACCTCCGTCGTGCGCCCGCCGGTATGGAACCGGCGGGCCGCCCGGGCAAGGGCCGCGTCAGGAACGCTCGCCGATGACCACCTTCGGCGCCGTGCGCCTGAGGATCGGGTCGCGCCAGGCCTTGAGGCTGGCCCAGAGCGTGCGGTCGAGGCGGAACTTGTCGACCGGCACGGAGCTCGCCAGCAGCCGCGAGCGGGTGAGCCCGGCACCGATCCACTGGAAGCCGCATTTCTCGATGACGCGCCGCGAGGCGGGATTGACGACCCGGGCCCGGGCCGCGACGGCCTCGGCGCCGCGGTCGGTGAACAGATGGTCGACGACGGCGCGGGCGGCCTCCGTCGCATAGCCGCGGCCCCAATGGGCGGTGCCGAGCCAGTAGCCGATTTCGGGATCGCCGAGTTCGGGCATCACGAAACCCGTCGCGCCGACGAGCGCGCCGTTGGTCTTGAGGGTGATGAGAAGGGGATGATCCTGGGACGTCCAGGCGTTGGCGATCCACGTCTCCGCGTCTTTGACCGCATAGGGATGGGGAAGATTGGCCGTCATTTCGGCAATCCGCCGGTCATTGGCCATCGCCACGACCTGCGGGACGTCCTCGAAACGCGGCACACGGAGAACCAGCCGCTCCGTCTCGAGGACGGGCATACAGCTCTCGAGCAATTCGCCGCCGGAGCGGCCTTCCAGTTCGGTTTCAAGGCACGTCATGGCAGGTTCCTTCCCTCGCCGGTGGCCGGGCCTGGAACCATCTCCAGGACCGAAAGAAAAAGGGGCGCCGGCTGTCTCGCGTGGCGCCCCTTGATCTTCGATCCTCGATCAGCGGAGCAGCCTGGCGTAGTCGCCGGCGGCTCCGATGTCGGTGCCGCCTGTTACTCGGCGGCGGCAATCATCGGAACAACCGACACGTAGGTACGGTTATTCGCTTTCGTTCGGAATTCTACGCGGCCGTCGACGGTCGCGAAGAGCGTGTGATCCTTGCCGAGCCCGACATTGCTGCCGGGATGGAACTTGGTGCCGCGCTGGCGCACGAGGATGTTGCCCGAGACGACCGCCTGGCCGCCGAAGCGCTTCACGCCGAGACGCTGTGCATTCGAATCGCGACCGTTCCGAGACGAGCCGCCTGCTTTTTTGTGAGCCATGAGGAGCTCCCGATTCCGTTATGTCTTATAAGACGTCTGATTCACGAAGATGGCAACAGCAGGACGCTGCTTACCAGTCCTCACCGGATTTCTGCTCGGCCTGGTCGGCCTTGGCGCGCGGCGGCTTACCCGCCAGCAGCTCCTTGGCCTGCTCGACCCATTCCTCGCGCTTGGCGCGGCCGCGGAGCGCGAGCTCCTTGTCCTTCGCCTCGAGATCCTCCTCCGTCCAGGAGGCGATCTGCTCCCAGGAGGTGATACCGGCGGCGCGCAGCTTCTTCTCGATCGTCGGGCCGATGCCAGCGATCAGCGACAGGTTCGACGAGTCCATGGCGCCGGCGGCGGGCATGGCGGCGATGCCCTGGGGCTTCGCGTCAGCGGCCGGAGCGGCCGTCTTCGGGGCAGCGGCCTTGGAGGGCTTGGCGCCGTCGACGAGGATCTCGGAGATGCGGACGATCGTCAGGTCCTGGCGATGGCCCTTCTTGCGCTTGGAATTCTGGCGGCGGCGCTTGCGGAAGGAGATGGTCTTGGGGCCGCGGGCCTGGCGGACGATCTCGGCGGACACCGAGGCGCCGGCCACGAAGGGCGCGCCGATGGTGATGCCGGCGTCGCCGCCGACCATGAGAACCTCGGGGAACACGACCACGTCGCCGGCTTCGGCTTCGAGCTTCTCGATGGTGATCGTGTCGGCTGCAGCAACCTTGTACTGTTTGCCGCCCGTCTTGATGACTGCGTACATCGTCTGTCGTCCTTGTCTCGACGGGCCTTGGCGCATCCCTCGGGGGATCGGCCGGCCGTCTTCTTGTTTGGTCTTGCCGCCCCATGCGAGGCGGTTGGTTCGCGCTCGGCGCACAGACCTGACCGCACGACACGGCCAGGCTGAATGTCCAAGAGGCGGCTCAATGATGGATAAGGCAGCGAGAGTCAAGGAAAACCCTGCAGCGCCGGGGCTTTTTCTCGCCCGCAGACGCCCCTGCGGGCAGACTGTCGCGCCACTCCGCCCCGGCCCGTCCCGGGATGCGGCCGGTGCCGGCCAGCGACAGCAGCGGCGACGTGCTGCGCGGAAATCGTCGGCTGCGCCAATGCAGTGCTTGAATGCGCCGCCCCGTTCCGCTATGTCGCGCATCGCTTCAACAGCCGGCGATGGTCCTCATTCATCGCCATGCGACCGCGGAGAGGTGGCTGAGTGGTTGAAAGCACCGCACTCGAAATGCGGCATACGGGCAACCGTATCGGGGGTTCGAATCCCTCCCTCTCCGCCAGAAGCGTCATACATATCAATCATTTGAGCGAAGTAGCCCCGGAAGGGGTCGTTCCTGTTCGCGACCCAGATCGGACCTACGGGGCCAAGGGCCACCCTTCAGGCACGTTGGGCGAGATTTCTCGCGGAGTCCGCTCTGATCACCGTGCGGGCATTCCGGCAAATACTGCATTCTCCCAGGTAGCGCTCGAAATCTGAGGTCGTTCCAAGCGCCCCGGTGATTTGAGCAGCGTGAGCATGTGAATTGAAATTCATCGATTCACAGATGCATCGATCACACACGGCTCTCCCGTGGAGGCCTGTGATGAAATCGTTGACCTTCTGAGCCACCAGCATCTGCACCAGCTCCTCGGTTTCGTGGACAGTTCGGTCGCAAGCCCAGGCGGCAACCTTGGCACCGCTCGACCGGCATCCTACGCAATGAGATCATTGCATGGAGATGGTCTGTGGCGACAATTCGCAAGCTGAGAGGTCGCTGGCAGGCGATGGTTCGTCGCAAGGGCATCAAACCGCGCTGCAAGAGCTTCGATGCAAAGTCCGACGCCGAGCGCTGGGCGCGCGCGATCGAGGCTGAAGTTGATCAGGGGACGTTTGTTGATCGAGCCATCGCGGACAAAACCACGCTCGGTGACATCCTGACGCGCTATAGCGCCGAAATCTCGGTCAACAAGAGAGGCGCTAAGCAGGAGCAGCAGCGCATTGGCGTCCTTCTCCGTCATGAAATGGCTCATCGCTATATCGCGGCGCTGACGCCTGCGCATGTCGCCAGCTTCAGAGACGAGCGTTTGCGAACAGTTGCCCCTTCGACTGCGGTGCGGGAACTGGCAATTCTCAGCCACGCAGTCGATGTCTCAATGCGGGAGTGGGGCATCCATCTCGCGCGCAATCCAGTGAAGCACATCAGAAGGCCTGCAGTTTCAGATTCCCGTTCCCGACGACTTCTACCTGGCGAAGAAGACCGACTTCTGGCGGCATGCGCCTCTGGTCGCACGGCAGGCTTGGATCATTTGATCACGGTGGCAATTGAAACAGGAATGCGCCGCAGCGAGCTCCTTTCTCTCCGGTGGGCCGATATCGACTTCGATCGGCGAACTGCAGCGTTGTTCCTGACCAAGAACGGAGACGCCCGAGAGGTCCCACTGTCCTCTCGTGCCCTGGCTGCTCTTCGCCGAATGGAGGCAGAGCAGGCCGCCGGGCCCTCTGGTCCGTTCATGCTCACTGCTGGTGCGTTGGAGCAGGCCTGGCGGCGGCTTCTGAGGCGCTCGGGGATCTTGGGTCTGAGGTTTCACGATCTCCGTCACGAAGCCGTTTCACGCCTATTTGAGCGCGGTCTTGGCATCATGGAAGTTGCCTCTATCTCTGGGCATCGAGAGATCAAGATGTTGTCCCGATATACGCATTTGAAGGCGGCGGACCTGGCTGGTCGACTAGGCTGAATGCAACCGTATCAGGTCTGCCGACTGTAACAATTATCACGATTTCTCGCTGACCAAGCATCGCGGTGATAGGAGTGCGGTTGGACTGCTATAATAGGCATACTGTAGTTTGCCACTGCAGCCACCGGCTTTGAAGTTCGACCGTGCAGCGAAAACAGGACGCTGGCGATGAGGGTGCCGGACCCGAACGGGCATCGACTGGAGCTCCCCTACAGAGAGTGTAGGACGCGCCCAGTTTAGGTCTTCCCGGCAGCGTTTTTGCTGCGAACCCAAAGATGGAAGCTCTGCGTTGCCGCACCTTCCACCTGGAGCTGGTTGAGAATTATGCCAGCGTTCAGGGCGCGAGGATCCATCCTCGTAACCGCCAGATCGACAATGATCGAGATGCGGAACCGCAAACCAGGTCAATGGTGGCCACCTGGTTGCAGTTAGCAACTGCAAGGTTCTTCTTCTAGCCGTCAGACGGTGTCTGATTGTTCATCGCTCCCTGTCTATCAACAGACTTAATTACTGATAGCACAGGGAGAAAGAGCCATCTCCGGTGTATATAAAGGAAAAGGAAAAAATTATGCAAAACCTTCCAACCAGATCAGCAAGGGCTATGCTGATGCTTTTGGAAAATCAATCCGAAGCAAGCCGTGAAATCAGTGCTTCTCAGATTCTTTCAGCGTTCATGGAGAGTGAGTTTCACGAGCGCAAGTGGACCGGCAGAGATGAACTTGGGTTTGTCGTGCCGCGATCGGAGATGTTGGAGGAGCTAACTAGCGAACTTGATTGCCTGCAACAGCAGATCGCGGTCGTGCACGCGTTCTTGAAGCGCCTTCAGTCGGACAGGGTAGCCAGTCACACGGATGGCGTTACAGCGAAGTCCTAGGGCGCGCGTGCCGCGATCATCCGAGTGGGCGCTGTGTCCAGAGACCACCCGGATGATCCTCACCCCGTGGATGATTGCTCATGAGGTAGGTCGACGGCGAAGACGCTAAACGCAAACTTGGCGGCGCTGGGCGAGGACACATCTGCTTGTGAACGTGCAAGAACCGCTGTTGTGGATAGTGAAGCACCTTTTGACGACTTATCTCTCTATCATTTATATCAGCACCATTAGATACTTAGACCGAATTGGAACGCGCCTTGAAAGCTCTAGCACTTTCCCTCGGCATTCTCGCTGGCGCAGTCATTCCCGGCGCCTCACAGACGATACGGGAGCAAGTGGGCCCTTTCGACCTCGAAAGGGCCGCAAATTACGCCGTGGCGCGAGACCTGCTCCACAATGTCTGCGGCTGGGATGGGTATGACCGCGAGCTTATCGCCGTCGTTCAGCATATTGAGCGCATCGCCATGACGGTGCATCAAGACGCCTTCTATCAGAACCAGATCGTCAAGGTTGGCGTCGGCATGAGGGCGGCCTATCAGGCGATGACGCCTGACGGACGGCTGTTTCATTGCGGCCTTCTCGCCCTGTATCTCAAGGAGCACACCGATCGCTTCCAGAGCCAGCATCGCGATCTTGTCAGGCAGTTTCGAGGAAAGGGACTTCGGTGACCGAGCTCGCCGACATCGTGGTCCAGCCAGCCGCAGCGACGTCGGCTCCATCGTCCCTCTACTGATCCGAACATGCCGAAATTCGGCTCCCCGGTGCATACTTTCCAGCTTGCTGATAACGTCAACGAGGGAATCTGAATCGAGATACCCAGACCAACTGGTTCCGGTCTACACGCCATCCAAGCGATACTCATAAGTGACCGACACCCAGATCCGCGCCAAAATCGCCTCCGTGGCTGATCGACATCCGACTGATCGTGATCAGGTGACATCCAGTCCGTCAACGTCAGGCATAGCCCAGATCACACAAGGAAGCTCACAGGCTGGAGCCGCACCCGTTATGTGTCACTGAGTAGCCCTGCGTGAGGCACAAGCTCCCTTGACGCTCACAGACGATCATCAAGGCTCAGGTTTCGATCGGCTCAAGGTAGCGGTCGAACCACTCGGCCATGTCGACCTCATCGATCAGGCCCTCAGCAAGCATCTTCCAGGTCTCAACAATGTGCCCCTCGTCGACAGCGATCCTGAAGCCGCACATCTCCAGGAACAGAGCGGTCACGGCGTAGGACGTGCGCTTGTTGCCATCAATGAAGGGGTGGTTCTTCGCCAATCCATGGGCATAGCTGGCGGCGAGCTCCTGGATCGTCGCATCCGGCTGGTAGCCATAGAGGTTCTGCGGCCGCGCCAGGGCAGACGCCAAAAGCCCTTCATATCGCACGCCAGCAGCTCCACCATGCTCGGCGAGCTGTTCAGTGTGTATCTGAAGGGCTTGTTCGATGTCGACCCAGCGAGGCTCGACCAGCATGCCTTACTTGGCGAGCTCGGCGAGAATAGCACGATCCCGGCGCATGATGCCGCGCGCAATCTCCATCTTCTCCTCATGGGAGAGTAGACGCAGGTTGGTCTGGATGCGCAGATGGCGCTTGAGCACCGGGCGACGACCCGAGTCAGCGCGGTCGAAATCGCTTTCGATGGCTTTCAGAGCGCTCATGGCGACCTCCTGGGTTGATCGGCTTATGCATACGTATATCAGTTAGCGCCAAAATTCAACGATGATGGTGACGAGCACCCCGGCGCCCACCTCCTTCATCATCGTCGGCGTCAACGTCGGCGCCAACATCATCGGCGCCGATCACCGCTATGGTCAACACCGTCATCATCATCATGGTTCCCGGCCCCATCCGCCATGCGCTTCACACAGCGCACAAAGACTAGCGCCTCCTCGTGAGTGATCCTCTTGGCCGCAAGCCGTCGCTCACTACAGCCATTATCGAAATAGACGAAGGCAATCGTCAGACCCCGAGGCATCCTTCAGGCCGTAGCTCTCCTGGAAATCCTCCACCACAAGCGGGTTGGGATCTTCACCATGGCACACGGCCGATGAGTCCAGGCAATCCAAGGCCAGGCAGGCCACATTGATCGAAGGTTATCCGATGCCAGGCCAGACCTTGATCGCAAAGCTACGTCCATAGCGTAACAATGACGCCATCCCAGTTGTTACGCTGTCGCCCGACCTTTATCGAATGTTTATCGTATGTTGATCGTATGTTGACCGCGAAAAACGTTATTCACTGATCAATGTGCTAAGCCGTTGATATTCCTCACAACGCATTCCGAGCGCACATTGACCGATCAACATACGGACAATGTCAGAGCCCGATATCAGACGGAGCTATTAAAGACAGAGCGACATTAGAAGCCCCGGCGCGTGCTCAGATAGAGAGGATGGCTCTGTTTCCGGAAGCGTTTCAGAAAAGCCGCGGCCTCTAAGTAATATAGACTCTAAAAGGTATATCTCTCTTAGAGCGCGCGGCGTTCTTAAATCGCTCAGTGCGCCGTCGACGGTCCATAAGAACCCAGGCTGAGGAATTTACTCCTCGGGCACATATGCCAGATCAATGTCCTCATCAGCAAGCCGCGTGATATTTCGTTCATTCACTGAAGGCGCGTCTTCGATCTCATCGAGACGCAAAATGAACGCCCTACCTGTCCCCGTTGAAACCGTCCGAGTGGGCCGCTGCCGTCAATCTCACGCTGTCGCGCTGGCGTTCAACTCCTTGATGACAGTAACGAGCCTCTGCGCCTGAGGCATGGTGAAGACCTGCTGGAGGCCCTCCGGAGCCATGTCGGTGAAGGGGCTCTCATAGAGCAAGCCAGGATCCATGCTGCCCTTCTCGATGAGATGTTCGATCACCATCTCCACGAACTCGATCTGCTCTGCAGTCGCGGCCTTGTCGCCGAGGAACTCGCTGAATGCCTCCGCGACTGCGCTCCGGTCCAGTCCGACCAGAGAGCGAATGAAGGCACCGAACCCTTGGGCGATCTCGGTGGCTTTCTCTATGTGCGACAGCTCGCCCACGCCGGCTGTCAGGAGCATTTGCTGAAGCTCGGTGAGGTCGGTGGTTGTCAGTGGTTTGGCGTGGCGCAGCTTAGCGATCGCGATGTGATCCTCATGCTCACGGAGGAAGTGCCGCGCCTTCTTCTTGAACCGAGCGAAATCAACCTCGCCCATCTGAGGCAGGTCGAGCACCACCCCCTGGCCCAGATCGTCCTCGAAGTTCGTGTAGATGATCGCCTTCCGGCCCTTCTCGATGTTCTGGACCAGCCCGCGCAACCGTAGTCGAACCAACTCAAGGAGTGGGACGCTCACGCCTTGCCACCAAACGTCCGACAGGATCTCCAGCAACAGCTCGTGCTGGGCTGCAATGGCCGGGATGGCGGTTTGATCTTCGAGGGCGGTGACGATCTCCAGGAGTTGTTGCTTCAGGCGATCGAAGCTCTTGGACCCATTCAGCAGGGCGAGCTCAAGGTTGAACATTAGGAGGTCGAAGCGCTTGGTCTCCTCCGCCTCTCCCGGCATCTCGTTGGGCAGCGGAGCGACCTCATGCATCAGCTCTTCGCGCATCTCGTCAGACAACGAGATCCACGCCTCTGGCGCGCGGTATTTCTCGACGGCCTTGCGCTTCCCGCGGACGATGAAGTTGTCCAGATTCATCGTGCCGACGTAGGTCTGCAGAAACCCGAGCGCGCTCGACCGGATCGTCGGTTCGTCAGGAGCAGCGTCAGGTCCAGGATCATACCCACGTTCGCGCTCGGAGAGCCCTGGCGCGCTCTCCAGCTGAGCCTTGTCATCCAGGGCGCGAATGAGATCGAAGCGCGCCAGGAACAGCCTCTCGCTCAAGGATCGCCCGTTGGTGCCCTTATCGAGCTTGGGGTTCTGGCGAAAAAATTCCAGGTTCTGGCAATAGTCGAAGACCCGGAAGAACTCCTTGTCCTGTCCCGGTCCGAAGAGGTCGCGGCAGAGACGTGTCCCTCGCCCGATGATCTGCCAGAACTTCGTCTTGGATCGTATGAGTTTGAACAGGACGAGGTTGACGACCTCCGGCACGTCGATGCCGGTGTCGAGCATGTCGACCGAGATCGCGATGTGGGGCGCCTTGTCCTTGTCCGAGAAGTCGTCGATCAGCGATTGCGCATATTCGGTCTTGAAGGTGATGACGCGGGCGAGATGGCCTGCAAGATGCGGATAGGCCGCATTGAAGCGCTGCTCGATGAACTCGGCGTGGGCCTGGTTCTTGGCGAAGACGATGGTCTTACCGAGCCGGTCGCCGCCAGCGACCTTTAGGCCATCCGTCATCACGTTGACGAGGACCTTGTCGACGGTATCGGCATTGAAGAGCCACTTGTTGACCGCTTCGGCGCTTACGCTGTCGGGGGGATCACCGTGATCCTCGTCCCATTCGAGCATGTCCCACTGCTCTTTTTCCTCGTCCGACAGGTCGTCGTAGCGAATGCCATCGCGGACGAAGCGCAGAGGCACGGAGACAGCGACGGGCGGGACCAGATACTCATCCTCCACAGCCCTATCGAGCGAGTAGGCATCCGTCGGCACGCCATCCTCAAGGTCGAAGAGGCCGTAGGTGTTGCGATCGATGTCATCCTTCGGTGTCGCTGTCAGACCAATCAGCAAGCTGTCGAAGTAGTCGAAAATCGCTCCGTAGCGCTGATAAACTGACCGGTGGGCCTCATCGATGATCACGAGGTCGAAGTGGCCAGGACCAAATCGCGATGCGCCGCCGCTGCGCTCGTCGATGAGGTTCATCATGGTCGGGTAGGTCGAGAGAAACACGCGACCCTGGCCCGCCTTGTCGGTCACGAGATTGACAGGCGAACTTGAGGGTAGGTGAGTCTTGAAGGCCTTCAGGGCCTGGTTCACCAGAGCGACGCGGTCAGCCAGGAACAGCACCCGCTTGGCCCATCCGGCACGCATGAGGACGTCCACGAGAGCGATCACCGTGCGCGTCTTGCCCGAGCCGGTTGCCATCACCAGAAGGGCCTTGCGCTGCTTGCGCAGCTCGAAGCTTTCCTTCACCCGCGCGATCGCCCGCTCCTGATAGTAGCGATCGGCGATGCGCCGATTGACCGGAATGGCATCCAACGCAGTTTTTGAAGTGCGGCGCTGGATCAGCAGCTCCAGCTCATCCTTCTTGTAGAAGCCGGCGACGGGGCGAGCCGGATAGCTCGCATCGTCCCACATCCAATGGTCATAGCCATTGGTGAAGAACACGATGGGACGCTGACCAAATTGGGTTTCCAGGCAGTCAGCATAGAGCTTGGCCTGCTGTTGCCCAACGCGAGCATCTCGCTTCGTTCGCTTGGCTTCGATCAGCGCCAGCGGCTTCCCGCCGTCGCCCCACAGCACATAGTCGACATAACCCTGCCCCTCGTTGTTCGGCATTCCGCGGACGGGGAACTCTCTGTCGCGGGGCTGGTCGAGCGGCCAGCCGGCTTCCTTCAGCAGGAGGTCGATATAGAGGTCTCGTGTCTCGGCCTCGGAGTAGTCATGGGTGTCAGGGCGGGCCTCGTTGGCACGACGAATCTGGTCACGCTCGGCGCGAGCGGCCTGCAGCTCGACGTCAAGCCGGGTCCTGTCGCGCAACAGCTCAGCCAGGGCCTCGTCTCGCGCATCGATCTCGGTTTGCAAGCGCAGGAAGTCAGCCGGTGCGAGCTTTGGAACCACCTCAAGGCTGACATTGTGCACAGATTCAAAGCGCTGAGCGTCTGCAGGAGGCGATTTGGCATAGGTCCGCGCCAGCCAGAAGCAGATGTGGAACAGCTCGCGCAGAGCGTCCGAGGCTTCGCGCTGGGGCACGTCTCGCGCCTCGTGGACTGCACGATTGCCGATGCGGATGACGAGCTTGGCCTTGGTGAAGACCGCCTGGCCCGCCCGCTTCTGGAAGCTCGGCTCATGGATAAGCGCAGAGATCTTGCTGTCGTAGGGAAAGCGAAGGTCCGAATCGTTCCGGTAGGCCCATTGCACCGCGAGTTCGACGGCGCGGCGCGCATAGAACGCGGCAGCGCGGGGGTCGCTTGAGACGTGGCCCTCTGCCCGCTTAGCGCTGTCAAAGACGTCCGGAAACTCGTCAGCGAGAAAGGCGAAGTTGGACATACGTCAATCGACTCTCTCTGGGGCAAGCGCCGAGGGTGAGCGGCATAGTTCCCATGTCACCCCAAAGTTGCAAGTCGACGGGTCGCAGCGCCTCGACGCGAAGATGCTTTCGGTGCGCCTACGACGCCTCGCCCAGCAGCCTTGGGAAGTGCGGCTCGAAGGCAGCGCGCACAGGCTTCCACAGCTCGGGATCGATGGTGTGAGACCATTTCACGGTGTTGAGCAGCGCGTAGCCTGCGGCCTTGAGGTCCAGGGCGAGCTGCTTCTCCATGGAGCCGACTATGTCCCGCAGCGGAATGTGCTTCTCCATCAACTGGAGACGCAGCAGCTTGTCCTCGTGGCTGAAGCTCTCCGGCTTTTCCACCTCGGGGTAGATCGGCCCATGGGCCACCAGTTCGAATGAGCGGCAGCTCTCGGGTGCGATGCCCCGGTTGCGCAAGTGTTTGCGCAGGGCATTCTGGGTCTCGGCAGACCCCAGATGCTGCCCCATTCGGATATAGGCCGGCGATGCATTCGGGCTCGAATTGTCTCCGGTGCGGCCGACATAGACCAGTTCTGAGCCGTCTGGCGCCACAACCCGCCAGGCATAGAGCCAGAAGCCGCGCTGCAACATGGCTGGCGGAAGTGTCAGCTTGTAGGTGCCGATCGTCATAGGCTCTCAAAGCTGGCCAGAGAACGCGCGATGCTGCAAGGAGGCAAAGAGGGCGTCGGTCTCAATTGTGAATGCTTGCGCGGTTAGCTCACGTTCCGCAACTAATCTCAACAGTCCCTCAAATTTGTCTTGAAGATCGATTGGCGGGTTCATGATTTTCAACCCCCGTATATCAGCGAAATTGAGCCCCGCCTTGACACCCTGCCTGTTCAAGGCAGCAAATTGTTGCTTACCGCCATCACCCGCGAGAAAATTAGATAGGAATGTCGGGTTAATATTCTTCGGCCGAAAGAGCGCGATATGCTGATTGACGTTAGCTGACTGATGAAGGGCGGCTGGAACTACAGCAACCCGTCCAAGATCAGCGGTAATACTTATCAATACGTCCCCTGCTGAAACTCTCGTTCTGCGAGCTTCGGCATTCGCAGGTGAATTTACAAAAACGATTTCGTCCGTTGACAGCTTCCCGCCTTTCAAGTTCTGTATCCTGATGAACGGTGTGCCAGTTTTTGCGTAATATTCGGCCCATCCTCGTGAGCCGCTTGTCAGGAATAATTCAAAATCAGCCAGTGGCTTGATCTCCCACCCCTTCGAGTTGCTCACCGGGTCCCCAAACATTTCTACGAAGATCGACTGGGTGAGGCTGTCGATCATGGCGCTGGCCTGACGGTTCTTGGCGCGCAGTGCGTCTGCCTTGTCTAGGATCGCCGCAATCCGCTTCTGCTCGTCGAGGGGGGGAAGCGGGATTTCGAGACTGCGAAGCGAAGAGAGCGTGACGGTTTTCTGAGCAACACCACGCGCGAGTTTATCGGCTTGCCGCCTCACAGGCGGCGTCTCCAGCATTCGGGACAAGTAGTTGGCGTCAACAAGATCGTGTCGGAGTTTCAAATGGGCAATATGTCTCTGAAAGACAAAAGCCTTCCCCTCGGGGACAACGGCTGCATGCCCGTAAGATCCCACAGCTGTGTAAAGCACGTCGCCTGGATCTATAGGACAAGATCTAGTCAACTTACGAAATTCTAACTCTGAGACAAATTTGTCAGTGTCGAAATGAACGCTACCATTGCGTATATTCGATACAAAAATGAATGGGATGCCGCTGGTTGCCCAGCTTGGTGATTGGTGCGTGCCGTCGGATATTCTGCTGCAAACGTCGCTCAACCGGACTATCGGTGCACTCAAAGCATCGCCTCCAGCTCTTTCAGCCCAGCAGCAATCTCAACCTCCAAGGCCAGGAGTTGAGCAATGATCTGCTTCGGCGGGCGATGCTCGGCCGCTTCGTGGGTCACTTGCCGGTAGCGGCTGAGCGAAAGGTCGTAATCGGTGGCCGCAATCTCATCCCGGCTGACGGTGAAACTCTGACCGGTGCGCCGGTTCTTGCGTTCCGCGCCATTGCGCTCCTTCCAGCGTGCCACGAGATCCGGCAGGTTGTTCATTCCATGCTCTTCTTCCGTTAGCGTCGCCTTCGAGATGGGGCCGAATTTCTCCTCGCTCACCAGCATCTGGCGCTTGTCATCCAAGCTCAAGCCATCAGCCCGCACGTCGTAAAACCAGACGTGATCGCTGCCGCCGGAATTGGTCTTGGTGAAGAAGACGATGGCCGTGGAGACGCCCGCGTAGGGCTTGAACACACCCGACGGCAGTTTCACGATGGCGTCCAGCTTATGGTCGTCCACCAGTATTCTGCGGATCGCCTTGTGAGCCGTGGAAGAGCCGAACAGCACGCCGTCTGGGACGATGACTGCCGCGCGGCCACCAGGCTTCAGCAGCTTCAGGAACAGCGCCATGAACAGAAGCTCGGTCTTCTTCGTCTTGACGATGGCGCGGAGATCCGGCGCAGCAGTCTCCTCGTCTAGCGATCCAGCGAAGGGCGGGTTGGCGAGGATAAGTGAATACTTTTCGGCGTCGTCGGCGTGACCGGAGGCCAGGGAATCCCGGTAACGGATATCGGCACCCTCGATGCCGTGAAGCTGCATGTTCATCGATCCGATGCGCAACATGGTCTGGTCGAAGTCGTAGCCGTGGAACAGGCCGTTGTGGAAATGCGACCTGAGCTCCGGGTCGCGAAAAAGGTTGGTGTGGTGCGCGCGTAGATACTCCCCAGCAGCGACGAGGAACCCGCAGGTGCCGCTTGCCGGATCGCAGATGACGTCCTTGGGCGTGGGTGCCGTCAGCTCCACCATCAGCTTGATGATATGCCGCGGCGTGCGGAACTGACCGTTCTGGCCCGCTGACGCGATCTTGCCGAGCATATACTCGTAGAGGTCGCCCTTGGTGTCGCGGTCCTCCATGGGCAAGTCCGCCAACATGTCCACCACCTTCGTCAGAAGGCCAGGGGTGGGAATCGTGAAACGGGCGCCCTTCATGTGCTCCGCGTGCGCTGTGCCCTCCTCGGCCATCTCCCGGAGGAAGGGGAAGACGAAATCCGAGACGAGGGTGAACATGCGCGTCGGGTCGGCATTCTTGAGCCGCGACCAGCGCATCTCGGCATAGGTCACGTCCCGCCCACCGCGGCCTTCGCGATAGACGCCGTCTGGAAAGATTACGCGCTCGATCGGGCGGCCGAGCAGGCTGGCCTTTTCCTCCTCGCGCGTCTGGATCTCGTCGAGCCCCCGAATAAACAGCAAGTAGGTGATCTGCTCGATCACCTCTAGCGGGTTGGCGATCCCGCCGGACCAGAAGGCGTCCCAGACCTGATTGACCTTGGAGCGAATTTCACCCGTGAGCATGTCGTCCCCGAATCGCCCTGTTCATGGTGGGCAACCCTAAGTTACAGATCGTGGAGTTCAATGGTTTGGGGTGCACATGGGCAAAGCTTGGATGGTTCGCGCAGGCCGAGATGGAGCGGCTTACGACGCCTTCAAGGAGCAGGGTGTCGTCGCAATTGGATGGCATGAGATCGGCTCTCTGGCCGGGCTCAGCACCAAGGAGGCTATCGCGAATCTCGTCAGGCAGCGCTGGCCTAACCTGAAGTCTCAGGCCGCTGCGATGGCGGCAGGTCAGATTTACCGCTTCCGGAACGAGATGAGCGTCGGCGACGCCATCGTCACCTATGACCCCGCGCGGAGGGTTTACCTAGTAGGACAGATTTCTGGCGACTATCGTCGTGATGAGAAGTTCGACCCCGAACATCCCAATGTCAGGCCGGTGCAGTGGCAAGGCGAGGTTTCTCGTGACCTCTTGAGCGTTGCCAGCAAAAACACGCTCGGTGCCATCTCCACCCTGTTTCTTCTCTCTCCCGACGCGCTAGACGACCTCAAGCGCGCAATGGTGTCAAAGGAGCCGGCGGAACAGAGCGCCGCTGACGAAGCGCCGGAGGTGGAAGAGGACGTCTTCCGCAACATCCAGGCCAAGGCGCTGGAGTTCACCAAGGACCGCGTGGCCGCTCTGGACTGGGAGGAGATGCAGGATCTCGTCGCCGGGCTTCTCCGAGCGATGGGCTACAAGACCCAGATCTCGCCGGTCGGCCCGGATCGGGGCAAGGACATCGTGGCGTCCCCAGACGGCTTCGGCTTCCAGGCTCCGAAGATCATCGTCGAGGTGAAACATCGGCAAGGCGCCATCGGAGCGCCTGCCATCCGCAGCTTCATCGGGGGCCATCGCCACGCCCAGGATCGTGGGCTCTATGTTTCTACCGGCGGCTTCACGAAGGAGGCCTATTACGAGGCGGAGCGGGCAAACATGCCGATGGCGCTCATGACCATCGAGAATCTGGTCGAGGCTCTGATCGAGCACTACGACAAGCTCGACACGGAGACCCGCCAGCTCGTGCCACTGAAGCGGATTTACTGGCCGTCTTAGTGGGCTAACTCAGTTGCAGGATATCAGAATCATCTTCGGTTCAGTCGGACTGTTTGGGGGGGAGAAGACAATGGCAAGCGTTCGCCTGAGATGGGAGTCCATCGAGTTCCAAGCTGCAGAAATCTCAGGCTGGGTTGCTTTGCGGAAATCAGTAGATGCCGGCAAGATGGCTAAACTTACATCAAATCAGGCAGTTTACGTCATACGTGTCATGCGTCCTTACTCATTTTCTTATGGAAATGAGCATTCTCCTGTAGCCTACATTGGGAAGGGAAAAGCGCAAGCTCGAATAACCTCTCATTTGAAAAGCTGGATACCGAAACTTTCCAATAAGATACAAGGACTCCGGATCAAGATATATTTTTGTGAACCTCGTGTTAGACGATCGGGGGCAATCTGCGAGCAAGTTGAAGCTGATCTCATCCAATTTTTCGTCGAAGACTTTGGTCATCGCCCGATAAGGAATTTAGTCTCACCATCGGGCTATGGCCTACACGAATATCAAGAAAGCGAACTGCACGTCATTCGTCCTGGAAAGGGAGTGGGTTATCACTGGGCAATAAGGCCATTGCCTTCGTCGCACTTCTACAAGCAGTAGCTGCTACAGGCACCACGCGGCGCCCCCCATTCCGCATCTAGCCTTTGGAAACAGAACGCAAACTCGCATAAGATCAACCGCAAGGCGCCTATCCAATGTCTCTTGACCATCGAAAGCACCAGCGTGCGTTTGGTCGATGCATCACAGCAATTTTGATTTTATGCGCGTTAAGTGGCCTAGCTCTAGGGTCGAGCAAAACGCTCGCACAAAGCGATCGTGGCCTAGGACAGACCGCGGTCGACGATGGGCGCCTCGTTGCAGGCCAAAGTGTTCCGCTGGGGCGGAACCCCCCTCCGTCGCAAGTCATCTTCCTCGCCCCCATCCTAGTCCCGGAGAAGAGGGAAACTGGCTCCGGCTCATACCGCCCAGATTGCGAGAAGCCAAAGACCGCCGAAGAGGCCAATCTCTGCGAAACGCGACGGTCCGCAAAGGCTGCGGAGGAGTCCGCGAATGTCGCATGGAGGCAGTTCTACCTCGGGGTCGCGGGTCTCGTTTTCGTGGTTCTTGCTACAGGTTTCAGTGCTTGGGCCGCACTAGCCGGCAGTCGTGCCGCCAAGGCCGCAAGATCTCAAGTCGCGACCCTGATCAATGCTGAGCGACCCTTTCTGTATCTTAAGATCGATGAGCCGGGAATAGAGCTCCTGGAAGACGGTCAATTAGAAATAGAGCGTAGTCGTATCAGGTATCGGATCTGTAACGCGGGAAAAACACCCGCATTTCTTTATGAGGTCTGTGAGAAATTTGAAGTTCTCGACGGTAGCGAGCCTGTCGTCGCTTTAAACCCCTACGAGGACAGGGGCCGATTGCTGCCGATCGGAACCGTAGTGAATGCCTCTGAGCCTTACAAGGTCGCGGCCAACCTCATCAAGGAGGGGAAAGGCTTTGAAATGTTGACTGTGTGGCCAGCCTTCACTGGCAAACGAGTCCTGTTCAAAGGGTTTGTTCGCTACGATGACGCCTTCGGTCGGCATTACATCTACGGCTTCCAAGCGTCATTTTCCCCACCGCATCGCGCTTGGGCGTTCCGCGGAGGCGAGGAGCACAACTACAGTCGCGAAGAAACGGTAGATGAAATTCCGCCGCACCCCCGATACTCATCACAGATCCGAGCGGCTTAGCATTCCTTCTTGTTGCCCGCGGGCAACTCGGCGCTTGCTGAACTTCCAGAGAACCACGGCACCAACCGGCCACACTGCGCCTCCCCATTCCGCCCCGTTCCGCTATGTCGCGCATCGCTTCAACAGTCGGCGATGGTCCTCATCCATCGCCATGCGACCGCGGAGAGGTGGCTGAGTGGTTGAAAGCACCGCACTCGAAATGCGGCATACGGGCAACCGTATCGGGGGTTCGAATCCCTCCCTCTCCGCCAATCCCTTTTGAAATCGCTGGTCGATTTTTGCGCTCGTGGGGTGCCTTACCCTCGCGGGTGCAGTCCGTCTTCGCTCCACCGAGCCATCGATCCGTGCAAGCGCGTCCGCCGGTGTCGATCAGGTAGGATCGAAAGGGCATCGGGCGGCCACCCCGGGCCGGCAGGAATCCCTATGATATCCGCGGCGCGGTCACGTGGACCCGTGACGACGCCCGCGCAGGACCTCCCGGCGGTGGCGCGAGGACGGTGCTTGCCCGCGATCGGGAAAACGTGCGGGCTTCTCGCGGGCCGTGATCAGTAAGACCCCTGAAGCCCCATACCGTCCCTCACGTATTGTCGATGGTTGCCTGACACCGTTAGCCTCCCGACGCCAATTGGCCTGATGTTTTGGAAAGAGATCTGATGGGTGCTCGCCATTTTTTCCTGGCCACCGTCGTGTCGGCCTCGTTGCTCGCCAGTGCAGCCCTTGCCCAGCAGCAACCCGTCAATGCCAACGTGCCGGGCTGGCGGTTCACGAGCGAGCTCGAATCGAGCGGCTATGTGAACTGCAGGGCCATGACCGGTTCGGATGGGCTTGGAGCGATCGTGGCCCAGCGCAACAACGGCGAGGCCTATCTCAGCCTTGCCGCGCAGGGGCTGCGTGTCCGATTTCCCAACTCGAGGATCGTCTCGAACGGCGCCACCTGGCAGGTGACCGCCGAGGCGAACGGCAGTCGCCGGTGGTTCACCGGGATCCCGGCCAATGGGGTCGAGCGGATCATGGCCAACGGCAACTATGAGTTCATCCTGTCCAACGGGCAGCGGAACAGTGTCGATCTCACCAATCGCGGCGCCGCCGCCTGGGCCGTGGTGCGCCGTTGCGTGCGCAGCGCGCTGGGCAACTGATCGCGCGCAGGACAGCAGACGAGAGAGGGCCGAACGATCGCCCGCCGCGTCGCGGGCGGGCGATCGGGCTGAGGGGTCACCTCACTTCGTCAGGCCCATGGTGCGTGGCAGCCAGAGCGTCAGCTCGGGGATGAAGGTGATCGCCACCAGCGAGAAGAGCAGCGGTATCAGCCACGGCAGGATGGCCACCGTCGTTCGTTCGACCGTCATTCCCGATATTCGCGCCAGCACGAAGAGCACCATGCCGAGCGGCGGGTGGAGCAGGCCGATCATCAGGTTCAGCGTCATCATCACCCCGAAATGAATCGGGTCGATGCCGACCTTCAGCAGGATCGGCATCAGCACCGGCACCAGGATGGAGATCGAGGCGATGGGCTCGAGGAAACAGCCGACGATGAGCAGCAGGATGTTGACGAGAACCAGGATGACATAGGGGTTGGTGGTGATCGACAGCAGGCCCTCGGCCGCCAGTTCGGTGAGCCGCGTCGTCGTCAGCACCCAGCCGAACAGGGACGCGGCGGCGACGATGAGCAGGACGCTGGCGGTGGTCTCGATCGTGTCGAGCGTCACCTTGTAGAGCTGCTTCCAGGTCAGCGAGCGGTAGAGCACGAAGCCGAGGATGAGCGCCCAGGTGCAGGCGGCGATCGCCGCCTCCGTCGGCGTGAACCAGCCGAAGGTCATGCCGAGGATGATGATCATCGGGGTAAGCAGGGCCGGCAGGGCGGAGATGAAGGTCATGCCCAGCACCTTCCAGCGGAAGACCTGGTCGCGGCCCATGTTGTAGCGGCGTGCGCACCACCACACGAAGAGCATCATGCTGGCGGTCATGAAGAGGCCGGGGATGACGCCGCCGAGGAACAGCGCGCCGATCGAGACATTGGCCATCATCCCGTAGATGACGAAGGGCAGGGAAGGCGGGATGATCGGCCCGAGGGTCGAGGACGCCGCGGTGACGCCGACGGCGAACTCGGTCGAGTAGCCGTGGTCCTTCATCGCCTTGATCTCGATGGTGCCGAGACCTGCCGCATCGGCGATGGCTGTGCCGGACATGCCCGCGAAGATCACCGATCCCACGATGTTCACCTGGGCGAGGCCGCCGCGCATCCAGCCCGCCGAGGCCACGGCGAAGTCGTAGATGCGATTGGTGATGCCGGCGGAGTTCATCAGGTTGCCGGCGAGGATGAAGAAGGGCACCGCCAGAAGGGGGAAGGAATCGAGTCCGCCCGCCATGCGGTGCAGCACCACGAAGTCGGGGATCAGGGCGACGAAGTGGGTGTAGTAGAGCGCTGACCCCGCGAGAGCGATGAAGACGGGAATGCCCGCGAGAAGCGCCACGAAGAAGATGAAGATGACGATGGTCATGGCGTGCCGCCGGCCTTGGTGTCGGAGCTGAGGGGATCGGGCCGGCGGAAGCCGGTGCGGGCGCCGCGCCAGACGATCTGCCCCTGGCGGACGACCATCATGAAGCAGCCGATGGCGATGCCGCCGTAGACCAGCGACATCGGCCAGTCGAAGACGGTCATGTAGAGGTTGTGCATCCGCTCGGTGATGAGGACCGCGAACCAGGCGAGCAGGCCGATGAACACGAGCTTGGTCACCTCCACGGCACCGATCAGCGTGCGCTTCAGCGGCCCGTCGCGCATGACGTTCTGCACCAGCTCGACGGCGATGTTGGTGTTGCGCCGCACCACCATGGCGCCGCCGACGAAGACGAGCACCATCAGCAGGTAGCGGGCGATCTCCTCGGTCCAGGACAGGCTGTTGTTGAGCACGTAGCGGGTGAAGAACTGCAGGAAGACGATGAAGGCGAGGACCCAGAACAGGGCGATCGCCATCCAGTCCTCGACGTGCTTCTCGACGACGACCTCCTCGTCCTCCGCGACGATGAGATGGACGTCGTCGCTCGGTTGCCCGGCAGGCGGCGGGTTCGGTGACATGGCATGTCCTCGCGGCGCGAAGCCGCTGTGGAAGTCGGATGGTGACAGGGGCGGTGCGGAAGCGCCGCCCGCAGGCGGCGCTTCCCGGAGCCTGGATCAGCTCGAGCGGGCGAGGCCCTGCAGCGCGTCGTATTCCGCCTTCGACCAGCCGGCGCCGGAGGCCGCATCGTTGTGCAGCGGCATGGCGGCGGCGCGGAAGGCGGCGCGGTCGGGCGTGACCACGGTCTTGCCGAGCTTGCGGAACTCGTCGGCCAGCTTCTGCTCGCTCTCGCGGATCTGGTTCGAGGCGCGCGAGGCGGCCTGCAGCAGCACCTCGTTGAACGTCGCCTTCTCCGCGTCGTTCAGGCGGCCCCAGACATGCGAGCCGACGATCGAGAGGAGCGACTCCGTGATGTGGCCGGTGAGCATGATGTGGCTCTGCACCTCGTAGAACTTCTTCGCCATGATGGTGGGAAGCGGGTTCTCCTGGCCGTCCACCGTGCCCTGCTGGAGGGCCAGATAGACTTCGGCGAAGGCGATGGGCGTCGCGTTGGCGCCGACCGACTTGGTGAACATCAGGAACAGCGGCGCCGGCGGCACCCGCAGCTTCATGCCGCGCATGTCCTCGGGCTTGTTGATGGCCTTGTTGGCGGTGACGTGCCGCTCGCCATAATAGGTCAGCGCGGTGACCTTGTGGCGGGTCCGGCCCTCGTAGCCGGAGGCGATTTGCCGGAACAGGGGCGAGTCGCGATAGGCCTTCCAATGGTCGAAGTCGCGCAGGACGTAGGGCGCGTTCGAAATGGCGATGGGCTTGTGGATCGAGCCGGCGAAGGCGACGCCGGTGTAGATCATGTCGACGGTGCCGAGCGACAGGCCCTCGTTGATCTGGTTCTCATTGCCGAGCTGGGACGCCGGGAAGACGTCGATCTGGTACTTGCCGTTGGTGCGCTTGGCGATCTCGCCCGCGGCCCAGAGCGCCTCGGTGTGATAGGGCTCGCCCGTCTCATAGACATGGGCCCATTTCAGCTTCACCTGCTGGGCCCGCAGCGGGGTGGCGGCGAAGGTGGCGAAGCCGGCGCCCGCGATGAGCGCGTTGCGGCGTGAAATGCTGGTCATTGGGTGTCCTCCCTACCCGTGTTGTGGTGGTCGGGCGGTTTGGTCCGCCGCTTGTTGCCGGCCCCGCAGGGGTGCCGGTGCATGCCCTCAGGCGCGCTTCAGGTCGGAGCGCGCCGAATCCTCCAGGAAATAGCCGGGGTTGAACCGCTTGAGGTCGTCGAGCCCGAGCGACAGGCCGTCGACATGGGCGCCCATGGCCGCGGCCGCCGCCTCGGCGTCGCGCGCCTCGATGGCGGTGAGCACCGCCTCGTGCTCGGTGACGACGCGGGCCATGCGGCCCTCGAGCGGAAGGGTCAGCCGGCGGAACCGGTCGACCTGAAGCTTGACGTGGCGGACGAGGGCCCAGACGCCGGGATGCCGGCCGGCGGTCGCCACCGCCTCGTGGAAGGCTTCGTCGGCGCGATGGAAGGCTTCCGTGTCGCCCGCTTCCGCCGCCTCGGCGGTGCGGACGAGGATAGCGCGCAGCTCGATGATCTGGCTGGGCGTCGCCGAGGCGACCGCGCCGCGCACCGCGAGCTGCTCGAGGACCCGGCGAATGGTGATCGCTTCGGGCAGGGCGGCGAGCGGGATGCGCGACACATAGGTGCCGGACTTCGACACGATGTCGACGAGCCCCTCGTCGGCGAGCCGCAGCAGGGCCTCGCGGACAGGCGTGCGACTGACCCCTTGGGCGGCCGCAATCTCCTTCTCGACAATGGGCTCGCCCGGCTTGCGCCGGAGCGACATGATCTCGTCGCGGAGCAGCGCATGGATCACCGCGGCGGCCGTCTGGCTCCGCTGCGCGCCCCTATCCCCGCCGTTGAACACCAAGCTCAGCACGATCCGCCGCCTCTCGGAAGAGGACGGTACGCATAATATATCAGACATGCAACCGCATTGTCTGGGGTTCCGATGGGGGTGTGGGCGATGAACCGCCGGCGGCCGGCGGAGGCGTCGCCAATGGGATGGAGACGCGGGTGCGCCCCGCGCCATCACATGGGACACCCGGGATTCAGGAGATCGGATCGGATGGGCTGGTCTGGCCCGCCTGCCCGCGACGCTCGTGGGATGCTCCCGGTCCGGGTTCGGAGAGCCGGTCCTCAGCGCTCCTACGCGGCTCCGGCCTCCTGCGGGACGGCCGACAATTGCTGGACGAGGTCGCCTACGGAGCACCAGTCGTCGTCCTGGCGGCCGGACGCCGCGAGCGCCTTGATGACCTGCAGGACGACGGCGGAGACGGGGGCGAAGACACGGGCGTCGTCCAGGGCCTTCGCCGCGATGGAGAGGTCCTTGGCGATCAAAGTCGTGCGGAACCCGGGACGGAAGTCGCGGTCCAGCAGCTTCTGGACGTGCCGCTCCAGCACCGCGCTGCGCGCCGCCCCGCCGAGCAGGGCCTCGCGCACGCGCGCCGGATCGACCCCCATCTTCATGGCCAGCGCCATGGCCTCACTGGCGCCGACCAGATTGGCAGAGACGCAGATCTGGTTGCAGGCCTTGGCAACCTGACCCGCCCCGCTTCCGCCGATATGGACGATGGTCGTCGCCATCGCCGCGAGGAACGGCCGGGCGAGCGCCAGCGCTTCGTCGGGGCCGCCGACCATGCAGGTGAGCGTGCCGTCCGCGGCGCCCTTCTGGCCGCCGGAGACCGGGGCGTCGAGCATCATGACGCCATGAGCGGCGAGGCGCTCGGAATAGCCGCGGGTCGCCACCGGGTCGATGGTGCTGGTGTCGACGACCACCGTCCCGGCGGCGAGGCGGGCGGCGATCCCTGCGGGGCCGAACAGCACTGCCTCGACGTCCCCCGTCGCCGGCAGGCAGAGGAAGACCACGCCCGCCCCTTCCACGGCGTCACGGGCGGACGGGGCGAGGCGCGCACCGGCGGCGACGACGGGCTTCGCCTTGGCGGCGCTGCGGTTGAACACCGTCGTGTCGAAGCCCTTGCGGGCGAGGTTGGCGGCCATGCCGGCCCCCATGACGCCGAGGCCGATGAACGCCACCCTGTCCGTCGGATGCGTCATGGCTCAGGAATCTCCCTTGGCGGCGAGAACCGCCCGGGAGGTGTCCTCCATGGCCTTCATGAAGCCGGCGCCGTCGAGATAGGCGAGATCGAGGTTCGTCCGCTGCGCCAGGTCCTTCATGCGGTCGCTCTGCAGGACGCGGGCGAAGAGCGCATCGTGGTAGGCGATGATCGGCGCCGGGGTTCGGGTCGAAATCATTAGTCCCTTCATGTTTTCGATGTTGACCGGAACCCCGGCCTCGGTGAGCGAGGGCGTTTCGGGCAGGATGCCGCTCCGGTTCGACGTCGTGGCGAGAATGAAGACGTTGCCGGCATCGGCCTGGTTCTTGGCCTCGGCGGGCGTCAGCAGCGTCATGTCGAGCCTGCCGCCGAGGACGTCCTGGAGCGCGTGGGCGCCGCCGCGATAGGCGACGTGGGTCATCTGGATGCCGGCCGTCTTCTCCAGCGCCTGGAACGCGGCGTGGAGGATGCCGCCCTGCCCGGAGGACCCGTAGGTCAGCTTGCCAGGCTCCGCCTTGGCGCGCTTCACGAGTTCGGCGACGGAATTGATGCCGCCCTTCGCGTAGGTGACCAGCACCATGTGCTCGCGGTTGACCCGGGCGATGCCGCGGAAGTCCTCGAGCTTGTAGTTCAGGCGGTTGTAGTGCGGCAGGGTCGTGCTCTCGCTGCCGCCACCCACCAGCATCGTGTAGCCGTCGGGTTCGGCCCGCGCGACGAATTCGGCGGCGATGGCACCGGCAGCGCCCGGGCGGTTCACCACCACCACCGGCACGGGCGCAATGCCCTCGGCGGCCTGGGCGACCGCGCGCGCGGTGACGTCGGTGCCGCCACCCGCCTGGAAGCCGACGACGAGCGTGATCGGACGGTCCGGCGTCCAGCCGGACTGTGCCCTTGCGGAGACGACCGGGGCGACGAGCGCGGACCCGGCGAGGCTGAGAAAGTGACGGCGGTCGAACATGGTATTCCTCCCTTTGCGGTGTCGCGCTGCGGCGACTTGGTCATGGAGCGGTCAGGCGCCGGCGGCGGCCGTTCCACTCCGGCGGTCGGATGTGTCGATGGGGTCCGGCATGGCGACGGCGAGGTCCGCCGCCAGCGCCGCCAGTTCCTGGACGAGCGCGGGGACGAGGACGATGCCCCCGGTCCTGCGCCCCTCGGCGAGACGATGCTCGTATTCCCCGGCGAAGAGGATTTCGGCAACGCCGGGCGCCCGCGGCTCGGCCTTCAGCAGGGCCAGATAGTCCTGCATGCGGGCGATGAAGGCGGGCATCGGCATGAAGGCTGCGATGTCGATCAGGATAAAGGCATGGCCCACATCCTGGGGGTTTTCCCAGTCCTCGTACATGTTGCGCACGTGCGGGCCGTAACCGGCGCCGGTGAGCACGCCGGCGAGGATGTCGATGGCCATGGAGAGACCATAGCCCTTGGCGCCGCCCAGCGGCAGCACAGCGCCTGCGAGGCCCGCTTCCGCATCGCGCGTCGGCTGTCCCGCCGCATCGATGGCCCAGCCCTCGGGGATGGCCTCGCCGCGCCGCGCCGCGGCGATGATCTTGCCGCGCGCCACCTGGCTGGTCGCCATGTCGAGCAGGAACGGGGTGGGGCCGCCGGTGGGGGCGGCGATCGCCAGCGGATTGGTGCCGAGGAAGGGCCTGATGCCGCCCGTCGGCGGCATGGTCTGCGAGGCGTTGGAGACGATGACGGCGACGAGGCCCCGGGCCGCCGCCTGCTCGGCGAAATAGGCGGCGGTGCCGAAATGGTTGGACCGGCGCACGCCGACGGTCGCCACGCCGTAGTCACGCGCCCGCGCCATGGCCAGGTCGAGGGCCTTCTGACCGACATAGGCGCCGAAATTGTTGCCGCCGTCCATCAGCGCCGTGGCGCCCCGGTCCTGGACGACGGCGGGCTCCCGGATCACGTCCACCATCTTTTCCCGCACACGGCGGACGTAGATGGGAAGGCGCAGCACGCCGTGGGACTCCACACCGCGCACGTCGGCATAGACGAGGGACTCGGCCACCGACGCGGCGATCGGCTGCCCCACCCCGGCGGCGACCAGCGCCGCCGTGCAGAACCCGGTGAGGGCTTCGGGAGCGTAGTGGTTCACAGCGCGCAGCCCCTGGCCTTCAGTGTGGCGTCGACCCAGGAGCGGTCGATGCTGCCATCGGCGATGGAGGCAAGGATCGCCTGCTCGCGCGCCATCTGTTCGCGGCTGAGCCGGGCGACCTCGGCCGCATCCGCCTGGGGAATGGCGAGCACGCCGTCGGCATCGCCGATGACGATGTCGCCGGGCATGACGGGCATGCCGCCGATACTCACTGGGCCGTTCAGCTCGCCGGGGCCGTCCTTGTAGGGGCCGCGATGGGTGATGCCGCGCGCATAGACCGGCAGGGGCGACGCGCCGATATGCTCGGTGTCGCGGACGGCACCGTCGATGACAAAGCCGGCGAGGCCGCGGCGGGCGGCGATCGACAGCATGATCTCGCCGATGATGGCGTTGGTCAGGTCGCCGCCGGCGTCGACGACGACGACGTCGCCGGGCTCCGCCATGTCGATGGCCTTGTGCACCATGAGATTGTCGCCGGGCCGGGTGCGAACCGTGAAGGCGGTGCCGATCAGCGCGCCGCCGCGGTGGAAGGGCCTCAGGCCGCAGCCGCCGGCGAACATCCGCCCCATGTTGTCGGAGGCGATGGAGGTCGGCACCCCCCCGAGGGCCGCGACGAGCTTCTTGTCCGCCGCCACACGCGGCAACACGCGAAAACCGATGGTCATATGTCCTCCCGGACGCGCCTTTTGCGGAGGGAGTATGGGCACGGCCCAATAGACGTCCAATAAATTGAAAGCGCCCGATTGATGCGCTATCCGTATCGACATGGATGTCGTGCGCCTGCGCAGCTTCGTCGTTCTCGCGGAGGACCTGCATTTCGGCCGCGCCGCGGCACGGCTGGGCATTGCCCAGCCCCATCTCAGCCGCCGTATCCGCGAGCTGGAGGAAGACGTCGGCGCCGTGCTGTTCGCGCGCAGCCAGCGCCGTGTGGCGCTTTCCCCGGCCGGTCTTACCCTTCTTCCCCGCGCGCGCCGCATTCTCGACGACCTGCGCCGCGCCGCGGACGAGGCGCGGGCAGCCGCCGACGGCAAGTCGGGCAGGTTGCGCATCGGCTTCATTCATTCCTCTACCTACGGGACGTTGCCCGAACTGCTGCGGCTCTTCGCCCACGACCATCCGCAGGTGGTGCTCGACCTGTCCGAGATGACCATGGTGGAGCAGGCGGCGGCCCTCGTCGCGGGCGACATCGACGTGGGCATCCTCAGGCCTATGGCCGGTGTCGAAAGCGTGGTCTTCGAGACCATCCGGCGCGAGCACTTCCTCCTCGCCGTGCCGCAGGACATGCCGCTGGCGCGTTGCGAGGCGGTGTCGCTGCGTGATCTCGCGACGACGCCGATGATCGGCTTTCCGCGGCTCACCAGTCCCCTCTTCCATGCGCGCATCACCGGCGCGCTCGACCGTGCCGGAGTCACCCCGCCGATCGTTCAGGAAGCGACCCAGATCCACACCGTCGTCGGCCTCGTCTCGGCCGGCCTCGGCGTCGCCCTGGTACCGGAAGTGGCGGCACGCCTCGGCGTCAGGGGCGTGCGTTTCCTGCGCGTGGGCGACGGGCCGGAAGCGGTGGAAGTCTGCATCGGCACCCGGCGGGGAGAGACCTCGCCCGCCGTGCACGGTTTCTCGCGCGCCGGAGCCAGACTTCGGGACGCGGCCGTACCGCCGGGCTGACCGGATCGGTCCTGCCGATCAGGCTGCCTCGGGATTTGGGGCTGGGTGACGAGCGATCGGGCGGAGCAGGCTGGCAGCGGCTGTGCCGCGCCCTGAGCGCTCACCGCGCGCCTCCGCGGACCTGCGTCGGCTCAGTCGATGATGTCGACGCGCACCGTGCGGCCGTCCCTGCGGGTGAAGACGTAGTCGCTGCCCTGGCGCCGCCAGGCGACGACGTCAGCTAAGGGGGAACCGGCGCAACCCTGCCGGTACACCCCTCCGCTGGCCCGCCGCCCTCCGTCATGCATTTCGATCCGGCACCCGTCGCCGGCTTCAGCCTGCGGCGCGGTCATGCGGGCCACCTGATCGGCGGTGACCTCCTGCAGACCCGGCGCCGCCAGGCGGCTTTCATAGACGACCCGGCCCGGTTCGCTCCCGACGATCCAGCGCCCGCCCCCGCCCGAAGCGGTGGAGGTGGTGTGCCAGACCGCCCCGGCGGCCATGTCGCGTCCCGCCGCGGGACGCAGGTCGGAGGTGGCGGGTGATTGCCGCATCGCGGTCGACTGACAGCCGCCCACGAGAACCGCCACTCCCACGAGAGCAATGTGTGGAACGCGCATGGTCTGCCTCCGCCGGCCGCTGAAAGGGTTTGTTAACCATGTCCGTTTACCGGTGCGGCATGGCGGACAGGACCTGCATGCGTTCTGCAATCCTCTTGGCCGCGATGTCGCTGGCCGCGACCGGCTGCGCCGACCCATTGCGATTCAGGGATGTCCTGAGCGGGCCGTCCTGCCGGCAGGCCGTCACCAAGGACGGCATGGAATTGCGCATCTGCGAAACGGCGGACCGGGTCACGGTCGAAGAGACCGGTCCGGCCAGCCGCGAGGCGATCAGGGCCTATTTCAGGTTGACCCCGCTCGCCGAAAGGCGAGGAGACGCAGCGCTTGCTGCGCCTCCTCCCATGGTCAGCACGGCCGGCGGCGCAGCGTATGGTGGTCCTGCTCGATGACCCGCTCGGTCTGGATGTAGACGCCCAGCGTCCGCACCTGGTCCCAGCGGTTGCCGGAGATCTCCCAGGCCTGGCCCGGGGCGCGAACCTGGCGGCCGCGGGTGTTCACCAGCACACGGGCCGGCACATAGACCCGGTCGAAGCAGGCGATGTAGCGGCTCATGGTCCGCGTCTCGACATAGGTCGTCGCCTGCACCGGGGTCGAAAGGCCCCCAAGCATCGCGGCTCCGAGGACGCCAAGTCCCAAGAACGTCTTCCTCATGGTTACTCTCCTTACGTAGCTACCTGAAAGAAGCGTCGACGCTTTGAAGGGGCCTCACACTCGCCGCGGACAACGCGACCTTACGTTAGGACGTTGGTTTAACGGACGCATATCCGGAGTCTACCTGATACAAATACAAAGTTTCATATTGTTTTGCATTGTTACGGCATCGTATCGAGTAATGAATATCACATGATTGACGTGCTGCGTGATGTGCGCAGAGAAGAGAACCGATAAATACAATTCGAGCTCTTTATCAGAGGCGACGAGAGATGCGGATGAGGACCTGGCACCGGTATGCCGGCATCATCCTGCTGGGGCCCTCATTTCCCATTAAGGAAGCGTTATTTGATCTTTAGACATCGTCCGTGCAGCGGAATCAACGTGCAACCTCAGGTAATTTACTGTCTGGCCGCGGACGTCGTCCGATATGACGTATTCCCGCAGTTTCTGTCGCCGACCGGCGGGAACTTCGGCGCGGCATGATGCTGTGGTTGCAGCTCGCGCCTCATCGATCCCGCCATGGGGTCAAAAAGCAGCGCCCGGAACCTCCTTGCGGGGGCTCCGGGCGTGTCATGCTCGGAATGGGCGAGCGGCCGGCGGCCGCAGGCGGGTCAGGGCTTGAAGACGAAGCCGGGCCCGATGGCGGCGTCTGCCGGGATGGCGGGAAGGTCGGCGAACAGGGCCGGGTGGTCCTGCATCACCTTCACCATGTGCTTCGGCTCGAAGTGCTTGTTGACGTCGAAGGTCGAACGCAGGAAACCGAGCCGGTGCAGGCGGTCGAGAGCCTCGTGCATGGCGCGGTAGTTGTTGGCCGACAGGCGGCGGTCGGCCTGCTGGATGTTGAACTCCATGGCTGCCTCGGCGATCTCCTGCTTGAGGCCGGGGATCCAGCGGGTGGCGACCTGCGCCGCCGGTTTCGGGTTCTTGCGCATCCACTGGTCGGCCTCGGAGACGGCGACCAGGAACTTCTCGATGGTCGGCCCGTTGGTGGCCACCCAGGGCCGCAGACCCACGTTGAAGCCGACATAGGCGATGGCGTCGCCGCCACGGATGATCTCGACCGCGCCGGGAACGTCCTTCAAAGCCACGATCGGCCAGGGATCCCAGCCGACGAAGGCGTCGATGCCCTTGGCCAGCAGCGCCACCGTCATGTCCGGCGGCGGAGTGTTCACGAGGGTCACGTCGGCCGGCGTCAGGCGGCCCTTCTCGAGCAGGGCGAGGATGTAGAGGTGGTTGATCGTGCCGAAGGAGGCGGCGATGCGCTTGCCCTTGAGGCTGGCGAGATTGCCCCGGGTGATGCCGGAATCGCCGCGTGCCACCAGCGCCATGGTGGCGTCGGAGCCGCGGGCGGTGGCCTTGCCGGAATAGTTGGCGAGGGCGACGAGGTCCATGCCGCGGACGACGGCGCCGATCATCGGCACGCCGACCTGGACGATGTTGCTCTCGCCCGCCTGGAGGGCGTTGAGCGCGTCGACGCCGGTGGCATAGGGCCGGGCGATGTCGACGTCGAGGCCCTGCTTCTCGAAGAAGCCGCGTTCGAGGGCGATCGGCAGGCCGATCTGGTCGATGCCGGTGACCATGCCGGCCTTGAGCTTGGTCATCTGCTGGCCATAGGCGAGCGCGGGCGCTGCGAGCAGCGTTCCGGCGAGGGCCGTCCTTCTCGTGATCATGTCATCCTCCCTGTTGCAGTGGCTCTATCCGCCTCACCCAGTAGTGCCGGGCGATGGCGCCGAGTTGGCTTCTGTCGATGCCGCGCAGTTCCACGCGGTTGCCGTCCGTCCCGGAGACGCGGCCGTAGCGCTGGAAGACGAGGATGTGGAAACGCTCCGGGGCGAAGGGCAGGGTGATCAGCGCGTTGACGCGCTGGCGGTCGGGAAAGCCGCCGGCGACCTTGGCCGGCGCCGTGGCGAAGATCCAGGCCTGCCAGCCGAGCCATGCGGCGGCGAGCCCGAGCAGGATCAGGCCGCGCCTGGATCCGAGGGCCTGGTGAAGGAGCCTCATGCCGACCTCACCAGGGCGAGGACCTGGTTGGAGAGATCCTTGAACTGATCGTCGGCCACCAGCCGGTCCCAGACGCGCGGGCGGCTGATCGGCACGTCGACCTCGGCGAGCACCTTGCCCTTGGAGAGGACGACGACGCGGTTGGCGAGGAAGACCGCCTCCGGCACGTCGTGCGTAATGAAGACCACAGTGGGCCGGCGCTCCTCCCAGATGCGGGAGAGCTCGTCCTGCAGGGTCATGCGGGTCTGGGCGTCGACGCTGGCGAAGGGCTCGTCCATGAGCAGCACGTCCGGCTCGTTGGCGAGCGCCCGGACGACACCGACGCGCTGCTGCATGCCGCCGGAGAGTTCGTTCGGATAGCGGTCGGCGGCGTGCGACAGGCCGGCGAGCGCCAGGTACTCGCGGGCGATGGCGTCGCGCTCCGCCTTCGGCACGCCGCGCATCTTCGGGCCGAAGCCGACATTGTCGAGCACGGTCTTCCACGGAAAGAGCGCGAAGGACTGGAAGACGACCCCGCGATCGGGGCCGGGGCCCTTCACCGGATCGCCGCCGACGAGGATGTCGCCGCCGGAGTGGGGAATGAAGCCCGCGACCATGTTGAGGATGGTCGACTTGCCGCAACCGGACGGCCCAACGATGGAGACGAACTCGCCGGCCGGCACCTCCAGCGAGACGTCGCGAATGGCGGTGACGTGCTCGCCCTTGTAGGCGTCGAAATAGGTCTTCGCGAGGTTCTTCAGGCTGAGCGACTTCACTGCGTGACCAATCCCCAGCGCCGGCCGGTGGCCTGCTCGATGGGAGCGAGGATCCAGGCGTCGACGATGTACCAGAGGATGCCGAGCACGATCATGCCCAGCACGATTTCGGTGACCGAGCCGGCGCGGCGCGCATCGAACATGAGGAAGCCGATGCCGCTGGTGCCGACGATCATCTCGGCGGCGATCAGCGCGCGCCAGCCGTAGCCGAGGCCGTTGCGCAGCCCGGTCATGATGTTGGGCAGGGCGCCCGGCACCACCACCTCGGTGAGGATGCGCCAGGGTGGCGCGCCGAGGCTCTGGGCGGCGCGATGCAGCTCGATGCGCACCGAGCGAACGCCGAGGACGGTGTTGAGAATGACCGGGAAGAGCACGGTGTAGACGATGACGAAGGTCATGGTGGTCAGGCCGAAGCCGAACCAGATGATGAGGATCGGCAGCCAGGCGATGTCGCCGATCGCCTGGAAGAACAGGAGCACCGGCCAGAGGGCGCGGTGGGCGCCCTTGCTCAAGCCGACCCATAGCCCCAGCGGCACGCCGAGGCCGATGCCGACCGCCGCGCCGATGGCGAGCCGCCCGACGCTGTCGCCGAGATATTCCGGCAGGATCCCCTTCTCCATCAGCGTGACGAACTTCATCCAGACGTCGGGCGGGGAGGGGAAGAAGGCGGGCGGGAAGGGCCCCCATGCCGCCACACCCCACCAGAGGGCGACGACCGGTACGAAGGGCGCGAGCGTGCGCAGGACCGGCCACTTCACCGAGGTCCTGAGCAGAAAGCTCCAGAGGGAGAGAAGCGCGTTCATGGGCTGACCAGCCCCCAGCGCTCGATGGTCGCCCGTTCCAGCGGCACGAGGAGCAGCCGGTCGATCAAGAGCCAGAGCGTGCCGATGACGATCATGCCCAGCACGATGACCTCGGTCTGGTAGAAGTCGCGGGCGACGAAGAGCATGTAGCCGAGGCCCACGTCGGTCGCGATCATCTCGGCGGCGATGAGGCCGCGCCAGGCGAAGCCGAGGCCGGTGCGGATGCCGGTGACGATGTTGGGCAGGGCGCCCGGCAGCAGCACGTCGGTGAGCATGGATCGGCGGCCCGCGCCCAGCGAGGCCGCGGCATGGCGCAGGGTCATCGGGATGGTCGAGACGCCGAGCAGGGTGTTGTAGGCGACGACGAAGAAGACGGCGTTGAAGATGACGAAGACGATGGCGCCGAAGCCGTAGCCGAACCACAGCGTGGCGATCGGGATCCAGGCGATGCCGGCCAGCACGGAAAAGAAGCGCATCAGCGGCGTGACGAAGGCGGAGACGCCGCGGCTCACCCCCATCAGGATGCCGAGGGGGACGGCGACGAGCACGGCAAGGACGGTGCCGATGGCGACGCGCGAGACGCTGGCGGCGACGTGTCGCAGCAGCGACCCGTCGAGGATGCTGTCGATGCCGGCCCGGCCGACGGCGGCGACGGAGGGGAAGATCTGCGGCCGGACGCCGAGAGCCGGCACCAGGACGGCCCAGAGGACGACCAGCACGGCGAGCGGCGCGACAAAGATCAGGGCCGCGCTGAAGCGGCTTGTGCGTTCCATCCGTCCTCCCGTCAGGCACGGCCGGGCCGCGCCTCCTGCCGCCCGAGAGCGGCACCGCGCTGCGCCTCCTTGTCACGGTCCGGTCGAGCGAACCTGCGGGACGTCGTCGCGATGGCGGGGAGCCTCCAAGGGCTGGGCCCAAATTGCAAGATGGCGGGGGTTGCATGGCTCACCTGCGGCCAGGCCCGTCCCGGTGAGCGGGACGTCCCGTCAGCGGACGGAATAGGCGCGCCGGATGTGGAAGCGGCAGGCATCCGACCCCTGGGCGGCGCAGGTCACCTCCTCGCAGCGGCAGTCCGGGGCGACGAGGGCCGCGTAAAGCCGTTCGAAGACCGCAGCGTGCCAGACGCAGAGCGGCACGGGGCTGCTCTCGCCGCGGATCAGCGGGTTGCCGGCGATTTCGAAGGTCCAGGCGTCGCGGCGGCGGAACGCGCCCGAGCCGGCGAAGGTCCAGGCGTGGCGGCTGATGGCACGGGCGAGGACCGGTGCCGCAAGGGCCGCGGGAAGGGCCTTCAACACCCGCTGTGCGCCGCGCGGAATCCGGTGGGCGAGGATGTAGTTCGCCGTCGCCAGGCCCGCCGCCGCGGCGATGCGCCGCGCCGCGGCCGGCTCCGCCTCGCGCAGGGTCCGGTGCAGGCGGGCGGCATCCTCCTCGGGGATCATCGCCGTGCCGTCGGGAAGGCTCGCGACACCGGCGCGGGCGAGGATGTCGGCGAGGCGAGGGGGCCCGAGCTCCCGTGCGATCGCCGGCACCATCTGGAGCACGGCATTGGGCCCGATCACTGGCGCCGGGCCATGCGCGGCCGGGGACATCGCTTTCCTCCCCGTCAGGCGTGGGTGTGCGAGGGGCCGCCGCCGCAGGCGCGCATCTCGGCGCGCTCCTTCATCTGGGCGCGCACCGCGTCGCGACGCTCGGCGGCCTTGGCGGCCCGGTCGGCGGAGGCTTCCCAGTCCTCGAGCTGCGCCTCGGCGATGGTGCGCGTCTCGTCGAAATGGAAATCGACCGTCTTCTTCGTCTGCGGGCCCCAGTAGCCGGCCTTGCCGAGGTCGTAGAAGCTGCGCTTGAACCCGGCGCGCAGGAAGGCGTAGAGGCAGCCGAGCAGGTAGCGACGGCGGAAGCCCGTGCCGCGCCAGGGGTAATGGAACAGCGCCTTCTGCATGTAGAAGCGGCGGTAATTGTTCATGACGCCGTCGAGCAGCTCGCCCCGCTCCATGGCGGCCGGCTTCATGATCGGCGTGACGAAATTGTACTTGGAGAAGTCGAAGACCTCCACCTGATCACGGATCTCCTGGTAGAGCGGCGTGAAGGGCCAGGGGGTGTACATGCACCAGTTGGCGAGGTCGGGCTGCCAGTCCCAGGCCATGCGGTAGGTCTCTTCCAGCGTCTCCGGCGTCTCGTTGTCGAGGCCGACGATGAACTGCGCCTCGACGAAGATGTCGGCCTCGCGCAGCAGGCGGATGGCCGTCTTGTTCTCCTCGACCTTGGTCTCCTTGTTGAACTGGTCGAGCTTGAGCTGGGCGGCGGCCTCGGTGCCGAGGCTGACATGGACGAGCCCGGCCTTGCGGTAGAACTTCAGGTCCTCCCGGTCCCGGTAGATGTCGGTGACGCGGGTGTTGATGCCCCACTTCACCCGGTCGGGCAGCCCGCGGGCGATGAGCTCCTCGCAGAAGGCGACGAACTTCTTCTTGTTGATGGTCGGCTCCTCGTCCGCGAGGATGAAGAAGCCGACGCCGTGATTGACCACGAGGTCCTCGATCTCGTCGACGACGTCCTTCGGGTCGCGCACCCGGTAGTCGCGCCAGAACTTCCACTGCGAGCAGAAGGAACAGGTGAAGGGGCAGCCGCGGGCGAGGTTTGGAATGGCGACGCGGGTGCCGAGCGGGATGTAGATGTACTTGCTCCAGTCGAGGATCGACCAGTCCGGCCTGATGGTCGACATGTCCTTGACGGTCGCCGCCGCGGCGGTGGCGACGATCTGGTCGCCGTCGCGGAAGGCGAGGCCCTTGATGGAGGCGCGCGCGGCGGGCCAGCGGCCGTCGCGGATGGCGCTCATCAGCTCGGTGCAGATCTCCTCGCCCTCGCCGCGGACGATCACGTCCACCCAGGGCGCCTCGCTCAGCACCTGCTTGTACATGAAGGTGGCGTGGACGCCGCCGAGGACGCGGACGGCTTTCGGAACGACCTCGGAGGCGATCTTCAGCACGCCTTCCGCCTTGTAGATCGAGGGTGTGATGGAGGTCACGCCGACCGCGTCGGGCTGGAGCTTCGCCATCCGGCGGGCAAGGTCCTCGTCCGAGACGTCCTCGGTCATGGCGTCGATGAAGTGGATGTCGTCGAAGCCGGCGCGGCGCAGGTGGCCGGTCAGATAGGCGACCCAGGAGGGCGACCAGGTGCCGGCGATCTCGGCGCCGCCGGAATGATAGTTCGGGTGGACGAACAGGATCCGCATGGCAGTGCCCCCTTGTGTCAACTAAATGTGACACAAGGGACGTCAACTCGATTTGACGTGGGTCAATCGCGGCTCAGTCGGATTCGACGCTCAAGCCCGCCGGTCCGGCGGAGGCCTCGAGCCAGTGCTGGAAGCTCGCGGCATAGCTGCGGGGAAGGGCGAGGCCGAAGGTCGGCGCCGCGTCGATCTTCCAGAGCGTGACGCCGATGTGGGCGACGGCGGTGACCGCGACGTCCTCGGGCGTGAACCTGGCGGGATCGAGATCGATCCTCACGCCCTTTTCCAGCACTTCGGGCAGCCGCGCGCCGCTGAGCGTAAGTACCGCCTGGCCGTCGGACTGGTCGACAATGGCGGCGAGGCCGGCGAGGGCCGCGGCGAGCCCGGCGGCGAAGCCGCGATCCTCCCCGCCGATCACCAGCCAGGTGCCGGGGCCAGTGCCCAGCACATCGGCCGTGGACGAGGCGGCGCGGCGCGAACCGTCGGCGACCGTCAGGCCGAGATGGCGCCCGAGGGCGGCGGCGGCCTCCCCCGCCTTGCCGCGGCGCGCGATGACGGTGGCGGCGGCAAGGCCTGCCCGTTCGACGGCGAGGACGCCGGCGCCGGTTCCGGCCCGGCGGCCGAGGCCGGCATAGCCGCCGCGATGGGCGAGACCGGCGAGGGCGATGTCAGCCATGGAGGCGGGCTCCTTCCGGATCGACGAAGACGGGGTTCACCACCTCGACGACGACGTCGCCGCCGCGGACGGGGTCATAGGCGCGGATCTCTTCGCCCAGGCGCTGCGGTCCGTTGGCGAGAAGGCCGAGGCCGATCCAGTGGCCGAGGGTGGGGCTGAAGGCCGTGGAGGTCATGTAGCCCTGGTCATTCTCGGCCGTGGTGGCGGCGCCGAGGGGCAGGAAATGCGCGCCGGCGCGCAGCCGCACCCCCGCGACCGTCGGCTTCAGCCCGACGAGGGTCGGGCGCGCGGGGTCACTCAGGGCCTCGCGCTCGGCCATGAGGCGGCCGACATAGTCCTTCTTCCTGGACATCATCCGGCCGAGCCCGAGATCGCGGGCGACCGTCTGGCCATTGAGCTCGGCGCCGGCGACATGGCCCTTCTCGACCCGCATGACGGCGAGCGCCTCGGTGCCGTAGGGCGTGACGCCGAGGTCGCGGCCGGCCTCCATCAGGGCGCGGACGAGGGCGTCGCCATAGCCGGCGGGGACGGCGATCTCGTAGGCGAGTTCGCCCGAGAAGGAGAGGCGGAAGAGCCGCGCCGTCGTCGGTCCCAGCGGGAAGGCGCGGCAGGCGAGATAGGGAAAGGCAGCGTTCGACAGGTCGGTGCCGGCCCCAAACAGCCTCTGAAGCAGGTCGCGGGAGCGGGGGCCGGCGACGGCGAACTGGGCCCATTGCTCGGTGACCGAGACCATCTGCACGTCGAGCTCGGGCCACAGCACCTGGTGGCAGAAGGCGAGGTGCTGCATCACCTTGCCGGCATTCACCGTCGTCGTGGAGAGGACCCATTCGTCCTCGCCGAGGCGCGCCGTGGTGCCGTCGTCCATGACGAAGCCGTCCTCGCGCAGCATGAGGCCGTAGCGCGCCTTGCCCACGGGGAGCGTCGAGAAGGTGTTGCAATAGACCCGGTCGAGGAAGGCCCCGACGTCGGGCCCGGCGAGCGCGATCTTGCCGAGGGTGGAGACGTCGCAGATGCCGACGCCCGAGCGCACCGCCTGAACCTCGCGGGTGACGCTCTCAAGCCAGTCGGTCTCGCCGGGGCGGGGGAACCACTGGGCGCGCAGCCACTGCCCCGCCTCGACGAAGACGGCGCCCTGCTCCTTCGCCCAGCCGTGTGAGGCGGTGAGGCGGGTCGGCTTGAAATGGGTGCCGGTGTGGAGGCCGGCGAAGGCGCCGATGGCGACGGGGCCATGCGGCGGCCGGGCCCGGGTCGAGCCGGTCTCGTGAATGCTGCGGCCGGTGAGGCTGGCGAGAATGGCGAGGCCGTTGACGCTGGAGGTGCGGCCCTGGTCGGTGGCCATGCCGAGCGTCGTGTAGCGCTTCAGGTGCTCGACCGAGACGAAGCCCTCGCGCACGGACTGGGCGACGTCCTTGTCGGTGACGTCGTTCTGCAGGTCGACGAAGGCCTTGCCGCGGCCGCCCTCCACGTGGAAGAGCGGCGCGACGGCGAAGGTCTCGTCGCTCGCGCGCCAGGCCGGCTGGTCGACCGTCGCGCGGCCGATGGCCCGGGCAGCCTCGGCGCCGAGACGGGCGCCGTCGGCGAGGGCTTCTGCGAGGGTGAACCGGCCGGCGGCGGCACCGGCGATGAAGACATTAGCCGGCATATCATTCATGACGAAGGCGGCGATCTCGTCGGCCCAGCGCGGCTTGTGGCCGAGATGGGTGGCGATGGCGACATCGGGATTGAAGCCGCCGGAGACGGCGAGCCCGTCCACGGCGATGCGGCGGCGGCCGTGGTCGCCGATCACCTCGATGCCGGTGAGGGCCTGGCCGCCCACCGCGTCGAGGACGCGGGCGCCGAGATAGACCGGCGCGTCGCCGGCAAGCGCCCGCACGGTCGGCGCCACGTCGCGGCGGGCGTCGATCACCGCCGCGACCGGGGCTCCGGCGGCGGCAAAGGCGGCAGCCGTGCGCCAGCCGTCGTCGGTGGTGGTGAAGACCGCGACCTGCCGGCCGGGAAGGGCAGCGAAACGCCGGACATAGGTCCGCATCGCCGAGGCGAGCATGATGCCGGGCCGGTCGTTGCCGCCGAAGACGACGGGGCGTTCGAGGGCGCCGGCGGCAAGAACCGTACGAGCGGGGACGATGGTCCAAAGGCGCTGGCGGGGCAGGCCGGCGGGGGCGACCGCGAGGTGGTCGGTCAGGCGCTCGACCGCGCCGATCTCGCCGTCATAGAGGCCGAAGGCGGCGGTGCGGGTGAGGATGCGCACGTTCGGCAGCGCGGCGAGTTCGGCCTCCGCCTCGCGGACCCAGACCGGGCCCGGCAGGCCGTCGATCTCCAGATCGTCGCTGAGGAGCCGGCCGCCGAGGGCGAAGTCCTGCTCGAGCAGGATGACGCGCGCGCCGGCCCTGCCGGCGGTGAGCGCGGCGGCGAGGCCCGCGGGGCCCGCGCCGACCACCAGCAGGTCGCAGAAGGCGTAGGCCTTCTCGTAAGTGTCCGGGTCGGGCGCGCCGGAGAGTCGGCCGAGGCCTGCGGCGCGACGGATGGCGGGCTCGTAGAGCTTTTCCCAAAGGGCGGCCGGCCACATGAAGGTCTTGTAGTAGAAGCCGGCGCCGAGCACGGGCGAGGCCAACTGGCCCAGCGCCTGGACGTCGAAGCGCAGCGAGGGCCAGCGGTTCTGGCTGGCCACGTCGAGGCCTGGATAGAGCTCGATGGTGGTGGCGCGGGTATTCGGCTCCCGATAGGCGCCGCGGCCCTTCTCGACGAGAGCATTGGGCTCCTCGGGGCCGGCGGAGACGATGCCGCGGGGGCGGTGATACTTGAAGGAGCGGCCGACGAGCCGGATGCCGTTGGCGACCAGCGCCGAGGCCAGCGTGTCGCCGGCGAGGCCCGTCAGCGGGCGGCCGTCGAACGTGAAGCCGATGGGCGTCTCGCGGTCGACGAGGCCGCCGGAGGCGAGGCGGTTGACGCTCATGCGGAGGCTCCCGGCGCGGCGGCGAGGCGGGCGCCCGAGACGGCGTGGTCGCGCGTGTCGCGGGAGACGACCAGCCAGGAGCGGCAGCCCTGGGCGTGGTACCAGAGCTCGTCCATCAGGCCTGCCGGGTTGTCGCGCAGATAGACGTAGGTCGCCATGGCCTCGACATCGCCGTCGACCGGCCGGCGCGGGGCGGCGTCACCGAGATAGGCGAACTCGGAACTGTCGCGCGGGCCGCAATAGGGGCAGGGAATGCGCATCGGTCCTCAGTGCAGGTTCGGTTGGGCGCCCTGGCCCTTCTCGTCGATGACGCGGCCCGCGGCGAAGCGGCCGAGGGTGAGGGCGGTCGCGGCGGGATGGGGCTCGTCGCGGGCGATGAGATGGGCGAAGACGGCGCCGGAGCCCGGCGTCGCCTTGAAGCCGCCGTAGCACCAGCCGGCGTTGAGATAGAGGCCGTCGAGAGGCGTGCGGTCGATGATCGGCGAGCCGTCCATGGACATGTCCATGACGCCGCCCCAGCTGCGCAGCATCCGCGCCCGGCCGATGGCGGGCATCAGCGCCATGCCGCCCTCGCAGACGTCCTCGACGACGGGGAGGTTGCCGCGCTGGGCATAGGAATTGTAGCCGTCGATGTCGCCGCCGAAGACGAGACCGCCCTTGTCGGACTGGCTGATGTAGAAATGGCCGGCACCAAAGGTGATGACGCCGGGAATGATGGGCTTCAGCCCCTCGGAGACGAAGGCCTGCAGCACGTGGCTCTCGATGGGCAGGCGCAGCCCCGCCATGGCCGCCACCTGCGAGGAACTGCCGGCCACGGCGAGGGCGACCTTGGGAGCGCGGATGGTGCCGCGGGTGGTCTCGACCCCGGTGATGCGGCCGCCCTCGCGCAGGAAGCCGGTGACGGCGCAGTTCTGGACGATGTCGACCCCGCGGTCGCTCGCGGCGCGGGCATAGCCCCAGGCCACCGCGTCGTGACGCACCGTGCCGCCGCGCCGCTGCAGCAGGCCGCCCTGGATGGGAAACCGCGCCTGATCGAAGTTGAGGAAGGGATAGAGCCGGCGCACGCCCTCCCGGTCGAGGAGTTCGGCGTCGATGCCGTGCAGGCGCATGGCGTTGCCGCGGCGGGCATAGGCGTCGCGCTGGCCGTCGGAATGGTAGAGATTCAGGACGCCGCGCTGGCTGACCATGGCATTGTAGTTGATGTCCTGCTCGAGCCCTTCCCAGAGCTGCATGGACAGCTCGTAGAGCGGGATGTTGCCGGGCAGCAGGTAGTTGGAGCGGACGATGGTGGTGTTGCGGCCGACGTTGCCGCCCCCGATCCAGCCGCGCTCCAGCACGGCGACGTTGGCGATGCCGTGGGTGCGGGCGAGGTAGTAGGCGGTCGCCAGCCCATGGCCGCCACCGCCGACGACGATCACGTCGTAACGGGGCTGCGGCGCGGCGTCGCGCCAGGCCGGCTTCCAGCCTTTATTGCCGGCGAGGGCCTGGCCGAGCAGCGAGAAGACGGAATAGCGCATGGGCGAAAGGCGTCCGAAGGGCGGTGGAGCGGTATTGTCGCCGCTCGCGCGCGCTCGCGCCAGTCGTGCCGGCGCGCATCCGTCACCCATCGCCGGGCAAGAGCCATGCAGCGCGGGCAGGGCGCGGCGATTGACATGCCGGCTGTCCCATCCGCAAGATCGTACAATACTGCCGTATTTTCTGGCGATACGCCTTGCGGACCCCCGCCGCCAGGCCAGCCGACGGAGACATGCCATGCCCGACGCCGCCCTGCATTCGTCCGAGGGTCTCGCCGCGCCCATCATCGACGTCGATCCCTATGCGGACGCCGCGCTGGACGCGCCCGGCGCCATGCACGCCGCCGTCCGGGCCGCCGGCCCCGTCGTCTTCCTGTCGCGCTACGGCGTCCACGCCATGGGGCGGCATCGTGACATCATGCCGGTGCTCAAGGACTGGGAGACCTTCTCCTCAACGGGCGGCTCGGGCCTCGCCGACATCCGCAAGCCCGGAGCCTGGCGCGCGGCGAGCCCTATCGTCGAGGTGGACCCGCCGCAGCACACCCATGTGCGCACGGTTTTGCAGCGCATCCTCTCCCCCGCCGTCATCCGCCAGTGGCGCGAGGACTTCGAGAAAGAGGCGGATCGGCTGGTGGCGGAACTCGTCGGGAAGGGCGCCTTCTGCGGCGTCCACGACCTCGCCGAGACCTATGTCTCCACCACCTTCCCGGAGGCGCTCGGCCTCGCCCATTCGCCCGAGCGGCGCGACAATCTCTTCCTCCTGGGCGCCCTCAACTTCGACGGCCAGGGTCCGAAGAACGCGCGCTTCGAGGCGACGCAGCGCAAGGCCGACGCCATCTGGGACTGGTACATGGACAGCATGAAGCGCGAGGCCATGGTGCCCGGCGGCTTCGGCGAAAAAATCTTCCAGGCGGCCGACCGCGGCGAGATCGACAAGGAGACGGCGCCGCTGCTGGTGCGTTCCTTCCTGCGCGGCGGCCTCGACACCACGTCGAGCATGATCTCGGCGGCGCTGTGGTACCTGGCGATGGACCCGGCGCAATGGGCATTGCTGCGGGAGGATCCCTCGCGCATCCGTCCCGCCCTCGACGAAGCGATGCGGCTCGAGACGCCGATCCAGAACGTCTGCCGCCAGACCACGCGCGAGGTGGTGATCGACGGCGTGACGGTGCCGAACGATTCGAAGATCCTCATCATGCTCGGCGCCGCCAACCGCGATCCCGACCAGTGGGAGCGGCCGGATGCCTTCGATGTGACGCGCCAGACCATGGGCCATCTCGCCCTCGGCACGGGCGTGCACATGTGCATCGGCCAGATGATCGCCCGCCTCGAGGGGGAGGCGGTGCTGAAGGCCATGGTCGCCCAGGTGAAGACCCTGGAACTGGCCGGCGCGCCGACGCGCACCCTCAACAACAATCTGCGCAGCCTGAAGACGCTGCCGCTCGTCGTGACCGCGGCCTGACATGCCGCGCGTCACCTTTCTCGATCCGCGCGGACGCCCTGTGACGATCGACGCCGCCGCCGGCGTAAGCCTCATGCTGGCGGCGGTGCGGGCCCAGGTGCCGGGCGTCCTCGGGGAGTGCGGCGGCTCGCTCGCCTGCGCGACCTGCCACGTCTATGTCGATCCGGCCTTTGCCGACGGGCTGCCGCCGGTGAGCGCGGCTGAGGACGAGATGCTGGACGCGACCGCCAGCGAGCGGCGGGCGACATCGCGGCTCTCCTGCCAGATTGTCCTTACTGACGCGCTGGATGGGCTCGTGGTAACGGTGCCGGACGCGCAGATCTGACGCCGCCGGGGCGTCAGCCCCAGACCCCGTGTGAATGCCAATGACCCAGTCCCTCGCCCCCCAAGCCGACGTCGTGATCCTCGGGGCAGGACAGGCGGGCCTGCAGGCGGCGCTGTCGCTGCGCGAGGAAGGCTTTGACGGCACCATCCAGATGATCGGCGACGAGGCGGTCCTGCCCTACCAGCGTCCGCCGCTGTCGAAAGGCTTCCTGCTCGGTGCCGTGACGGAGGACGCCCTCGTGCTGCGGCCGCAGGCGATGCTCGACAGGACCGACATCCGCCTTGCCGCCGGCGTCGCCGCGACGCGCATCGATCGCGCGGCCCGCCGCGTCCACCTCGCCGACGGCCGCTCCTGCGGCTACGAGCATCTGGTGATCGCCACGGGCTCGCGCGTCAGGTCGTGGACAGGCCAAGGTGGCGAACTGGCCGGTGTCGCGACCCTGCGTACCCTTGCCGACGCCCGGGCGCTCGGCGCCCTGCTCGAGGCGGCGGGTGACGTCGTGGTGATCGGCGCCGGGTTCATCGGGCTCGAATTCGCGGCCGTTGCCGCCAAGCGCGGCAAGCAGGTCCATGTGGTCGAGGCGGCCGACAGGGTCATGGCGCGGGCGGTGACGCCGCCCATTTCCGCCTTCTTCCGCGAACGGCATGAGATCGCCGGCGTACAGTTTCGCTTCGGTGCCGCGGTGGAGGGCATCGTCGGCCCGGCCGGGCGGGTGACCGGCGTTGCGCTGGCCGGCGGCGAGACGCTGCCCGCCGACCTCGTGCTCGTCGGCATCGGCGGCATCGCCAATGCGGAGATCGCGGCCGAGGCCGGCCTCGCGGTCGACAACGGTATCGTCGTCGACGCGCTCCTCCAGACCGCCGATCCCGCCGTCTCGGCCATCGGCGACTGCTGCAACCATCCCAATCCCTTCGCCGGCGGCCGCATGCGGCTGGAATCGGTGCAGAACGCCATCGACCAGGGCCGCGTCGTCGCGGCGCGGATCGCCGGCAAGCCGCAGCCCTATCACGCGGTGCCGTGGTTCTGGTCCGACCAGGGCGACCTCAAGCTGCAGATGGCGGGACTCACCACGGGCTTCGATGCCCAGGTGACCATCGGCGACCGCGATGCCGCCCGCTTCTCCCTCATCGCCTTCCGTGCGGGCCAGATCATCGGCGTGGAATCGGTGAACCGTCCGGGCGACAACATGCTGGCGCGGCGCATCCTCGCCCTGCCCGCCCCCCCGACCTACGGGGAGGCCGAGGCCGCCGGCTTCGATCTCAAGGCGCTGGCGGCCGGGGTGAAGGTGCAGGCTTGAGGCACGCCCAAGTATTGAGCGGCGATACGCTCGTGTTGCATTTTACCGGTGCTGCAGTCATAGCAGGCGCGGACGAGAACCATGCATCCCCCGCAGAGCCCGGCGACAGCCCGGGCGCGGCGAGGACGGATCGCACCAGGGGAGGAGGGCCGTCGAGGCCCGTCCGGCGACGACGATGACCAAGACAGCCGGCGTGACCGCCGTCGACGAGCGCCTGTTCCTGCAATCGGTCGCCCGTGCCCTCGACGTCCTTGAGGCCTTCGCCCAGAGCCCGCGGCCGAAATCGCTCGGCGAGATCGCGGCGGCGACGGGTATCAACAAGAGCGCGGCCCAGCGGATCGGCCAGACGCTGCTGGCGCGCGGCTATCTGGAGCGGGCCGACAGCGGCGGACTCATGCTCGGGCGCCGCCTGCTCGACCGGTCCTTCGACTACCTGCGCTCCAACCCGCTGATCGAGCGGGCGACGCCGGTGCTGATGGAGCTGCGCAAGCTCGCCGGCGAGCGCGTCGACCTCAGCCTGTTCGACGATACCTCGACGATCTACGCCATCCGCCTGCAGAGCAAGCGCGAGACCTTCTACGCGACGCTGCCGGGCCGGCGCATTCCCTCCTTCCTGTCCTCCGGCGGGCGGGCCTGCATGGCGCAGATGGCCGATGCGGCGGTGGACGATCTCCTTGCCCGCTCCGACCGCCGGCCGCTGACGCCGAAGTCGCGCACCGGCCTGTCCGAGATCTGGGAGAAGGTGCGCGAGGCGCGGACCGAGGGCTATTCCTGGGCGGCGGAAGAAGCGCTGATCGGCGAGGTTGTCCTGGCGGCCGCCGTGCTAGATGGTGACCGGCGGCCCATCGGCGCCGTCCATGTGGCAGGCTCGCTCAGCGAATGGGCCATCCCCGATTTTCGCCGGCGGTTCTCGCCGCTGGCCATCGAGGCGGCCCGGGCGCTGAGCACCTGACGGGACGTTTCTGAACGCCTCGGCGCCTTGCCGCAGGAACGGCCGTCCTGCGTTTCAAACAGGCCACCCATGCCGACATTTTGCGCGCTTCGCCCCTTCGACGGGGTTTGACAGCGCGTGAACATGCGTATCAGATTATCAATATAACCGTATTGTTTGTCGATACGGTTCCGCTAGGAGTTTTCACCATGACGCAGTTCTCCCGCCGTCACATGCTGGCCGTCATGGGCGCGAGCGTCGCCGCTCCGTCCGTCCTGCGCGCCCAGTCCTCGGATCCGATCAGGCTTGGTGGCATGCTCCCCCTCTCTGGCCCGGCCAGCATCGAGGGGCGCCAGATTCTCTCCGGCGTCCAGTTCGCGATCGAGGAAGCCAACGCCAAGGGCGGCGTGCTCGGCCGCCGGATCGAGCTCGTCATGGAAGACGACGAGAGCAACTCGACCAAGGGCGTCACCGCCGTGCGCCGCCTGATCGAGCGCGAGAAGTCGCCGTTCATCGTCGGCACCTATGCCTCGGCCGTAGCGATCGCCGCCTCGAAGATCGCGGCCGAATACAAGGTCGCCATGCTGTCGGGCGGATCCACCGCCGCCGGCGCCACCGACCAGAACACCCCCGGTGATCCCTGGTTCTTCCGCTCCTGGCCGGACAGCAACGCCCAGGGCGACGACACCGCCCGCGCCATCGTCGACAAGTTCAAGAAGACCAGGGTGGCCATCATCCACGACAACACCAACTACGGCGTGACGCTCGCCGCCCAGGTGACGCGCGTGGTGAGCGGCGTCGGCGGCACGATCCTCTCCACCGACAGCTACAATGCCGGCGAGCAGGACTTCTCCTCCATGCTCACCAAGCTGCGTTCGCTGCGCCCCGAGGCGGTCTATATCGGCGGCTGGGCGGGTGACGGCGCCAACATCGTGCGCCAGGCGGTCGAGGCGGGCATCCGCACCCAGTTCGTCGGCTCCGGCTCGATGAACTCGGACGACTTCATCCGCCTCGCCGGTCCGGCCTCGGAAGGCTTCGCCGTCGCCAGCCTCTACGAACCCTCGACGCCGAACCCGGTGGGCAAGGCCTTCGGCGAGCGGTTCCGCGCCCGGCACAACCTCGACGCCAACACGCTCTCCGCCCTCGGCTTCGAATCCATGACCATCGGCATCGAGGCGCTGCGCCGCGTCGGCAAGCCTGACGGCCTGGAGATCCAGAAGATGCTCAAGGGCGGCATGAAGGACTTCCAGCTGGTGCAGGGCCCTGCCGGCACCACGGCCGCCTTCAACGCCAAGGGCAGCGTCGACTTCCCCAACTTCATCGCCGTGGTGAAGGACGGCAAGCGGCGCCTCGACGTCTGACGCCGGGTGTCGTGATCGCGATGGATCTCTTCCTGCAGTACATGGCCAACGGCGTCGTCATCGGCAGCACATACGTGCTCGTCGCCGTCGGCCTGACGCTGATCTTCGGCATCCTCGGCGTGGTGAACTTCGCCCATGGCGAGTTCTACATGATCGGCGGCTATGCCGGGATCGTCGCGATCACGGTGCTCAAGCTTCCCGTCCTTCCCGCCATCGCCTTCGTCCTCGTAGTGGCGGCGGTGGTCGGGATCGCCGCCGAGGCGATCCTGCACAAGCCCATGAAGAACCACGACGCCACGAGCTCGATCATCTCCTCGTTCGGGCTCGCGGTGGCGCTGCAGAACGCGGCGCTGGTGGTGATGGGGCCGCAGCCGCAGCGGCTCAACCTCGACGTCTCGAAGATTCCGGTGCTGTCGTCGCTGCCGACCGACTTCGGCCCCGTCTTCCTGCCGCAGCAGCGGCTGCTGATCCCGATCGCGACGGTGCTGCTGATCGCCATCCTCTACGTCGTGCTGCGCTACACCTGGACCGGCCGCGGCCTGCGCGCCATGGCCCAGCATGCCACCGTCGCGCGCCTCTGCGGCGTCAGGGTCGAGCGGGTGGCGATCGTCACCTTCATCACCGGGGCGGCGCTGGCGGGAACCGCCGGCATGCTGATGTCCTCGGTCTTCTTCGTCTATCCCATCGTCGGCAACATGATCGCGCTGAAGGCCTTCACGGTGGTCATCCTCGGGGGCATGGGCAATGTCGCGGGTGCGGCGGTCGCCGGCCTCCTCCTCGGCATCACGGAATCCCTCACCTCCGCCTACATCTCCAACGCGATGCGCGACGTGGTCGGCTTCGTCTTCGTCATCCTCGTGCTGCTGTTCCGCCCGCAGGGCCTGTTCGGCAAGGCGGTGGAGCGGTCATGAGGGTCTATCTCCTCGCGCTCCTCGCCTTCGCGGGGCTTGCCGTCGCGCCCTTCGGCATCGGCGGCTACGAGACCAACGTGCTGATGATGGTGCTGTTCTTCGTCATCCTGGCGGTGGGCCTCGACCTCGTCACCGGCTATTGCGGCCAGTTCTCCTTCGCCACCGGCGCCTTCTACGGCATCGGCGCCTATACCGCGGCGATCATGACCCGCGACTTCAACACGACGATCTGGGTCCACCTGCCGGCGGGCGCCGTCGTCGCCGGCCTGTTCGGCCTGCTGCTCGGCATTCCCGCCCTGAGGCTGAAGGGCCATTTCCTCGCCATCGTCACCATCGCCTTCCAGACCATCGTCTATCTCGTCATCTCCCAGTGGACCTCGTTCACCGGCGGGCAGGTCGGCCTGCCCATGCCCAATGCCGGCCCGGTAACGGTGTTCGGCGTGACGCTGTTCGAGTTCGGCTCGCTGCGCTCCTATTACTGGCTGACGCTGGCCATGACGGCGCTGACCCTGCTGATCTCGTGGCGCCTGGTGAACTCGCGCCTCGGCCGCGAATGGGTGGCGATCCGCGACGACGAGACCCTGGCGAGCGCGGTCGGCCTCGACACCACCCGCGGCAAGCTCACCGCCTTCGTCGCCTATGCGGCGCTGGCCGGCGTCGCCGGCGTGCTCACCGCCCATTCCCTGCGGGGGGTGACCCCCGACGACTACACGATCTGGATCTCCGCCACCGTGGTGGCGATGATGGTGGTCGGCGGCCGCGGCACCTTCATCGGGCCCATCCTCGGCGCGGTGTTCCTCGCCATCCTGCCCGAGCTCCTCGGCAAGTTCGCCGAGTACAAGATGCTGATCTACGGGGTCCTGCTGGTGCTCGTCGTCACGCTGATGCCGGAAGGCGTCGTCGGGCGCCTGCGTGCGAGGGCGGCGCGATGACGCCCCCCATCCTGGAAGCCCGCGGCATCACCCGGCGGTTCGGCGGCGTCATCGCCGTCAACGACGCCAGCCTCACCGTCGGCAAGGGCCAGATCGTCGGGCTGATCGGCCCGAACGGCTCGGGCAAGTCGACCATGGTCAATCTCGTGTCCGGCGAGATGATGCCCAACGAGGGGACCTTCCTGTTCAACGGCGTCGACATCACCGGCCTTCCCTCCCACCGGCGGGCGCGGCTCGGCATGGCGCGCTCGTTCCAGCTGCTGCGCCTGTTCCATTCGCTGAGCGTCGAGGACAACCTGCTGCTGGCCAACCACATGCGGATGAAGGCGAGCATCGTCGCCTCCATCTTCGCGCGCGCGACGGCGCGGGAGGAGGAGCAGAAGGCGCGGGCCCGCGCGCGCGAGCTCCTCGCCTGGTTCGACCTCCAGGATTTCGCGGACCGGCCCGTCTCGGCGCTCTCCATCGGCCAACAGCGCATGGTCGAGATCGCCCGCGGCATGATGAGCGAGCCGAGCCTCTTCGTGCTCGACGAGCCGGCCGCCGGCCTGTCGCCGCCCAACGTCGACAAGCTCATCCAGCTGGTGCGCCGGTTGCGCGACGAGTTCGGCGTGTCGATCCTCCTCGTCGAGCACGTCATGCGCGTCGTGCGCGACCTCTGCGACCACGTCGTCGTGCTGGATTCGGGGGTGAAGATCGCCGAGGGCGCGCCGGACGCCGTCGTCAAGGACCCCGTCGTGGTGGAAGCCTATATCGGAACCGGGTGGAAGCGCCGTGCTCAAGGTTGACAGCATCGTCGCCGGCTACGGCCGCACCCGCATCCTGCACGGGGTCAGCCTCGAGGTGCCGAAGGGCGGCCTCGTCGCCCTGCTCGGCGGCAACGGCACGGGCAAGTCGACGACGCTGAAGGCCATCGTCGGCCTCGTCGCCGTGCAGGAGGGCCAGGTCGTCCTCGACGGCAAGGTGATCAACGACGTGCCGGCGGAGCAGCGGGCGTCCCTCGGCCTCTCCCTCGTGCCGCAGGGCAAGGAGGTCTTCGCCGGCATGAGCGTCGAGGAAAACCTCCTCATGGGCGCCTATCACCGGCGACGCGACCGGCAGGGCATCGCCTCCGACCTTGAGGGCGTCTACCAGCGCTTTCCGCGCCTCAAGGAGCGCCGCAAGGTCAATGCCGGCATGCTCTCCGGCGGCGAGCGGCAGATGCTCTCCATCGGCCGGTCGCTGATGGCGCGCCCCTCCGTGCTGCTACTCGACGAGCCCTCCGCGGCGCTCGCCCCGCGCATCGTCGAGGAGATCGCCGAGGCGATCCTCGGCCTCAGGGACCTCGGCCTGACCCTGCTGCTCGTCGAGCAGAACGTCGGCATGGCCCTCGACATCGCCGACCACATCTACGTCATCCGCGGCGGGCGCATCGCCTACGAGCGCGAGGTGGGCGACGGCATCGCCATGGAAGAGCTCCAGGAGTTCTATCTCGGCGGGCAGGAGCACTGACAAATCGGCCGCTCTCCCGCGGCCCGGTCCATGCGAGGGTTGTGACATGAGCGAGCCGAGGGCAGCACGTTTCGAGGGCCGGGTGGCGGCGGTGACGGGAGCGGCCGGCGCGCTCGGGCGGGCGAGCGCCGTCGCCCTGGCGCGGGAAGGGGCCAGGCTCGCCCTCTTCGATCGCGATCCCGCGGGCCTCCAGGAGACCGCCGCGCTCTGCCCCGGCGCCGTCACCGTCACGGGCGACGCGCGCTCCGCGGCCGACGTGCAGCGCTTCGCCGACACGGCGAAGGGCGCCTTCGGGCCCGTCGAGCTGCTGGTCGCCGCGGCCGGTGTCATCGGCCCCTCGAAGATCGCCGTCGACGTCACCGAGGACGAGTTCGATCTCGTCTTCGACATCAACGTGAAGGGCTCCTGGCTCGCCGCGAAATCCTTCATTCCGCAGATGCGGGAGCGTGGCCGTGGCGCGGTGGTGCTGTTCTCCTCCACCGCCGGCCTGCAGGGCTCGCCGGTCTATTCGGTCTATTCGGCCTCCAAGGGCGCGGTGACGCTGCTGACCAAGAGCCTCGCCCTCAACCACGCCACCGAGAACATCCGCGTCAACTGCGTCTGCCCCGGCACGATCGACAGCCCGATGCACCGCCAGGGCATGGCGGCCATCGCCGATCCCGTCCTGCGCGCCGAGCGCGAGGCCTTCCAGAAGTCGAAGCACCCGATGAACCGCTTCGGGCAGCCGGAGGAGGTGGCGGCGGGCGTTCTCTATCTCCTCAGCGACGACGCCTCCTACACGACCGGCCATGCGCTTCCCGTCGATGGAGGCCGTCTTGCCTGATCCGACACGTTTTGCCGGCAAGGTCGCCATCGTCTCGGGCGCGGCCCGCGGCATCGGCGAGGGCATTGCGGAGCGCTTCGCCGCCGAGGGCGCGAAGGTCCTCCTCGTCGACGTCATCCCGGAGGTCGTCGAGACCGCCGCCCGCCTCGGCCAGGTCGCGCTGGTCAAGAGCGTCACCGACCGGGACGCCGGCGAGGTCATGGCAAAGGCGGCGCTCGACGCCTTCGGCCGCATCGACATCCTCGTCAACAATGCCGGCATCGGCGGCTCGAAGCGGCTGATGGAGAGCGACGACGCGCTGATCGACCGCTTCCTCGACACCAATCTCGCCGCGGTGCTGCGCGTCACGCGGGCCGTCGTGCCGCACCTGCCGCGGCCGGGCGGGCGCATCGTCAACATCTCCTCGATCTTCGGCATCACCGGCTACCCCGGCACCACGGCCTATGCGGTGGCGAAGGCCGGCGTCGCCCAGTTCACCCGCCAGCTCGCCGGCGAGCTCGCCCCCGAGGGCATTCTCGTCAACGCCGTGGCGCCCGGCCTCATTGCGACGCCCATGACCACCGGCCACCGGCAGAACGCGCTCTACACGCGGCTCATCGTCGAGGGCACGCCGGTGGAGCGGATGGGAACCCCCGCCGATATCGCGGGGCCCGTGGCGTTCCTCTGCTCCGAGGATGCCGCCTTCGTGACGGGCGCCGTGCTGCCGGTGGACGGCGGCTTCCTGGCGGCCCGCCACGGCAAGATCTAGAACCTGATCCAAGGGAGACGAGACGATGCACGACATGAGCGTCAAATGGCCGAACGGCGCCCGCTGCGCCGTGATGCTGACCTTCGACTTCGACGCCGAGACCCTGTGGACCTCGCGCGATCCGGAGAATGTCCGCCGCCCCGGCGTGCTCAGCCAGGGCCGCTACGGTGCCAAGGTCGGCGTGCCGAAGATCCTCGACACGCTGCGCGACGAGGGGATCAAGTCGACCTTCTTCGTGCCCGGCTGGACGGCGGAGAACCATACCGACCGCGTCGAGATGATCCTGAAGGACGGCCACGAGGTCGCCCACCACTCCTATTCCCACAAATGGGTGAGCGACGATCCCCAGGCGGAAGTCGAGGAGATGGAAAAGGGTCTCGAGGCGCTGAAGCGCACCGTCGGCGTGGTGCCGAAGGGCTACCGCTCGCCGGCCGGCGAAGTCTCGGAAGGGCTGTTCAAGCTCCTGAAGCAGCACAATTTCCTCTACGATTCCTCGCTGATGGACGACATCAACCCCTATCGCCACATCATGCCGGACGGCTCCAAGGGCGTCATCGAACTGCCCTGGCACTGGTCGCTGGACGACGCGCCCTTCGCCCTGTTCTCGGTGAAAACGCCGCGGCCGATCTTCACCAACGAGCACATGCTCTCCGTCTACAAGGAGGAGTTCCGCGAGATCTACAAGTGGGGCGGCCTGTTCGACATGATCTTCCACCCGCAGGTGGGGGGACGTCCGAGCCGCATCGCGCTGATCCGCGAACTCATCGCCTTCATCCGCACCTTCCCCGGCGTGTGGTTCGCGACCGGTGCCGAGGTGGCGGAAGCCTGGTCCAAGGCGCACGAGACGGAGTGAGCCCCAGCGCCGGTATCACGGGGGCGGGCCGGCATTGCTGGCCTGCCTTTCGCCCGCGTTGACAGCCCCCGGGGCCCTCCCTAACCGTGGCGCCCAAGCGGAAAGGCGCCGGCCAACGGCGCTTTAAAGGGGCGGGGAGGGAGCCCGGACGGCGGCGGCGCGTCAAGCGCCGGCGCCCCGACCCTCGCTCACCCGAAACATGCGGCCGGGGGCCGCGGGTGGAGAGGCGTGATGAGCGACAATGAGATGACGGGCGGCGAAGCCCTGGCGCGGATGATCCTCGCCTTCGACGGCGGCCCGATGTTCGGCATGGGCGGCTTCCAGCTCCTGCCCTTCTACGATGCCGCCCGCCGCCTCGGCCTGAAGCACAACCTCATCAACGACGAGCGCGCCGGCGTCTTCGCCGCCGACGCCTATGCCAAGGTCACGGGCCGCGTCGGCCTCGTCGACGCCACCCTCGGACCCGGCGCCACCAACCTCGTCACCGGTCTCGTCGAGGCGCTGAACGCCGGCACGCCGATGGTTGCCATCGTCGGCGACACCCACCGCGACCATTCCTGGAAGAACATGACCCAGGAGAGCCGCCAGCTCGACATCCTGAGGCCCTGCGCCAAGGAGGTGATCCGCGTGGAAGCCATCCACCGCATCCCCGAGCTGATGCGCCGCGCCTTCGCGGTGGCGACCACCGGCCGGCCGGGCCCGGTCATCGTCGACGTGCCGGAGGACATCTGCCACGGCACCCACGGCTTCACCGACGACGATTTCAAGGTCGATCCGGCCCATGGCGGCGCGCCGGCGCTGCGCTGCCGCCCGGACGGTGCTGCGCTGGCGAAGGCCGCGGCGCTTCTCGGCGAGGCCAGCCGGCCGATCGTCCTCGCCGGCGGCGGCGTGCATCTGTCCGGCGCCGCCGAGACGCTGCAGCGCTTCGCAGAGACCTTCTCCATCCCCGTCGCCCACACCATGACGGGCAAGGGCGCCATCGCCTGCACGAGCCCGCTCTCGGCCGGCCTGTTCGGCCGCTACGACCGCATCGCCAACACGCTGATCGAGGAGAGCGACCTCATCCTCGTCGTCGGCTGCAAGCTCGGCGAGATCGCCACCAAGCGTTTCACCGTGCCGCCGAAGGGCAAGCGCATCATCCACCTCGACATCGTCGCCGAGGAGTTCGGCCGCACGGTGCAGCCCGAGGTGACGCTCTGGGGCGACGCCAAGCTCGGCATCGAGGACCTGGCAAGCGCCCTCGCCCCGAAGGCCGAGGCGATCCGCGCGCGGCTCTCGGCCTATGCCGCCGACGTGCCGCAGCGCATGGCCACCTGGCGTGCGGACGTGAACGAGAAGCTGACCTCGGACGAGGTGCCCGTGAGCATGGGGCGCCTGCTGACCGAGATCAATCAGGTGCTGCCGGCCGACGGCTATCTCGTCGCCGACGGCGGCTTCGCCGCGCATTGGGGCGGGCTCCTCTTCGACAGCAAGAAGCCCGGCCGCTCCTTCGTGCCGGACCGGGGCTTTGCCTCCATCGGCTACGGCCTCCCCGGCGCCATGGGCGTCGCCATGGGCGCGCCTGGCAAGAAGGTCATCGGCCTCACCGGCGACGGCGGCTTCAACATGATGCTCGGCGAGATCGAGACGGCCCGCCGCATGGGGCTCGACCTCACCATCATCGTCGTCAACAACGCAGCCTCCGGCTATGTGAAGGCGCTGCAGCACCTCGTCTACGGGCCGGGCGCCTACCATGCTTCCGACCTCGCCGAGACCAACTATGCCGACGCGGCGAAGGCGCTGGGGTGCCACGGCATCCGCGTCGAGCATCCCTCGACGCTGCGCGCGGCACTGGAGGAAGCCTTCGCCACCAAGGGTCCCTCGGTGATCGACGTGGTCGTCACCCGCGATCCCGCCAAGATGCTGCCGGGCGTCGACAACCGCGCCGCGGCCAAGCTGAAGAAGGGCGACCGGCCCGCCTGACGCGGCGCAGCATTGCGGGTTGCCTTCCTCCGGCGGACATGGCCTTAAAGAGCCCTGCGACCGCTGGAGGAACCCCCCGTGAGCATCGGCCTGATCGCACTCCTCGACGACATCGCCGCCCTCGCCAAGGTGGCGGCGGTGACTCTGGACGACGTCGCCGCCCAGGCGACCAAGGCTGCCACGAAGGCTGCAGGCATCGTCATCGACGACGCCGCGGTCACGCCGCGCTACGCGGTCGGCTTCGCCGCGGCCCGTGAACTCCCCATCGTCGGCAAGATCGCGTGGGGATCGCTGAAGAACAAGATGCTGTTCCTGCTGCCGGGCGCGCTGCTGCTGAGCGCGCTCGCCCCTTGGGCGATCACGCCGCTCCTGATGATCGGCGGCCTCTACCTCTGCTACGAGGGTTTCGAGAAAGTGCTGGAGATGGTGGTGCCGCACGGCGAGAAGGCGGCGGCGCCTGACCCCCTCGCCGCCGCTCCCGCCGATGCCGCGGCGCTGGAGAGCCAGCGCGTGGCCGGCGCCATCCGCACCGACTTCATCCTCTCGGCCGAGATCATGGCCATCGCGCTGTCGACGATCACGTCCCCGAGCCTTTGGACCCAGGCCCTGATCCTCGCCGTCGTCGGCCTCGGCATCACCGTGCTGGTCTATGGCGCCGTCGCCCTCATCGTGAAGGCCGACGACGTGGGCCTGGCGCTCGCCCAGAGCAGCCGGCCGGTCACCGGGCTGGGGCATGTGATGCGTGGCCGGCCGACCGAACTGGAGCCGCGCGGCCCGTCAGCCCTCGACCGGGCGGTGAGCCGGCTGACCCAGCCCGTGGGACGCGGGCTCGTCTTCGGCATGCCCTATTTCCTCAAGACACTCAGCCTCGTCGGCACGCTCGCCATGCTCTGGGTCGGCGGCGGCATCATCGTCCACGGCCTCGCGGGCTACGGCCTCGCCGGCATCGAGCACGCGATCCACGGCGTCGCCGTCGCGGTGGCGGCCGTGGTTCCCGCCGTGAAGGCGGCGGTGGAGTGGCTGGTCACGGCGGTGGCCTCAGGCCTCCTCGGCCTGGCGCTCGGCGGCGTCGTCTTCCTCGTCATGCACTATGTCGTCGAGCCGCTCATGCACAGGCGGGGCGCGACCGGAGCGCATTGACGCGGCGCTGCGCAAGTACGCGGCAGTATCCGGCGGCGCCTGACGCCGAATTGGGCGGTATCGAGGTCCGGTATACAATCGGGCCGGGGTTTCGTCTGGCCCGCTCCTTGCTGCGTGTTCCGCGACTTCTGCGGAGCGCGCCATGCGGCAGGCGACCATTCCGGCCGACCCGAGCCCGGTGACGATCGACCTCGATCGCACCGCCCTCGTCGTCATCGACATGCAGCGTGACTTCCTCGAGCCCGGCGGCTTCGGCGCGGCGCTCGGCAACGACGTCTCCAAGCTCGCCCGCGCCGTGGGTCCCATCGCCGCGCTCCTCGCCTTCGCGCGGGCCAACGGCCTCCTCGTCGTCCACACCCGGGAGGGACACCGGCCGGACCTCGCCGACGCGCCGCCGCTGAAGGTGGAGCGGGGCGACCCGGCCCTGCGCATCGGCGCCTGCGGGCCCATGGGGCGGATCCTCGTCCGCGGCGAGCCGGGCCACGACATCATTCCGGAGCTGGCGCCGGCGCCGGGCGAACCGGTGGTCGACAAGCCGGGCAAGGGCGCCTTCTACGAGACTGATCTCGCGCTGATCCTCGGCAACCGGCGCATCGAGACGCTGATCGTCTGCGGGGTGACCACCGAGGTCTGCGTCCACACGACGGTGCGCGAGGCCAACGACCGCGGCTTCCGCTGCCTCGTGCCGGGGGACGCCTGCGCCTCCTATTTCGACGAGTTCCATGCGGTGGGGCTGAGGATGATCGCCGCCCAGGGCGGCATCTTCGGCTTCGTCACCACGACGGGAGACATCACCGCAGCGCTTTGACGACCTGACCATCGAGGGGAGACGAGCATGGCCATGACCGAGACCGCCGCTTCGCGCGGCCAGCCGGCGCTGTGGACGCCGGGCGACTGGAACGCCTTCTTCGGCTTCGGCACCAACATCCTCGTCAACATGCTGGTGCTCACCGGCCTCCTGCGCTTCGTGCTGAAGATGCCGGACAGCCTCGTGTTCGGCCGCATCCTGCCGGCCCTCGGGCTGATGATGGCGCTCTCGACGCTCTACTACGCCTATCTCGCCTGGAAGCTCGCCAAGGAGACCGGGCGCTCGGACGTCTGCGCGCTGCCCTCGGGGGTCAGCGTGCCGCACATGTTCATCGTCACCTTCGTGATCATGCTGCCGATCTCGATCTCGACCGGCGATCCCATCAAGGGCTGGGAGGCGGGGCTCGCCTGGGTGTTCATCCAGTCGATCATCCTGATGGCCGGCGGCTTCATCGCCCCCTACATCCGCAAGGTGACGCCGCGGGCGGCGCTGCTCGGCACGCTCGCCGGCGTCTCCATCGCCTTCATCTCCATGCGCCCGGCGATGGAAATGTACATGACGCCGGTGATCGGCCTCACCTGCTTCGCCATCATCATGCTGTCCTGGTTCGGCGGCTTCCGCTATCCGCGCGGCATCCCCGCCGGGCTCGTCGCCATCGCGGCGGGCATGCTCATCGCCTGGGCTTCGGTGGCCATCGGCATGCCCATCGGCGGCGTCGGGATCGACAAGCTCGGACAGGCCTTCTCGAGCTTCGGCTTCTCGCTGCCGATCCCGGCCATCGGCCACACCTTTTCCGGTTTCCAGTTCCTCGGCATCATCCTGGTCACCGCCATCCCCTTCGGCATCTACGACCTCGTCGAGGCCATGGACAACGTGGAGAGCGCTGAGGCGGCCGGCGACCACTATCCGACCACGCGGGTGCTCACCGCCGACGGCGTCGTCTCGATGATCGGCTGCCTGATGGGCAACCCCTTCATCAACGCGGTCTATATCGGCCATCCCGGCTGGAAGGCCATGGGCGGGCGCATCGGCTATTCGGCGCTCACCGGCGTCATGGTGCTCGTGCTCGCCTGGTTCGGCATCATCGCGCTCCTGACGGCGCTGATCCCGGTCGTCGCCATCGCGCCCATCCTTCTCTACATCGGCATGCTGATCGGCGCGCAGGCCTTCCAGACGACGCCGTCGAGCCATGCGCCGGCGGTGGTGCTGGCGCTCACGCCGCATCTCGCCGCCTGGGCCAAGGTGCTGGTGGACGGCGCGCTGGGGGCCGCCGGCACCAATGCCGCGGCGGTCGGCCTCGACAAGATGGCGCAGGTCGGCGTGCTCTACCATGGCCTCGAGATCATGGGCGGCGGCGCCATCATCACCGGCCTCGTGCTCGGGGCCATCGCCGTCTTCGTCATCGAGAAGAAGTTCGTCGAGGCCGCGCTCTTCGCCGGAGCCGGCGCCCTTCTCACCTTCTTCGGCTTCATGCACGGCGAGGCCGTGGGCTTCGCCCGCTCGCCCGGCGTCGCCTTTGCCTATCTCATGGTGGCCGGGCTGCTCTATGCGGCCTCGCGGAAGGAGGCGCCGGCCGACCGGCCGGCCATGACCACACAACCGGCGGAATAGGGCCGGAACCCGCGGCGGGCCCTGCGCCCGCCGTGGAACCTGCCGGGGTGCCGCCCGTTGACCTCACAGACGAACAGTCCGTGAGGAGAGACGACATGACCCATATCGACCCCCGCGACCCCAATCGGGTGACGGCCGATCCCGTCGCCCCGATGGCCGGTGGCACCGATCCCCGGCAGCCGATGGAGTCCCGCCCCGCGTCGCGCACCGGCTGGGGCCTGCTCGGCGGCCTGGCCGCCGCCCTCGTTCTGGTCTTCGTGATCATGACGATGTTCGGCGGCTCGTCCGATCGCACCGCGACTACGCCGACGACGGAGCGTCCGCCGATCGCCGAGGGCACGCCTGCCGGTGCTCCGGCGACCGATCCGACCGCGACGGGCTCGGTGCCGCGTCCGCAGCCGTCCACGCCGCCTGCGATGCAGCCGGCCCCGGCCCAGCCGGCTCCCGCCCAGCCCGCTCCTGCCGCGCCGGCGACGCCGAACCAGAACTAAGGCTTGCGCGCCTCAGTCCCGCCAGGCCGCTCCCCGATCGGGGGGCGGCCTTTTTCGTGGGGATCCGGTCAGTCGTTGAAGTTGACGACCGCCTGCTCGGAGCGCTCGTCGGCGTAATAGGGATAGACCGCGTAGTCGCGGATGAAGTGCAGCGAAATGTAGAAGGAGATGCGGTTGTCGTCGCCGCTGTTGGAAATGCCGCGGTGGATGGTGCCGCGGCCCATGTAGAGCACCGACATGGGCTTGGCGACGATCTGGTGGACCTGGAAATGATCGACGCTGCGCGCGAGAGCCTCCACGTCCACATTGTCGACGTTCGAGGCCACCTTCTCCAGCGCCTCCTCCGGCGTCGACTCGGGCAGGGTGATGAACTGGGTGGCGTTGCGGTCGGTGAACTGGGTCAGCGGGATCCAGATCGCCGCGGCGTCGGTGGTGTAGTCGACGTGCCAGACCTGCGGCTTCGACCCGACCGGGTTCACCACGAAGCCGTAGCCGTCCATGATGGCGCCCTGCTCGGCGAACTGGCCGGCGGCGGTCTCGCACCAGGCGTGCAACTCTCTCGCCAGCGCCTTGTCGGAGAGCTCCATCATGTCGCCCTCCTCGTCCTCCTGCCAGAGGTTCATCCAGCAGATTTCCTTGGCGGCGATCTGGGCGTCCCACCCGGCGCCCATGGTGCGCTTGAGGTCTTCGTAGGCGCGGGTCAGCAGGGGTCGGGCCTCCTGCGGCACGGTTCCCACATAACGGAAGCCCATGAGTTCGGGCTTCAGCTTCACATAGTCGCGATCATCCATCGTATGCTCCGGCCGTCATCAGCACATAGTGCCACCCCTGCGCAGGGCAGCACCTTTCCGATGAACCCACGCTGAAGGCAGATTGTTGCAGGGTTTCGACAGCCGGTCCCGGCTCCTGTGACGCGGCTGCCGCAGGCGCGTCCCGCGGCCGGCGGGAACGGGTGTCGTGCGGGCGCGTTGGCACACCGCCCCCCTGACCCGGAGAACCACCATGCCGACGCCGGCCGAACTGACCCAGTCCTTCTGGACACACCTGCGCTCCGAGATGACGGTCATGGCGGGGCTCGCCGACGAAGACGGCCACATGCGGCCGCTGACCGCCCAGCTCGACGGCGAGGGAGACCACGGGCCGATCTGGTTCTTCACGGCGAAGGACACCGACATGGCCAAGGCGCTCGGAGCCGAGGCCAGGAAGGGCTCGATCACCCTCACGTCGAAGTCGCACGATCTCTTCGCCTGCGTCCACGGTACCTTCGTGGTCGACAACGACCGCGCCGTCATCGACCGGCTGTGGAACCGCTTCGTCGCCGCCTGGTACGAAGAGGGCAAGGACGATCCGAAGCTCGCCCTGCTGCGCTTCGATCCCGAGAAGGCCGAGATCTGGGAAAACGCCACCAGCCTGTGGGCGGGCTTCAAGCTGATGATCGGGGCCGACCCCAAGGAAGACTACGAGGACAAGGTGGCGAAGGTCGCGATGCGCTGACCGCGCTGTGAGTCCTCGGAGGGCGCTGCGGTCACCGCAGCGCCCTTTTGCGCGTCGTCAGAACACCACCACCGAGCGGATCGACTTGCCCTCGTGCATCAGGTCGAAGGCGGTGTTGATCTCGTCGAGCGGCATGGTGTGGGTGATCAGGCTGTCGATGTCGATCTTCCCCTCCATGTACCAGTCGACGATCTTCGGCACGTCCGTCCTTCCGCGAGCGCCGCCGAAGGCCGAGCCCTTCCAGACGCGGCCGGTGACGAGCTGGAAGGGGCGGGTGGAGATTTCGGTCCCCGAGGGCGCGACGCCGATGAGGATGCTCTCGCCCCAGCCGCGGTGGCAGCACTCGAGGGCCTGGCGCATGGTGTGGACGTTGCCGATGCACTCGAAGGAGAAGTCGGCGCCGCCGCCGGTCAGGTCGACGATGGCCTGCACGACCTTGTCGCGGCCGACCTCGTCCGGATTGACGAAATGGGTCATGCCGAACTTCTTCGCCATCTCGACCTTGGCCGGGTTGAGGTCGACGCCGATGATCTTGTCGGCACCGACCATGCGGGCGCCCTGGATGACGTTGAGGCCGATGCCGCCGAGGCCGAAGACGACGACGTTGGCGCCGGGCCAGACCTTGCCCGTGTAGATCACCGCGCCGATGCCGGTGGTGACGCCGCAGCCGATGTAGCAGATCTTGTCGAAGGGGGCGTCCTCCCGCACCTTCGCCAGGGCGATCTCGGGCAGCACGGTGAAGTTCGAGAAGGTCGAGCAGCCCATGTAGTGGAACACGTCGTTCCGCCCGCGGCCGCCCACCGGCTCGCAGGAGAAGCGCGTGGTCTGGTCGGGCATGAGGCCCTGACCCTGCGTGCCGCGGATGGCGGTGCACAGGTTCGAGCGCTGCGACAGGCAGGTTTTGCAGGAGCGGCACTCCGGCGTGTAGAGCGGAATGACGTGGTCGCCGACCTTCACCGAGGTGACGCCGGCCCCGACCTCGCGCACGATTCCCGCGCCCTCGTGACCGAGGATTGCCGGGAACTTGCCCTCGGAATCGAGCCCTGAGAGCGTGTAGGCGTCGGTGTGGCAGACGCCGGTCGCCATGACCTCCACCAGCACCTCGCCCGCCTTCGGCCCCTCGAGGTCGATGGTCTCGATGGTGAGGGGCTTGCCGGCTTCCCAGGCGACGGCGGCGCGTGTCTTCATGGCTGATCCTTCGAGGGCTTTCTGGCAGGAATGCCGGAGGTGACGATTCGGGCGGATCAGACCATGCAGGGCTGGCCGCCGCAACGGCATGACAGCGCGGCTGGCCGGATGATCCGCCGTCCGGCCGGCGCTCGTAGAGACGCCATCGTCAGGGGAGCCGGACGCATGCAGGCCTTGGATGCACGTCCGGGAACCGCCGAGCTGGTCCTGTGGACCGGCGCCCTCGTCATGGTCCTGATGCTGGCCCTCGCCGCCGTTCTCTGGACGATCGACAAGCGCCTGATCGGGGAGGCGAGCGTCTGGGCGAAGCCCATGAAGTTCGCCGTGTCCCTGGCCATCCACATGGTGACCCTGGCCCTGGTCGTCGGCCTGCTCGGGGCGGGGTGGAGGACGGGAACCCTCCTCGCGCTCGTCGCGGCGGCCTGCGCCCTGGCCTCGCTCGGGGAGATGATCTACATCATCGTCCAGGCGGCCCGGCAGCAGGCCTCGCACTTCAACCTCGCGACGCCCTTCACCCGCGCCATGTACACGGCCATGGCGGCGGGGGCCGTGGTCATCACGCTCAGTGCCGCCGTGGTCGGTGTGGCGGCCTTCCTCGACAGGGAGGCGGCGATCGGGCCGGCCCTGCGGGTGGCAATCCTGCTGGGGTTCGTCGGCGGTGCGATCCTCACCCTGATCACCGCCTTCACCATCGGTGGTCGGCTCAGCCCTCATGTCGGCACCCATCCGCCGGGGGGCGCGCGGATGGGGGTGACGGGCTGGTCGCTCGTGGTCGGCGACCTCAGGGTCGCCCATTTCCTCGCCACGCACATGATCCAGGCGGTCCCGCTCCTCGGGCTCCTCGCCGCGCGCAGCCTGCCGCCGCCCGCCGCCATGGCTGCGGTCTGGATCGCCGCGGCGGGCTGGACCGGACTCGTCTGGCTCGCCTACCAGCAGGCGCTCGCCGGCCGGCCCCTGCCGCGGCTGTTCTGACGCGCCAGGCCTTCCTCCGGCCCGCTTCCCTGATAGGCTCGCCGGCAACGCCTGATGCCGCGCCTCGCCCTGCGCGGCCCATGACCAGGCGGTCCGGAGGATTCCATGAAGGCGCTCGTCATCCACGCTCCCCATGACCTGAGGCTCGAGGAGCGCGAGGTCGCGCCGCTCGGCCCGGGCGAGGTCGCGGTCAGGATCGGGGCGGGCGGCATCTGCGGCTCCGACCTGCACTATTTCCACAACGGCGGGTTCGGCGCGGTGCGCCTGAAGGAGCCGATGATCCTCGGCCACGAGATCGCCGGCACGGTGGAGCGCGTCGGTGCGGACGTCGGATCGGTGAAGCCCGGCGACCGGGTGGCGGTGAGCCCGTCGAGGCCTTGCGGCGCCTGCCGCTACTGCCTCGACGGCATGCCGAACCATTGCCTCAACATGCGGTTCTATGGGTCGGCCATGCCCTTCCCGCACATCCAGGGCGCCTTTCGCGAGGTGCTCGTCTGCGACGCGGTGCAGGCCCACAAGGTGGCGGACGGGGTGAGCCTCGGGGAGGCCGCCTTCTGCGAGCCGCTGGCGGTCTGCCTGCACGCGGCGCGGCGGGCCGGGCCGCTCCTCGGCAAGCGCGTCCTCGTTACCGGCTGTGGCCCGATCGGGGCGCTGTGCATCCTCGCCGCGCGGGCGGCGGGGGCGGCAGAGGTGGTGGCGACCGACGTCGCCGACGCGACGCTGGCGGTGGTCAGGGGGATGGGGATCGCAACGACGCTGAACACCGCCGCGGACCCGGACGCCCTGAAACCCTACGAGGCGGACAAGGGCACCTTCGACGTGCTGTTCGAGGCGTCCGGCAACATGAAGGCGCTGACGGGAGCCCTCGCGGCGCTCAGGCCGGGCGCCGTCATCGTCCAGGTCGGCACGGGCGGTGACTTCACCCTGCCGATCTCGGTGCTGGTGGCGAAGGAGCTGGAGCTGCGCGGCACGTTCCGCTTCCACAGCGAATTCGCGACCGCCGTGGCGATGATCGGCGAGCGGCGGATCGACGTGCGCCCGCTGCTCACCGCAACGCTGCCGATGGAACAGGCGGTGGAAGCCTTCCACCTCGCCTCGGACAGGTCGAAGGCGATGAAGGTTCAGATCGCCTTCGGGTGAGGGCGAGGGGCCTCCGCTGGCCGCTTGTACCCTGACAGCAAAAGGCCCGGCGCGGGGCCGGGCCTTTCGTCATGAGAGAGGTCGATCGCCTCAGGACGGATTGACCGTCGCGTCGATGACGTTCGACAGCTTGTCGGCGATCTGGGCGATGTCGTCCTCGGTGACGATGAAGGGCGGGGTCACCACCAGGCAGTCGCCGGAGGTGCGGACCATCATGCCCTCGTCGTGGAAGGCCTTGTCCATGGCGACGAAGGCGCGCTTGCCCGGCGCATCCTTCCAGCCCTCGAAGTCGACGGCGGCGGTGAGGCCGACCTGGCGGATGTCGAGTACGCCCGGCTTGCCCTTGAGCTTGGAGAAGATCGCGTCGGCCCAGACCGGCTCCAGCGCCTTGGAGCGCTCGAAGAGGCCCTCGTCGCGGTAGAGGTCGAGTGTGGCGAGGCCGGCGGCGCAGGCCAGCGGATGGGCCGAGTAGGTGTAGCCGTGGAACAGCTCCACCACATGCTCGGGGCCGGTCATGAAGGCGTCGTGGACGTGCTTGCGGGCGACGACGCCGCCCATGGGCGCGGCGGCGTTGGTGACGCCCTTGGCGAAGGTCATGAGATCCGGGATGACGCCGTAGCGCTCCGAAGCGAAGGGCGCGCCGAGGCGGCCGAAGCCGGTGATGACCTCGTCGAAGATCAGCAGGATGTCGTGCTTGTCGCAGAGCTCGCGCAGGCGCTTCAGGTAGCCCTGGGGCGGCGGCAGGACGCCGGTGGAGCCGGCCATCGGCTCGACCATGACGGCGGCGATGGTGGAGGCGTCGTGCAGCGCGACGATGCGCTCCAGCTCGTCGGCGAGATGGGCGCCCCACTCCGGCTCGCCCTTGGAGAAGGCCTGCTTCTCGCGGTTGTAGGTGTGCGGGAGGTGGTCGGCGCCGGCCAGCATGGAGCCGTAGACGCGGCGGTTGGCGACGATGCCGCCGACCGTGATGCCGCCGAAGCCGACGCCGTGATAGCCGCGCTCGCGGCCGATGAGACGGGTCTTGGAGGCCTTGCCGCGGGCGTGCCAGTAGGCGATCGCCATCTTCAGCGCGGTGTCGGCGGCTTCCGAGCCGGAGTTGCAGAAGAAGACGTGGTCGAGGTCGCCGGGGGCGAGCGCGGCGATGCGGCTCGCCAGCTCGAAGGCCTTGGGATGGCCGAACTGGAAGGTCGGGGCGAAGTCGAGCTCGGCCGCCTGCTTCTGGATGGCCTCGACGATCGGCTCGCGCGAATGGCCGGCGCTCGAGCACCACAGGCCCGCCGTGGCGTCGATCACCTGCTTGCCCTCGGGCGTGTAGTAGTAGAGCCCCTTGGCGCGGGCGACCATGCGCGGGCGCGCCTTGAACGAGCGGTTGGCCGTGAACGGCATCCAGAAGGCCTGGAGGTCGTTCGGAATGGCGGTGGTGCTGGCGTCGTCGCCGACCACACGCAGCGCGCTCGTCTTGGACATGGAAAAAATCTCCGGAATGGCCGTGGTGTGGAACGACCATACCAAGTGGCTGAGATGGAGCAAGGCGGAGAAAGCGAAGGGGAGGGATGCGGGGGCGGCCTGACCTCCGGGCCGCCCCGCCCCGGCCGGCGGGAGCGGACGACGTGCGGACGGGTGCGGATTCACACGCTCTTGCGCCGGGCCGCCGGGCTCCGCTCGATGACGCATCGCATCGGCGGGGAGGACGACAGGGTGTGGGGGCGTGCGCGGTCTCGCTCGACGCGGATGAGAGCCCCCTTCGCCCTGGCGCTGTGGGTGCTCCTCGCCCTGGCGGCGGCCGATCCGTCGCTGGCCCAGGGGCGCGTCGGCCTCGACAGGCTGCTCGACAGGAGCGGTCCAGACGCCGTGCAGGACATCTGCACGGCGGTTCGGCGCAATCCCGCCTCTCTGTCCGGAGCCGCCTATCCCGGCCCGGCGCATGAGCGCATCCTCGACGCCGCCCGCAGCGCCTGCGCCACCGGCGTCATGCACATCCGCCACTACCCGCTCGGCGTGCGCGGGCGGGAGACGGGGTGCGAGGGAAACCGCCTCGAGCTTCCCCGCCAGGAGTTCAACTTCCTCGGGCACGCCATCACCGAGATTTCCAAGGCGGTCGGCAGGCCGCTCGCCATCATCATCGACTGCGTGGCGATCGACGAGCTGACCTTCGGCCACTACGAGGCCGACGTCACCGACGACCTCAACGCCCGGATCGGCAAGCTGATCATCCGGGACTCGGTCCTCGAACGGGTGTCCCTCTCGCACCTCGCCATCGACGACGTGCTGCAGATCTCGCAATCGCAGATCGCGAGCCTCCACCTCGCCTCGCTGCGCGTCGGCGGCGACGTGGTCGTGGGCTCCTCCACCTTCGGCACGACGTGGATCGTCAATTCGCGCGTCGACAACAACCTCGTCTTCTCCGGGACCCGTTTCACCCGAACCTTCACCCTCAATCGCGTCTCCGTAGGGCGGAACCTCTACTTCGGCTACAGCCTCAGCGACTACGCGATGACCAAGGGCATGAACACGGGCGGCGCGGAGGCCGACGTCAGCCTCTTCAGCATGAGCGAGGTGACGGCGGGCGCGCTGATCTCGTTCAACGACGCCCGGATCGCCGCCACCAGCGAGATCACCCTGAACGGCCTGCGCGCCCGCGGCCTGACACTCCGCGCGACGGAATTCTCCATGCCCCAGCGGCGCAGTGCCCGCCCGCCGGCCGTCGTGCCGGCGGAGCGGAAGCCGGCCGATGGCCAGGGCGCGGTGCCGGCAGCCCCCGAGCCGGTGCCGAGCGGGGCCTTGCCGGTCCCCCCGCCGCGGCGGGTCAACATCGTCGGCGCGCGCATCTCGGACGAGGTGGAGCTGACCGGAGTCAGGGTCGCCGTCCCCTTCGTGGCCGCCGGGCTCGCCGCCGGCCGGGTCGAGGTGCAATCGTCCACCTTCGCCGCGGGTCTGTCGCTGCCGTCCTGCGATGTCGGCCGCCTCGCCTTCCTCGCCTCGACCGAGGAGCCGGACGTCGAGAACAGCGTGGCGGGACGGCTCGACCTCTCCGACTGCCGCTTTCGCGAGGCCGTGCTGGCCCATGCCGAGTTCCGCGACGTCGACTGCTCGGGCTGCCGGTTCGAGAACTATCTGCAGCTCGCGGCCACCTTCCGCTCGTTCGTCAACCTGGAGGGCGCCACCCTCGTCGGCGGGCTGCGCTTCGGGGCCGGACAGCGGGCGCCGCGCTGGCTGCCGACCGCCTCGCTGTCCCTCGCGGGGGTGAAGACGCCCCGCATCCACCTGAACGTCGAGGACCTGTCCTATGCGGCGGCCGGCCGTTCCGGCACCACGACGGGCGCGCCGGTGCGGACCAAGCTCTCGGGGGCCGAGTATCAGTATCTCGCGCCCCGCGTCGCCAGCGAGGCGGAGCCGTCCCCGTCGCTCCGGCCGGCGCGGAGCGCCTTCGCCCTGCAGGACGTCGCCTGGCTCCGCCGGTGGCTCCTGAGCGGCATGGTCACCTTCGATCCCCAGCCCTTCGCCAACCTGTCTCGGGTTCTCGTCGATGGCGGCAACCGCGATGCCGCCAACGATCTGCACGTCCACAGGGTGGGGGCGCTCCTGGCGCAGAGCGACTCGCTGGCGAGCCGCATCAAGCTGGTGGTGGGCTGGCCGATCGGCTGGGGCTACAAGCCGGATTGGGTCATCTACGGGCTGATCGTCCTGACCACCCTGGGGGCGCTCGTCTGGGGCTGGCTGGCCTGGCCGCGCCACGCTCCCACCGGGGTGCGGCTGCGGGGACCGGAATGGCCCGCCGCCGTCCGGGCCTACGCCGCCTTCGGCAGCATCTGCGTCGCGGCCTCGGTGTTCCGTCTGTTTCCGAACTTCTCGGACATCTGGAAGATCGTGCCGCCGCTCGGCACCGACGACAGTGGCGAGCCCACCATGCCGCGCTATTTCATCCTGCATACCATCGTCGGCTCCCTCCTCGTCTTCCTGCTCCTGACACCGCTGGTCGGCCTCTTCGATTGAGACGCGGCGATGCGCGGCTTCCCAGGGCCCGCTCCCGTGCGGCCTTGCGCAGCCGCCTGCGCGCTCCTATTCTAGTCTAGAATTATTCCAATCAAGGCCACCGCCATGCTCAGCCGCTTCTCCATTCCCGGCTTCGGCTCCAGGCGCCGTTTCGACGATCTCAGCGAGCAGGAGATCCTGGCGCTGGCCATCTCCGCCGAGGAGGAGGACGGGCAGATCTACCGCGCCTATGCGGCCAGGCTCGCGGCGCAGTATCCGCGTTCGGCCGCCGTCTTCCAGGGCATGGCGGCGACCGAGGACACCCATCGACGCCGGCTGATCGAGGCCTACCAGCGCCGCTTCGGCGAGTTCATCATCCCGATCCGGCGCGAGCACGTGGCGGGCTACATCGCCCGCAACCCGATCTGGCTGGTCGAGAATCTCGGCCTCGACCGGGTGCGCGAGGAGGCCGCCGACATGGAGCGGCAGGCCGGGGCCTTCTATGTCGCCGCCGCGGCGCGGGCGACCGATGCCGAGACGCGCAAGCTCCTGGGTGACCTCGCGGCCGCCGAGGCCGGCCACGAGCGCGAGGCGAATGCGCTGGCCGCCGAACATCTCACGGAGGAGGGTCGCGCCGGCGAGGATGCCGCCGCCCATCGCCAGTTCGTGCTGACCTGGGTGCAGCCGGGCCTCGCCGGCCTGATGGACGGGTCGGTGTCGACACTGGCGCCGATCTTCGCCACCGCCTTCGCCACCCAGAACCCCTGGACGACCTTCCTCGTCGGGCTCTCGGCCTCGATCGGCGCGGGCATCTCCATGGGGTTCACCGAGGCCGCGCACGACGACGGCAAGGTGTCGGGGCGCGGCGCGCCGTGGAAGCGCGGCATCGCCTCGGGCGTGATGACGACGGTCGGCGGGCTCGGCCACGCGCTGCCCTATCTGATTCCGAACTTCTGGACCGCCACGGCCATCGCCTTCGCCGTGGTCTTCATCGAACTCTGGGCCATCGTCTGGATCCAGAACCGCTACATGGAGACGCCCTTCCTCCGGGCGACCTTCCAGATCGTGCTGGGCGGCGGGCTGGTGCTGGCGGCCGGCATCCTCATCGGCGGCGCCTGAAGGCGAAAACAGAAAGGCCGCCCCGTCGTGAGACGGAGCGGCCCCTCCTGTCCGCTCGTGTCGAGCGCCGCGGCGGGGCGCTGTTACGCTTGCCCGCCGCAAGGACAGCCGCAGGGCCCGGAGGCCCGGCGGCGAAGCTCACATCACCACCACCCGGGTTCCGACCCGCACGCGGCCGTAGAGGTCGATCACGTCCTCGTTGCGCATGCGGAAACAGCCGGAGGAGACCGCCTGGCCGATGGTCCAGGGCTCGTTGGAGCCGTGGATGCGGTAGAGCGACGAGCCGAGATAGAGGGCCCGGGCGCCGAGCGGATTGGCGGGGCCGCCGGCCATGAAGCGCGGCAGGTCCGGGCGGCGGCGCAGCATCTCGGCGGGCGGGCGCCAGTCCGGCCACTCGGCCTTGCGGGTGACGGTCTTGGTGCCGCGCCAGCCGAAGCCGGGACGGCCGATGCCGACGCCGTAGCGCATGGCCGTGCCGCCGGCCTGGACGAGATAGAGATGCCGCTCGGCGGTGTTGATGACGATGGTGCCGGGGCGGTGGCTCGTCTGGAAGGGCACCTGCTGCGGCAGGAAGCGCGGATCGATGCCGCGGGCGGGGGCCGAGCGGGGCGTCGCCTCGCGCTGCGGCTCGGAAGTCTGTGGCCGGAGCGGGCGCACCGGCTCGAGATCGGGTGCGACGCCGTGCGAGGCCCTGAGGTGGGCCGGCGAGGTCGGTGCGGCGTAGGTCGGTGCGGCATAAGCGGGAGCGCCCTGGCGCCGGGCGCCGGCAATGGGGCCGGCGGGCTGGCCGCCGTTGTAGAGAAACTCGATGAAGCCGCCGCCGAGATCACGGCGGGCGCCGGCGATCTGCGCGGAAGCGTCGGAGGTGGTGCCGAGAAGGCAGAGCGCCGCCACGGCGGCCATCAAACGGAAAGGGGACATCGCCGAACTCTGAACGCTGGACGGGGCGACGGGGCAAGATGCCCGGCGTCTCCTGAGCCTTCAGCAGAACACCGCAAGCGCCCTTGGAATGGTAAACGCGGGCCGGGGCGAACATCCTTTTCGTGTTCTCACCGGGATCGGCCTGATTTTACGGTTAAGCGCATGTAAAGGCCGGGCAGATGCGACGGGAAGACGCCCGCAACCCGCAGCAGGAGATCGTTAACCCTGATCGACTTTCACATTGTGCCTGAACTTTCTGTGGCATTGCGGTGGAACCGGCTCTTAACTCCCCGGCGGTACCGTCGTCCGGACCGGTCGCTCAGGCCGGTGGCGAAGAATTGCCCGGATCGTCCATGCGCGCCCAAAAAAGAGCCTTCCGCATCGAAGTGATCTCCCAGCCGGAGACCTCGCCGCATCCCAAAGGCGCCTCCGCCAACGGCGGACATCACGAGATCCTCTCCGAGATCAAGCAGCTGCGCGCCCTCATCCGTCCGCCGGAGGAGGTGTCCAAGCAGATGATCGACGCCTATCGGGCCGAGATGCAGGAGGCGATCAAGCTGAAGGCCGAGCTCGACCAGATCTGGCAGGCCATCGACCAGACCAAGCACGAGATCGCCACGCTCCACGTCACCGGCTTCAAGGGCAAGCAGATGACGCGCGTGACCCACGAGCTCGACGCCATCGTCACGGGCACCGAAGAGGCGACTGAGGGCATCCTGTCCGCCGCCGAGAGCATCGACCAGATCGCCAGCCAGCTCTCCGCCAAGCTCAAGAGCACCCAGGACAAGGCGGCGATCGACGACATCCAGCAGAAGATCATCACCGTCTTCGAGCACTGCAACTTCCAGGACCTCACGGGCCAGCGCATCACCAAGGTGGTGAACACGCTGAAGTTCATCGAGGACCGGATCATGAAGATGATGGAGATCTGGGGCGGCCTCGACAGCTTCAAGGACATCGCGGTGGAGGACATCGCCGAGGCTACCGGCGACGCGGCCCTGCTCAATGGTCCCAAGCTCTCCGAGGATGCCGGCCACGCCAGCCAGGACGACATCGACGCCCTGTTCAACTGACTTCGATCACGGCCGCTTGTTTCCCGCCTTCAAATCAGCAAGCGGCCGCCGCGATTCCGCCCGGCCCTGCCGGCATGTAGCATCGGTGTTTTCACGCCCCCGCTGATTCGGGATCGATGCTGTCCAGGCCCCTCTTCCTCGTCGTCGCCGTTCTCGCCCTGGCTCCTGCCGGGCCGGTCGCGGCCGAGCCGTCGACGCCGGCCGAGCGCGCCGAGACCGAGCGCCGCGAGCGCCAGCGCGAGCTGGAGGCGATCCACGCCGACATCACACGCAGCGCCGCCGACCGCGCCCGCGTCGAGGCCGAGGTCACCGCCTTGCGCAACGACCGCGCCGCGCTCGTGCGCTCCAGCATCGATACGGCCGTCAGGGTGCGCGCCGGCGAGGAGCGGATGGCGGCGATCGAGGACAACCTGACCGGGCTCGACGCCCGCCAGCTCACCCTGCGCCAGTCGCTGCACGACCGCCGCCAGCTCATCGCCGAGGTGCTCGCCTCGCTGCAGCGCATGGGCCGCCGCCCGCCGCCCGCCATGCTGGTCGGCCCCGACGACGTGCTGAAGAGCGTGCGCACCGCCATGCTGCTCGGCACGCTGGTGCCGGAGATGCGCGAGGCGGTCACGGTGCTGGCGCGCGACCTCGAGGAGCTTTCGAGCCTGCGCACCCGCATCGCCACCGAACGCGACCACCTGCGTCGCGAGGCGGTGACGCTCCGCGCCGAGCGGGTGCGGCTCGATGCCCTCGCCGAGGCCCGCCGCGGCCAGGTCACGGCCGGCGAACAGTCGCTGGAGGCGGAGAAGGCACGGGCGGCGACGCTCGCCCGCCAGGCCGCCGATCTCGAACATTTGATAGGACGGATGGAGACGGAGATCAGCGCCGCGCACCGCGCCGCGGAGGCCGCCCGCACCACCACGGTCACCCGCGGACCGGCCGTCGTGGACCGGCGCCAGCAGATGGCTGCGTTGCAGAACGCGGCGCGGATGAACCCCGCCATCCCCTTCGAACAGGCACGCGGCGGCCTTTCCCTGCCGGTCCTCGGCGTCCGCCTCCGCGAGTTCGGCGATCCCGACGGGCTCGGCGGCGCCGAACGCGGCCTGTCGATCGCGACGCGGCCGGCGGCCTCCGTGACCGCGCCGGCGGACGGATGGGTGGTCTATTCGGGTCCGTTCCGGACCTACGGCCAACTCTTGATCCTGAACGCCGGCGGCGGGTATCATCTCGTTCTGGCCGGCATGGACAGGATCACGGTCGATCTTGGACAGTTCGTGCTGGCGGGGGAGCCGGTCGGTGTGATGGGCCATGCCCCGCCGCCAGCCTCCGCGGTGACGACGGGCTCATCCCAGCCCGTTCTCTACGTCGAGTTCCGGAAAGACGGGTCGAGTGTCGACCCAGCGCCATGGTGGACCACGAGGACACCGGGCGTGCAGGCCACTGAAAGGGTTCGCGGATGATGCGCAGAGCTTCGATCCTCCTCGCCGGCGCCGCCATGGGCGCGCTGGCCACCGTCGCGGTCACGCAACCCCGGGCCATTCTCGGGATGACCGCCAACGCCGCGGCCTCCGACACCTACCGGCACATCAACCTGTTCGGCGACATCTTCGAGCGCGTGCGCACCGACTATGTCGAGAAGCCGGACGACGCCAAGCTGATCGAGAGCGCCATCAACGGCATGCTCACCGGCCTCGACCCGCATTCGAGCTTCATGGATGCGCGCAACTTCCGCGACATGCAGGTGCAGACCCGCGGCGAGTTCGGCGGCCTCGGCATCGAGGTGACGCAGGAGGAGGGCCTGATCAAGGTCGTCTCCCCGATCGACGACACCCCGGCCTCCAAGGCGGGCATCCTCGCCAACGACATCATCACCCACATCGACGCCGAGCCGATCCAGGGCCTCACCCTGCAGCAGGCGGTGGAGAAGATGCGCGGCCCGGTGGGCTCGAAGATCACCATCCGCGTCACCCGCTCCGGCGCGGCGCCGCGCGACATCGAGATCACCCGCGACCGCATCGTCATCCGCGCCGTGCGCCACCAGATTCTCGGTGACGACGTCGGCTACGTGCGCATCACCCAGTTCAACGAGCAGACGACCGAGAACCTGCGCAGGGCCATCGAGGACATCAAGTCCAAGGTGCCCGCCGAGAAGCTGCGCGGCTACGTGCTCGACATGCGCAACAATCCCGGCGGCCTGCTCGACCAGTCCGTCTCGGTCTCCGACGCCTTCCTGGAGCGCGGCGAGATCGTCTCGACCCGCGGCCGCAACGCCGAGGAGACCCAGCGCTGGAACGCCCGCGGCGGCGACCTGACCGCCGGCAAGCCGATCATCGTGCTGATCAACGGCGGTTCGGCCTCGGCCTCCGAGATCGTCGCCGGCGCCCTACAGGACCACAAGCGCGCGTCGGTGCTCGGCACGCGTTCGTTCGGCAAGGGGTCGGTGCAGACCATCATCCCGCTCGGCAGCCAGGGCGCCCTGCGCCTGACCACGGCGCGCTACTACACCCCGTCGGGCCGCTCGATCCAGGCGCGCGGCATCGATCCGGACATCGTGCTGGAGCAGCCGGTGCCGGAGGCGATGCGCGCCCGCCTGCAGGAGAACCGCGGCGAGGCGGGCCTGCGCGGCCACCTGCGCAACAACGCGACAGAGGGTACGGAGGAGCGCTCGGCCTCCTCGGTCTACGTGCCGCCGGAGCAGAAGGACGACGTCCAGATCGGGCGCGCCCTCGAACTGCTGCGCGGCACCGCGACCGACCCGGCC
>NZ_JBQVQL010000010.1:0-73339 GCF_052440005.1 Phreatobacter sp.
CCCCAGCCCCAGCCACGACGGCGCCAGCGCCGGCGGCGCCAGCCCCACTGCATTTCCTCGGGCGCCGCGGCGACCGGGGCGGCGGGAGGCATAGGCGCGAGAGCCTGCGCCGAGGCGGGTGCCGCGGCACCGGCGACCACGAGGACGGCCGCGGAGGCGGTCGCCGTGGCGAGCAGGGCGCGACGATCGAGAATGCGGGATGCGGAAGTCATCAGGCGTTTCTCCTCTCGTTAGGTCCGCCGGAGTTTGGGGTCCCGGCTTGAACCCAGGGTGAACCTGCCCGGCCGGCTGCCGTTCATGTTGGTGTCGGGGTCCGGCATAGGCGACTTGATTCCTGCGGCGGATCGCGTCCTCATCACGCCACCGCCATGGCCCCGCCCTTCCCTCCCCCTTTTCCCGATCACGGCCCGAAGGCTTCGCCCCGGCATCGCCGCGTCCTCCTTCTCGGCGGGACGGGGACGATCGGCCGCGCGACGGCCCTCGCGCTGGTCGCCCGCGGCCATGCCGTCGCCTGCCTCGTCCGTCCGGGTTCGGCCAAGGATGATGGGCTTTTCACCGAAACAGTCGTGGTCGAGGGTGACGTCACGGACCCGGCCGCCTTCGCAAGAGCTTCTGCGGCCGGAGGACCGTTCGACGCCGTCGTCTCCTGCCTCGCCTCGCGCACCGGGGTGCCGCGCGATGCCTGGGCGATCGATTTCCAGGCGCATAGGGACGTGCTGACGGCGGCCCGCGAGGCCGGCGTGGAACAGATGGTGCTGCTCTCCGCGATCTGCGTGCAGAAGCCTCTTCTCGCCTTCCAGAAGGCCAAGCTCGCTTTCGAGGAGGCCCTGATCGCTTCCGGTCTCATCTGGTCGATCGTGCGACCCACGGCCTTCTTCAAGTCGCTGTCGGGCCAGATCGCGCGGGTGCAGGCCGGCAGGCCCTACCTGATCTTCGGCGACGGCACGCTGACCGCCTGCAAGCCGATCAGCGACGCCGACCTCGGCGCCTTCATCGCCGACTGTCTCGACGATCCGCACCGGCAGAACCGCATCCTGCCCATTGGCGGCCCCGGGCCGGCGGTGACGCCGCGCCAGCAGGGCGAGGCTCTCTTCGCCCTCACGGGCCGCCCGCCGCGCTTCCGCCGCGTGCCGGTCGCCCTGCTCGACGGCATCATCGCCACTCTGAGCCTCGCCGGGCGGGTCCTGCCGGCGCTCGCCGACAAGGCGGAATTCGCGCGGATCGGGCGCTATTACGCGACCGAATCGATGCTGGTGCTCGATCCGGCGACCGGACGCTACGACGCGGAGGCGACGCCCTCCACCGGCACCGAAACGCTGTTTGACTATTACGCGCAGGTCCTTCGCGGCGAGGCGCGCGCCGAGCGGGGCGATCATGCGGTGTTCCGGTCAGCTGACGCCGGCGAGCGACCCTGATCCGGGTCAGGACCGCTTGCCGCGCGGCTTCGTCTCCGTCGCCAGGCTCTTGCGGAGCGCCGCGAAGAGATCCACCACGTTGTCGCCGCCGGCCGCCTCCTTGCCCTTCGCCGCCTTCGTCCGGGTCTTCTTCTTCGACTGGATGAGGCGGGCAAGCTCGGTCTGGACCGGGTCGGAAGCCATCTTGGGATTCCAGGGTCGTGTCCGCTCGCCGATGAGGTCGCGCGCGAGCTGGGTGGCCCTGGCGGGCGGCTCCCCGTCGTCGGGGATGTCACCGAAATAGGCGGCCTCGTCGCGCACCTCGTCGCCATAGCGCAGGGTCCACAGGACGATTCCCTTGTCGCGCGGCTGGAGCATGACGGCGCGCTCGCGGCGATAGAGCACGAGGCGGGCGATGCCCACGACCTTCGAGGCCTTCATCGCCTCGCGGATCACGGCGAAGGCCTCCTCCCCCACCTCGTCGTTCGGCACGAGGTAGTGCGGCTTGTCGAGATAGAGCCAGGAGATCGCGCCACGCGGCACGAAGGTATCGATGTCGATGGTGCGCGTGGTGTCGAGGGCGACGGCGTCGAGGTCATCGTCGTCGAGGATGATGAAGTCGTTCTCGCCCTGGGCATAGCCGCGGGCCTGATCGTCCTCGTCGACGACCTTGCCGGTTTCCGCGTCGACATAGCGGCTCTCGACCCGGTTGCCGGTCTCGCGGTTGATGGTGTGGAAGCGGATCTTCTCCGATTCAGACGTCGCAGGCGTCATCGCCACCGGGCAGGTGACGAGCGACAGCTTCAGATAGCCCTTCCAGTAGGTGCGTCCGGCCATGCGTTCTCCCCCGACGCGGGATAATGCCCGGCGGCGGCCTGAGGTTCCCTCGGCGGAACGAAAAGCCGGAAAAGGCGTTGCCTCCACCGTTCCGTCGTCCGCGCGGCTCGCAGGGAAAGAACAGGCCATGGCGTCACCGAGGGCCAACTGGAAGGGATCACTGGCGATCGGGGACCTCACCTGCCCCGTGGCGCTCTACACCGCCGCATCGACGGCCGAGCGCATCGCCTTCCACACGGTCAATGCCAAGACGGGCAACCGGGTGCGGCGCGAGTTCGTCGATCCCGCCACCGGCAAGCCGGTGGACCGCGACCAGCAGATCAAGGGCTATGCCCTCGACGACAGCCACATGGTGCTGCTGGAGCCGGAGGACATCGCCAAGGCGGTACCGGAAAGCGACAAGCGTCTGAAGGTCGAGGCCTTCATCGGCTGCGACGACATCGACACCGTGTTCTTCGACAAGCCCTACTATCTCGCGCCCGCCGGCGCGGTGGCGCAGGAGGCCTTCCTCGTCGTCCGCGACGCCATGCGCGAGGAAAAGGTGGCGGCTCTCGCCCGCACCGTCCTGTTCAAGCGGGTGCGGACGCTGATGATCCGCGCCCACGGCGAGGGGCTGATCGCGCATACGCTGAACTACGACTACGAGGTGCGGTCTGCCGCCTCCGCCTTCGAGGACGTGAAAGACATCAAGATCAAGAAGGACATGCTCGACCTCGCCCGCCATATCGTCGAGACGAAGGCCGGGACCTTCGACCCGAGCGCCTTCGACGACCGCTACGAGGCGGCGGTGGCCGAGATGGTCAAGGCCAAGCTCGCTGGCAAGCCGCTGAAGCGCCGCAAGAACCCGAAGCAGACGAAGGTCGTGGACCTCATGGAAGCCTTGCGGGCGAGCGCCGGCGTGATGAAGGAGGCGCCCGCCAAGGCCGCGAAGACGCCGGCCAAGGCTTCCGCGAAGACCTCGGCCAAGACCCCCGCGAAGACGTCGCGCAAGGCGGCCGGTGGCGGTTCCGCCAAGTCCCGCGGCAAGAAGGCGGCCTGACGCGCAGCCCCCCGCCCCGACAGGAACCTGTCCGGGGCCGGCACGTTGCCCCTCGCGCCCCCTCGAGCGGCGCCTGCGTGAGTAAAGCCATGGATCTCGTCTTCGCCGACCTCACCGCCCCCGGCATCACCCGCCAGCGCTGCGGCAAGGGCTTTTCCTACAGGGACGAGACGGGCAGTCGCTTGACGGACGCGGCAACGCTGCAGCGTGTCCGCGATCTGGTGATCCCGCCAGCGTGGCGGGACGTGTGGATCTGCCCCAACCCGGCCGGCCACGTCCAGGCCATCGGCCGGGACGAGAAGGGGCGCCGCCAGTACATCTACCACGCGGCCTTCCGCGCAGAGCGCGAGGCGGAGAAGTTCGAGAAGTTGATCACCTTCGCGCAGATCCTGCCGCGGCTGCGGCGCCGGGTCTCGGCCGACATGGCGCTTCCCGGGCTGGATCGCGACAAGGTGCTGGCGACCGTCGTCTATCTCCTCGACCGCACGCTCATCCGCATCGGCAACGAGACCTATGCGCGCGACAACGGCAGTTTCGGCCTCTCCACGCTGCGCAGCGGCCATGTGGCGGTGGCCGGCGCCACCATCCGCTTCACCTTCAAGGGCAAGAGCGGCAAGGAATGGCGCCTCGCCATCTTCGACAAGCGCGTCAGCCGGATCGTGCGCACCTGCCAGCATCTTCCCGGTCAGCACCTGTTCCAGTACCGCGACAAGGACGGCGAGCTGCGCGCCGTCTCCTCCGACGAGGTCAACGACTATCTGCGCCGCGCCGCCGGCAGCCCGGTGAGCGCCAAGGATTTCCGCACCTGGGCGGGCACGGTTCTGTGTGGGCTCGCCCTTTCCCTCGCTCCTCCCCCGCCCAACGAGCGGCAATTGCGCAAGCAGCTGGCGAGCGCGGTGCGGGCGGTGTCGCAGCGCCTCGGCAACACGCCGGCGGTGTGCCGCTCCTCCTACATCCACCCCGCGATTTTCTCAGCCCACACGGGCGGCCTCCTCACCCGCTATGCCCGCCGCATGTCCCACGCGACAGAGTATGACGCGAAGCTGACGCCGGCCGAGCGGGCGGTGCTGAAGATCCTCAACGAGACGCTGGAGCAGAAGCCGGCCGAGCCCGCTGCCCGGGAAATGACGGCCGAGGCCGCCTGAGGGCGAACGTCGTCGAGGGAACAGGCGAGGATGGGCCGACGTTGCATGAGGGCAAGGACGAGGTGTTGATCATGGACAACCGTGACAGACTGATCTTGGCTCTGGCCGCCCAGTTGCGAGCCGAGCGGGAGACGCGCCAGGCCTTCGCCGAGGCGGTGCGGTCAGGTCTCCAGCGCGAGGTCATGGTGGCCATGCTGGAGGACCCGATTCCCGCCATCACTCAGCTGGACCTGCTGGCCGCCGACGCAGTGGCCGCGGCGGCACCGGCCTATCACCGGGCGGCGTAATGCCGCGGGCGCAAGCAGCCGACCGGCTCGGCGCCTATCGGGAGAAGCGTGACTTCTCCAGGACCCGCGAACCCGACGGGCGCCTCGACGCGAAGGCGGCGAAGGCAACCGGCGGGAGCTTCGTCGTCCACAAGCACGCCGCGAGGCGGCTCCACTACGATCTGCGCCTCGAACACGAGGGCGTGCTGTGGAGCTGGGCGGTCACGCGTGGACCGAGCCTGGACCCCGACGACAAGCGCCTCGCGGTCCACGTCGAGGACCATCCTCTGAGCTATGGCGGCTTCGAGGGAACGATCCCCGCGGGGGAATATGGTGCCGGTTCGGTCATCGTCTGGGATCGGGGGACGTGGACCCCGGAAATCGACCCCGCCAAGGCCATGGCCAAGGGGCACATCGCCTTCACCCTGGACGGCGAGCGGCTGAAGGGCGGCTGGCACCTCGTCAGGCTCAAGCCGCGGAAGGGCGAGAGCCGCGACAACTGGCTGCTGATGAAGGTGAAGGACGAGGCGGCCGCCGACCGCGACATCCTCGCGGAAGAGCCCACCTCGCTCGTCTCCGGCCTGACGGTGGAGGAGGTGGCGGAGGGCAAGCCGGCGAAGAAGACGCCTGCAACCGCGGATAAAGCACCGTCGAAGGCTAGCACGAAGGCGGCCAGGACAGCCGGCAAGCGCCGGAGCGCGGCGCAGGCGCCGGCCTTCGTGCCGCCCTGCCTCGCCAGCCTCAAGGAGCATCCCGCCGAAGGCAAGGGCTGGGTCCACGAGGTGAAGTTCGACGGCTATCGCGTCCAGGCCGTGGTGGCGGGCGGCGAGGCGCGGCTCCTCACCCGCACCGGGCTCGACTGGACGGAGCGGTTCGGCAGCGAGGTCGCGGCCGCCTTCGCCGACCTCCCCTGCGAGAGCGCCGTCATCGATGGCGAGGTGGTGGTGCTGAACGATGCCGGCGTCTCCTCCTTCGCGGCGCTGCAAGCGGCGCTGTCCGAGGGACGGCGCGAGGGGATGGTCTACTACGCCTTCGACCTCCTGCATCTCGACGGGGAGGACCTCACCGGTGAACCTCTCGTCGCGCGCAAGGAACGGCTGGCGGCGCTGCTGGCAGGCGCGGACGCAGGGCGCATCCGATACAGCGAGGACTTCGCAGAGCCGGGAGAGGTCATGCTCGCCCATGCCTGCCGGATGGGGCTGGAAGGGGTCATCTCGAAGCGGCTCGACGCGCCCTATCACAGTGGCCGTCGAGGCGACTGGATCAAGGCCAAATGCACCCGCTCGCAGGAGTTCGTGATCGTAGGCTACGTGCCGTCCAAGGCCCATGCCGGCCGCATCGGCTCGCTCGTCGTCGGCTATCAGGAGGACGGCGTCCTGAAGCACGCGGGCCGGGTGGGAACCGGCTATACCGGAACCCTGGCAACCGCCCTGAAGCGCCGCCTCGACGGGATCCGTGCCGAGCGCGCCCCTTTCTCCGGCAAGGACGGCCGCCAGAAGGACGTGGTCTGGGTGGAACCGGCGCTCGCCTGCGAGGTGGAATACCGCACCTGGACGGCGGACGGCCTCCTGCGACAGGCGGCCTTCAAGGGGCTGCGCGAAGACAAGCCCGCCGGCGAGATCGTGCGCGAGGATGCGCCTGTCGCCGATCCGGTGCCGACGAAGGCGCCGAAGCGGGCGAAGAAGGCCCCCGCGGCCGCGGCGCCCGCGACCTCGGTGGTGCTGTCGAATGCCGACAAGGTGCTCTGGCCGGACCCGGGCCTGACCAAGGAAGGCCTGCTCGCGCATTACGGCGCAGTGTGGAAGCGCATGGAGCCGCTGGTGGTGCGCCGGCCTTTGAGCCTCGTGCGCGCCCCGGACGGCATCGCCCGCCACTCCTTCTTCCAGAAACACGCCTCGCCGGGCATGGGCAAGGCGATCCGCACGGTGAAGCCGAAGGGCGAGAGCGACGCGTTGCTCTATGTGGAGGATTTCGACGGCATCGCCGCGCTGGTGCAGATGGGCGTGGTGGAGATCCACGTCTGGGGCTCGACCATCGACGACCTGGAACGGCCCGATCAGGTGATCTTCGACCTCGACCCGGGCGACGGCGTCGGCCTCGACGCGGTGCGCGAGGGGGCGATCGCGGTTGGCGAGCGCCTGAAGGGGATCGGCCTTGACAGCTTCGTCAAGCTCTCCGGCGGCAAGGGCTTCCACGTCACCGTGCCGCTGACCCCCGGCGCCGACTGGGCCGCCGTCAAGGGCTTCGCCCACGATTTCGCCCGCGCCATGGCCGCGACGGAGCCGGGGCGCTACACCGCGACCCTCGCCAAGAAGGCGCGGCGCGGCAAGATCTTCATCGACTACCTGCGCAACGGGCGCGGAGCGACGGCGGTCGCCGCCTATTCCACCCGCGCCCGTCCCGGCGCGCCCTTCTCCGTGCCGGCGACCTGGAAGGACGTGGAGGGCGGCATGGAGCCCAACGCCTTCAAGGTGGGGGACGCTCTGCCCGCCCGCGACCCCTGGGCGGGCTTCCGTGCTGCGGCGCAGCCGCTGGCGGAACGGTGAGGACGCGCGCGCGCCGCACCGCCATGATGACCCGCTGGCGCTGGCTCCTCACGCTCTTTGCCCGCAAGCTCTGGATCCGCGTCAGCGTGATGGCGCTGATCGGCGTCGCGACCGCCGCGGCAGGGATCGTCTTTGCGCCCTATGTTCCCGACGCCTGGACGATCAAGATCGGCGCCCAGGCCATCGACGGCATCCTCAACGTCCTCGCCTCCAGCATGCTGGCGGTGACCGTCTTTTCCATGACCACGATGGTCTCCGCCTATGGCGCGGCGACGAGCAACGTGACGCCGCGCGCGACCCGCCTGTTGATGGAGGACAATACCAGCCAGAACGTGCTCGGCACGTTCATCGGCTCGTTCCTGTTCAGCCTGGTCGGCATCATCGCGCTCAGCACCGGCCTCTACGGCTCCGAGGGGCGCGCCATCCTGCTTGTGGTCACCATCGGGCTGATCGCGCTCATCGCCGTCACGATCCTGCGCTGGATCGACTATCTCGCGCGCTTCGGGCGGCTTGGCGAGACCATCGCCCGGGTCGAGGACGCGACATGGGAGGCGCTCGAAAGGCGGCGCGCTCATCCCCATCTCGGCGGCAGGCCGATGCGGGGCCCGCCCCCCTCAGACGCACGTCCGATCTTCGCCACCGCCATCGGCTACGTCCAGCACGTCGACATGGCCGCGCTCCAGGAGCGGGCCGCGGAGGGCGGCTTCACGGTCTTCGTGACGGCGCCACCCGGCATCTTCGCGGATCCCGCCCGCGCGGTGGCGATGATCGCGGGCGAGGTGGACGACGAGGAGGCTCGTTCCGTTGCAGAGGCCTTCACGATCGGGTCCGAACGCACTTTCGACCAGGACCCGCGCTTCGGCCTGTGCGTGCTGTCGGAAATCGCGTCCCGCGCCCTGTCACCCGCGGTGAACGATCCGGGCACGGCCATCGACGTGATCGGCCGGGCCGTGCGGCTGCTGGTGCGATGGAACCGCTGTGACGGCCCGGCCGACGACGCGGAGATCGCCTGCGAGAACGTCCGTGTTCCCGCCCTCTCGGTCGGCGACATGCTCGACGACGTCTTCTCTCCGATCGCCCGCGACGGCGCCGGCATCCTGGAGGTGCAACTGCGCCTGCAGAAGGCTCTCCTGAGCCTCGCCGTCGCCGATGAGGCCGTGTTCGCCGCCGCCGCCCGACGCCATTCCACCATCGCGCTGCGCCGCTCCGAGGCGGCGTTCGCCCTCGAGGATGAGCAGCAGGCGGTCGCCGCCGTCGCCGCCGGAATCCGCGCCGTCAGGACGGACGGCTGACGCTCGCGAGCCTTTGCAGCGGCTCGAGCAGAGAGTCGTACTCTGCACTGCCAAGGTGGCTCCGAACGCGCTCGATATGGGCCTGCGCCGCCGCGTGCAGGTCTGCGAGAAGCGCATTTCCCTGCGGGGTCAACGTCAAAGCGACCGACCGCCGGTCGCGCGCCGACGGCGTGCGCAGGACGAGGCCGCGGGCCTCCATCCGGCGGATCAGGGGCACGAAGTTGGTCTTCTGGATACCGAGGGTTTCGGCCACCTGCGACTGTCCCGCGCCCGGGTTGCGGTCGATGACGGTGAGGACCGCATAGTCCGCCGGCGAGACGTCGTGCTCGGCGAGGCTCGGGAGGATGTCGGCGAAGACGGCGAGCTGGGCCCGGCGCAGGAGATAACCGACATGGCTGTCGAGAGGACCCAGATCCAGCGCCATCATCACCTCGGGAAACTGCGTCACCGCGTGCCGATCGGTAAAGGCCCTGCCCCATTGACACAAGCGCGGCGGCGGAAAATAGTTATTGCCAATAACCAAAAACGGTTCCGTGGGAGCGGCGCTCTTGTCAGTCCAGTCACCTACTGCGGGCCTCTCGGTCCATGTGGACGGCGCCGTGGCCGTCATCCGGCTGTCGCGCCCGGCCAAGCGCAATGCGCTCAACGAGGCCATGGTGGCGGGCCTGTCGAAGGCCGTCACCGGCTTTCCGCCCGCCATCCGGGCGGTGGTCATCCACGGCGAGGGCGACCATTTCTGCGCCGGGCTCGACCTCGGCGAGGTGGACGGCGAACCGGACCTCGCCGCTGCCATCCAGCACTCCCTCGGGTGGCACCGCTCCTTCCAGGACCTCCAGTACGGCCGCGTGCCGGTCTTCTCGGTGCTGCACGGCGCCGTCGTGGGCGGCGGCTTCGAGCTCGCCGCCGCCACCCATGTGCGCATCGCCGAACGCTCCGCCTTTTTCGCCCTGCCCGAGGGGCAGCGCGGCATCTTCCTCGGCGGCGGCGGATCGGTCCGCATTCCCCGGCTGATCGGCACGCCGCTCGTGCAGGACATGATGCTCACCGGGCGCACCCTCTCCGCCGAGGAGGCCCGGGCGGCGGGAGCCTGCCAGTATCTCGTCGATGACGGTGCGGGCCTGCCGCTCGCCATGGAGCTCGCGCGCAAGGCCGCTGGGATCGCCGACATGACGCGGTTCGCGGTGATCCATGCCCTGCCCCGCATCGCGGAGGCCGACCCTCATATCGGCTACCTCACCGAGGCGCTGATGGCCTCGACCGCGCAGACCATGCCCGAGGCCAAGGAGCGCGTGCGCGACTTCCTGGCCAAGAAGGCGGCCAAGGTCACCCGGCCCGGCTGACCGACCGGGGCCGGCCCGCCTGCCCGGTCCAGTGCATTCCCATAAACCGTCGCCTCATCCCGCCGCTATCGGCACCCCCGGAGGCCCCCGATGTCGCGTGTCGCCCCTCGCCCGATGCAAGCCGCGGACAGCCATGGCTGGCACCGGCTCGGCACCCTCGATCCCCTGGTCGAGGACCGGGCGGATGGCGCGCGTCTCGTCACCGTGCGGCAGGGGCTCGGCCCCTATCCGCGTGCCCTCACGGACCGGCTTGTGCACTGGGCGGCGGCGGCACCCGACCGCACCTTCCTCGCAGAGCGCGGACCGGACGGCGCCTGGCGGCAGCTGACCTATGCCGAGGCGCTCGGCCAGGTCCGCAGCCTCGCGGCGGGGCTGCTGCACCACGACCTCTCCGCCGAGCGGCCGGTCGCCATCCTCTCCGGCAACAGCATCGACCACGCGCTGGTCGCCCTCGCGGCGATGATGATCGGCGTGCCTTATGCGCCGATCTCGCCGCCCTACAGCCTGGTGGCGCGGGACTTCGGCAAGCTGTCGTACTGCATCGACCTGCTCACGCCGGGCCTCGTCTTCGTCGCCGATGCCCGGCCGTTCCGGGCGGCGCTCGCGGCCGTGGCCGGCGAGGGCCGCGTGATGGTCGCGGCGCGCGGCGCGGAGGCGGTGGGCGCGGTGCCGCTTACGGCGCTGGCGGGCGATGCGGCGGACCCTGCTGTCGACGCGGCCCATGCGGCGGTCGGCCCCGACACCATCGCCAAATTCCTCCTCACCTCCGGCTCGACCGGCGAGCCGAAGGCCGTCATCAACACCCAGCGCATGCTGATGGCCAACCAGGTGATGCTGGAGCAGTGCTTTCCCTTTCTCGCGGAGACGCCGCCGGTCTTCGTCGACTGGCTGCCGTGGAACCACACCTTCGGCTCGAACCACAATTTCGGCATGGTGCTGACCCACGGCGGCACGCTCCATCTCGACGAGGGCAAGCCGGTGGCGGCGGGCATCCTGCCGACGGTGCGCAACCTCAGGGAGATCGCGCCGACCGCCTATTTCAACGTGCCGAAGGGCTACGAGGCCCTGCTGCCGCACCTCCAGGCTGACCCGGCCTTCGCCCGTCACTTCTTCAGCCGCCTCGAAATGCTGTTCTATGCCGGCGCAGGCCTCGCCCAGCCGGTCTGGGACGGCTACCGCGCCCTCGCCCGCGAGGCCGTCGGCCGCGACGTGCCCTTCGTCACCGGTCTCGGCGCCACCGAGACCGCACCTTCCGCCATCATGAACCTGCGCACCACCGGACAGGCGGGCGCCATCGGCCTGCCGATGGTCGGGGTGACGCTGAAGCTCGTCCCGGCGGGTGCGAAGCTCGAGGCCCGCGTCAAGGCCGAGACGGTGACGCCGGGCTACTGGCGACGGCCGGACCTCACCGCCAAGGTCTTCGACGAGGAAGGCTACTACTGCTTCGGCGACGCGGTGGCCTATGCCGATCCGGCAGACCTGTCCAAAGGGTTCCTGTTCGACGGTCGCCTGTCGGAGGATTTCAAGCTCGCGACCGGCACCTGGGTCAGCGTCGGTCCGCTCCGCCACGTCCTCAACTCGGCCCTCGACCCGCTGATCCGCGACACCGTCATCACCGGCCACGACCGCGACGAGGTCGGCGTACTGCTGGTGCCGGACCGAGAGGCCTGCGCCGCCTTCGCAGGCCTGAAGGCCGGGGATCCGGGCCTCCTGACCCACGGGCAACTGGTGGCCGAGGTCACGCGGCGCCTCGCGGACCTCGCGAAGGAGGCCACCGGCTCGTCGAACCGCGTCGTGCGGGCCATGATCCTCGACGATCCGCCCTCGCTCGAACATGGCGAGCTCACCGACAAGGGCTCCATCAACCAGCGCGCCGTGCTCGCGCGGCGGGCGGGGCTCGTCGGCGCGCTCCATGCCCCGGCGCCGCCGCCCGGCGTCATCGCCCTCGATATCCGTGCAGGAGAGGCCCCATGAAGGTCGACGACCTCATCGCCATCGACATCCACACCCATGCCGAAGTCTCGTGCCGGCAGGAGCCCGATCCCTATTGGGCGCCCTACGAGGAGGCGGCGGGCAAGTATTTCAAGGTCGGAAAGCGGCCGACCATCGCCGAGACCATCGCGCATTACCGGGCGCAGAAGATCGGCCTCGTCATGTTCACGGTGGACACCGAGACGCAGATCGGCAACCGGCGCATCCCGAACGACGAGATTGCCGACGCGGCGCGCGACAATGCCGACATGATGATCGCCTTCGCCTCCATCGACCCCCACAAGGGCCGGCTTGGCGCGCGAGAGGCGGAGGACCTGATCAAGGGTGGCGTGGTCAAGGGCTTCAAGTTCCACCCGACCTGCCAGGGCTTCTATCCGAACGACCGGATGGCCTACCAGCTCTACGAGGTCATCGCCCACCACAAGATGCCCGCCATCTTCCACACCGGCCATTCCGGCATCGGCACGGGCATGCGCGGCGGCGGCGGCATGCGGCTCAAGTATTCCCAGCCGATCCACGTGGACGACGTCGCGGTGGACTTCCCCGACATGACCATCGTGCTGGCGCACCCGTCCTGGCCCTGGACCGACGAGGCGCTGTCCATGGCCCTGCACAAGCCCAACGTCTACATCGACCTGTCGGGGTGGATGCCGAAATACTTCCCGCCACAGATCGTCCAGTATGCGAATGCGCAGTTGCGCACCAAGATGCTGTTCGGGTCGGATTTTCCCCTGATCGCGCCGGAGCGCTGGCTCGCCCAGTTCGCCGAGGTGGGATTCAAGCCGGAGGTCCACGACCTGATCATGAAGAAGAATGCCATGCGGGTGCTCGGCCTCGGCAGTTGAGACCCGGCCCCGCAGGAGGACATGCCAAGACCCGTGCGGTCGACCGGCCAGGAGAAGCCGGCGCCACCGCCACCACCAGAGGGAGGAACCCATGACGTCCATGAACCGCCGCCGCATGCTCGGCCTGTCGGCCGCAGCCCTGACCGCATCCACCCTGCCCGCCCCCGCCCAGCTGGTGCGCGGCAACGGGCGCATCCTCGTCGGCTTTCCCGCCGGGGGGCCGACCGACACGCTGGCCCGGCGCCTCGCCGAGAGCCTGAAGGGCTCGGTCGCCGACAGTTTCGTGGTCGAGAACCGGCCCGGCGCCGCCGCCAAGATCGCCATCCAGGCGCTGATGGAGGCGCCGGCCGACGGCCGCACCATCCTCGTCAGCCCGGACGCGATGTTCACGATCTATCCGAGCGTCTACAAGAAGCTCGCCTACAACGCCGCGACCGACGTGACGCCGGTGACGCCGGCGACCTATGCGGTCTTCGCCCTCGCCGTCGGCTCGATGGTTCCGGCCGAGGTGAAGGACGTCGCCGGCTTCGTCGCCTGGGCCAAGGCCAATCCGACGCGGGCGGCTTTTGGATCGCCTGCCGCAGGCTCGACGCCGCACTTCCTCGGCGAGTTGCTAATCGCCGCCGCCGGCGTGCAGCTGCGCCACGTGCCCTATCGCGGCTCGACGCCGGCGATCCAGGACCTCCTCGGCGGCCATGTCGCCGCCACCATCACGCCGATCGGCGACTACGTGCCACACGCCGCCTCCGGCGCCCTCAGGGTCATCGGCGTCTCGGACCGCGAGCGTTCGGCCTTCCTGCCGAACGTGCCGACCTTCGCCGAGCAGGGATTTGCGCAGGTGGTGGGACGCGACACGTTCGGCTGTTTCATGCCCAGGGGCACCGCTCCGGAGCTCGCCGCGCAGATCGCCGGCTTCGTCGCAGAGGCGGTGAAGGTGGCGGCCACCCGCGACACGCTCAGGGCGGTGGGACAGGAGCCCTTCACCATGTCGCCGCCGGACTATGCCGCCTATCTCGACCGGGCCCGCAAGACCTGGGAGCCGATCGTCAAGGCCTCCGGCTTCTCGCTGGAGGAGTGAGCGCTTTCCGCGGCGGGCCGGACCACCGTCCCGCCCGCCGCATATCACATCCGACGGCCGCGTATTGTCCACGCATGTCGTCCATTCGCTGAGGCCATGCCGGAAGGCGCAAGCCAGGCGCTAGTCTCGTCCGACGGGGACAACCCCGCGATCCGCATCACAATCACAATCGCGGACGAATGGAGGAACGAGATGAAACGCAGAACATTCATGGCGGGAAGTGCGGCGGGCGTCGCCGGCGCCGCGGTCGCGGCCCCGGCCATTGCCCAGACCATGCCGGAGGTCAGCTGGCGCTGCGCCTCCTCCTTCCCGAAATCGCTGGACGCGCTCTACGGTCCGCTCGACACGATGACCAAGCAGATCGCGGAAGCGACCGATGGGCGCTTCAAGATCCAGTGCTTCGCGGCGGGCGAGATCGTCGGCGCCTTCCAGACGCTCGACGCCGTCTCGGCCGGCACGATCGAGATGTGCCAGTCGCCGGGCTACTACTTCGTCGGCAAGGATCCGGTCCTCGCGCTGATGGCCGACATCCCCTTCATCATGAACGTGCGGCAGCGCAACGCCTGGCTCTACCAGGGCGGCGGGCAGCAGCTCATCAACGACTACGTCAAGAAGTACAACGTCCACACGGTGCCGGGCGGCAATACCGGCACCCAGATGGGCGGCTGGTTCCGGAGGGAAGTCCGCACCCTCGAGGACCTGAAGGGCCTCAAGTTCCGCATCGCCGGCCTCGCCGGACAGGTGGTGGCCAAGCTCGGCGTCGTGCCGCAGCAGATCCCCGGCGGCGACACCTATTCCTCGCTGGAACGCGGCGTCATCGACGCGGCGGAGTGGGTCGGCCCCTATGACGACGAGAAACTCGCCTTCGTCCGGGTCGCTCCCTACTACTACTATCCCGGCTTCTGGGAAGGGGCGCCGACGGTCCACTACTGGATCGGCACCGACAAGTGGAACGCGCTGCCAAAGTCCTACCAGCAGATCTTCAACAACGCGGCGGCCGCCAACAATCTGGACATGACGGCCATCTACGACGCCCGCAACCCGGCAGCCCTCCGCCGGCTCGTGGCGGCGGGTGCGCAGCTGCGCGCCTTCAGCCCCGAGATTCTCGACGCGGCCTACAAGGCGGCGAACGAGATCTATGACGACCTGTCGAAGGGCAATGCCGACTTCAAGCGGATCTACGAGCACATGCGCGCGTTCCGCAACGAAGAGTACCTGTGGTGGCAGGTGGCGGAATATTCCTTCGACACCATGATGCTGCGCCTGCGGCAGCGCGGCTGATACATCGAGGATGCGCCGGCATGGCCGGCGCATCCGCCCTCTTCCGGATCAGCGCTCGCTTTCAGGCGCCGGCCGGCGGTTGGCCGGATTGTCCTTGTACTCGTCCACCTGGACGCCCTTGCCGTCGAGGCTCTGTCCCGGCCGGCGCTGGGCCTTGTCGCGATTGCTGAGGATGTCGTCCTTCCTCACCTTCTCGTCTTCGAGCTCCGTCATCGCCCCGGTCCCGCTGCTCTGTCCTCCGGCCATTCCCGCATCCTCCGTCGGCCCCGCAGCATGCGGAGGCCTTCACCGGAGGGAACGCCCCCCGCGCGGCAGGGGTTCCGCATGGGAGCGGGGGCGCAGGCGGGAGGAGACGGCGTCATGGATCTCGGCGGCATGCTGTTCCAGACATGGTCGGGCATTGTTCGGACGATACTCGTGGGAACGCTCGCCTATGCGACGCTGGTCCTGTTCCTGCGCATCTCCGGCAAGCGCACGCTGGCCAAGCTCAACGCCTTCGACCTGGTGGTCACCGTGGCGCTGGGATCGACCCTGTCGGCGATCCTGCTGCAGGAATCGGTCGCGCTGGCCGAGGGCGCGGCCGCCCTCGCCCTTCTCATCGTGCTGCAGTTTTTCGTCACCTTCGTTTCGGTCCGGTGGAAGGGGTTTGCCTCCGGCGTCCGCTCCGAGCCGGCGCTGTTGGTCCGCGACGGGATGTATTGCGATGGCGCGATGAAGCGCGAGCGGGTGACGCGGGACGAGGCGCTCAGCGCGATCCGGGCCGCCGGCGGCCGCGGCGTCGGCGAGGCCGAAGCGGTCATCCTCGAGAGTGACGGGACGCTCAGCGTGGTGCTGCGGTCGTGACGGCGCCGGCCCCCATGCCTCGTTCCGGCAGGGCCGGCGGCAGGTCGGGCGTCCCGGGCGGCGTCGGCTGTCTCTCCAGTGCGGCGATCAGATCCTTCATCTCCGCGATCTCCCGGACCTGGGCGGCAATGATGGCGTCGGCGAGCCGCCTGACCCGGGGATCGCGGATATGGGCCTCGCGGCTGGTGAGAATGGCGATGGAGTGGTGGGGGATCATCGCCTTCATATAGGCGAGGTCCGACACGGTCTGCTGGCTGCGGACGAGCCACAACGAGCCTAGGAAAACGACGAGACCCGCCGCGAGGATCGCCAGGTTCGCCGCCAGGTTCCTGTACATGCTCCACATGAAGGCGAGCATGACCACCGCCATGGCGGCACCCATGAGCAGGGCCATCCAGGTTCGGGTCTGGCTGTAGAAGACGTGATCGAGCGACCACACGTTCAGATACATCAGCCCGAACATGACGAGGGTCGAGGTCGCGATCATGGCGAGGAAGCGGATATAGGACATGGGACACTCCCGGGGGCCTTGCGGCGATACGCCGGATCGCCGCGAAGGTTCCCGCCGGAGAGATGGCGCCGCGCGCCGTCAGAGCTTGGCGAAGAACCCGTCCGGATCGGGCGGCCGCAGGGACGGGCCGAGGGCCAGCATCGTGAAGATGAGGCCGGAGGTGGGAAAGGCGATCGACGTCGTCGCGTCGAAATCGGCGGCGAGCACCCGCGAGACCAGGTGCAGTCCGAAGCCGTGGCGCTCCGGTTCCCTGCAGGGTGGGCCGCCGCTCTCTTTCCAGGTGAACTCGAATTTCGGCTCGTTTTCCGGATCGAGCAACGTCCAGCGGATGTCGACGCTGCCGGTCGGGTGCGACAGGGCGCCGTAGCGCCTGGCGTTGACCGCGAGTTCGTGCACGGCGAGGGCGAGCGAGAGCACCTGCCGCGAGCCGAGCGTGAGGTCCGGCCCCTCGATGGTGAAAGACCCGCCCTGTGCGCGGAAGGTCTGGACGGCCGACATGACGGCGCCGTGCACCGTTCCCGTCGCCCAGGTCTGTGGAGCGAGGATGTCGTGGGCGCGGGCATAGGCGCTGATCCGGGCGCGCAGCGTCGCGAGAAGTTCGTCGTTGCCGCGGTTGCGCAGCGTCTGGTTGACGATGCCCGTGGTCACCGCCAGCGTGTTCTTCACGCGATGCTTCAGCTCGTGGTTGATCAGCGTCAAGTTCTTCTCGGCGGCCGCATGGGCGGTGACGTCGTGGCCCTGGATGAACACGCCGGCGACCTGACCGTCGTCGTCGACGATCGGCTGGTAGATGAAGTCGAGAACGTAGTCCCGCTCCGTGCCGTCCCCGTCGGCAAGCGTCAGCGGGACCCGGCGCCCCACGTGCAGCTCGCCGCTCCGATAGACCTCGTCGAGGCGCTCCACGAAGCCCTGGGCCGAGGCCTCGGGGAGGATGTCGGCCACGGGCTTGCCGATCAGCGGGCGATTGCCGACGAGAGCGCGGTAGGCGGCGTTGGCGAACTGGAAGACGTGCTGGGGCCCCAGCAGGAAGGCGATGAATCCCGGCGCCTGTTCGAAAAGCTGCTGGAAGCGCTCCGACTGATGGCGGATGCGGTTCGTCAGGCGTTGGCGGGCGGTGACCTCCTGGCAGGTGAGGACGACGCCCGCCACCCTGCCTTCGACCATGATCGGCGAGAAGCCATAGGTCCACCACACGCTCCGCCGCGCGCCGAAGCGCGTGATCTGGATGAGCTCCTCCTCGTTCAGCCGCGGCTCGCCGCCGGCGAGGACATGTGCGACCTGCGGCCCGAGGATGGACCAGATCTCCCCCCAGCTGTGCTGCGCGGCGGCACCGAAGGCGCCCGGATGGCGCTCGGGCCCCATCAGGGCGGCGAAGGCGTCGTTGTAGATCTGCAGGAGATCTTGGCCCCACCAGATCATCATCGGCTGGGGGCTTGCGAGGACGAATGAAGCGAGGACCTTGAGTTCGGCGGCCCAGTCGGACGGCCGACCGAACGCGGTCGCGGCCCAGTCATGAGCCCGCATCAGCGCTCCCATCTGACCGCCGCCGGCCAGGAAGTGAGGATCATCAGTCATGCGTACCCTGGCGTCCGATCAGAGATAATCAACGGGGCGGGGGTCGCGCGGTTCCAGAGCCGTGACGGCGCCGGTTTACACAGCGGTCGCATGGCCTCTCAGCGCACTTGTCCGAGGGCACGATCAAGCGCCTCAACGAGCATGTGATCGTCATAGGGTTTGGGCAGGTAGACGAAGCCGTCGGTCCCGCCGGACGCGCTGTCGTCGCCCGAGGCCACGATGATGGCGATGGCGGGATCACGGCTGCGGAGCTCGACGACGAAGTCCTTGCCCGAGCCGTCCGGCAGGTTCACGTCGGCGATGAGCACGTCGAAGGAGGCGGAGGCGAGCTTCTGCCGTGCCTCGGCGACCTTGCCGGCCTCGGTGGTGGCGTGGCCCATCTCCTCCAGCATGTCGGCGAGCGCCATGCGGACGAGCGCCTCGTCCTCGAGAAGGAGCAGGCTGAGGCGCTCGTTCGCCGCGGGGGCCTTTGTCATGGGAGCGCTGGTCATGGAAGCGGTGGCCAGAGGGACCTTGGCCGCCGCGTCGTCCGGGGGACGGCGCCTGCCGCCCGCCAGCACCTGGCGAACCTTGTGGGCCAGTTCCTCGCGGCTGTAGGGCTTGCTCAGGAGCTCGACACCCTCGTCGAGCCGGCCGCCGTGGACGATGGCGTTCTGGGTGTAGCCGGAGGTGAAGAGGACGGCGAGATTCGGCAGTCGTATCTGCGCCTTGCGCGCCAGTTCCGGACTGCGCAGCTTGCCGGGCATGACGACGTCGGTGAACAGGAGGTCGATCGGCAGACCGCTTTCGACGATCGCCCAGGCGGCGTCGGCGTCCTTCGCGGTGAGAACGCGGTAGCCGAGTTCGCCGAGCAGCTCGACCGCGGTCGAGCGGACCGCCTCGTCGTCCTCCACCACGAGGATGGTCTCCGTGCCGCCCTCGGCCGGCCCGGTGGGGCCCTGGGCGGCGACCACGTCCTCCTCGCTGACGTCCCGCGGGAAATAGAGGCGCACCGTCGTCCCCTCGCCCGGCTCGCTGTAGAGCTTGATGTGCCCGCCGGACTGCTTGACGAGGCCGTAGACCATGCTCAGCCCGAGGCCGCTCCCCTGCCCCTCCGGCTTGGTGGTGAAGAACGGCTCGAACACCTGCCCCATGATCTCGGGGGGAATGCCGCTGCCCGTGTCGGTGACGGCGAGGACCACGTACTGGCCCGCCTTCACGTCGTCGTGCTGCTGGGCGTAGGTGTCGTCCAGGAAGGCGTTGCCGCTCTCGATGGTCAGCTTGCCCTGCCCGCCCATGGCGTCGCGGGCGTTGATGGCGAGATTGAGGACGGCGTTCTCCAGCTGCGCCGGGTCGACGAGCGTGTTCCAGAGGCCACCGGAGATCACCGTCTCGATCTCGATCGATTCACCCAGCGCCCGGCGCAGCAGTTCGTCGAGGCCACGCACGAGGCGCCCGAGGTTGACGACCTTCGGCGCCAGTGGCTGGCGCCTGCCGAAGGCGAGGAGCTGGGCGGCGAGCTTGGCGCCGCGGTTGACGCCGGTAAGCGCGAGGTCGAGGCGCCGCTCCGCCTTGCTGCTCCCCGCGACGTCCTTCTGCAGAAGCTGCAGGTTGCCGCCGATGATCTGCAGCAGGTTGTTGAAGTCGTGGGCGATGCCGCCGGTGAGCTTGCCGACCGCCTCCATCTTCTGCGACTGGCGCAGCTCCGCCTCAACCTTCTCGCGCTGGGCGATGGCCTCATCGATGCGCGCCTGGAGCACCTCGTGGAACGAGGCGAGCGCTTCGCGGCTCTTCAGCTCCTCGGCGATGTTGCGCGCCTCGATGACGGTGCCGATGGGGGTGCCGGCCTCGTCCTCGATGGGCGAGGCGGTGAACCCAACGGGGTAGAAGTGGCCGTCCTTGTGGATGAAGACAGTCTCACCCTGCACCCTGCTCTTTTCGGGAAAGGCCCGGTCGATGGCGCATTCATGCAGGGGAAAGGGCCGGCCGTCGGGATAGGTGTGGTGGATCACGTCGTGCAGGGGCCGACCCTGCGTCTCGTCGAAGCGGAAGCCGGTGAGTTTCTCGGCCGCCTCGTTCATGAAGGCGCAGTGCTGGCGCTCGTCCATCATGAAGACGGCCATGCTCGTGTTGTTGAGGATGGCGTTGAGACGGCGGGTGATCTGGCGCAGTGCCTCCTCGGCGACCTTGCGCGAGCTCACGTCCTGGATGGCGGCGAAGAAGACCCGCTCGCCGCCGAAGTCGAGGATCTGCAGCTTGACGTCGACGTCGTAGCAGGTGCCGTCCTTGCGGCAGTGCACCGTCTCGAAGTCGAGGCGCGGCACCTCGCCCCGCACCAGCGGCGCCACGTAGGCGATGAAGTCCTCGCGCGAGAATTTCGGCTTCAGGTCCCAGGGCGTCTTCTGGCGCAACTCGTCCAGGGTGTAGCCGAGATTGTCGCGGGCCCCCTTGTTGACGAGGATGAAGCGGTATGTGGCGACGTCGAAGATGTAGACCTCGCTGGCGGACTCCTCGACGATGCGGCCGAGCCTCTCGTTGATCGACTGGGAGACGGTCCGCTCGAGGTGGGCGCCGACGCGTTGCGCATAGATCTGCAGAAGCCGGTCGATGCCGGCGCTCTCGACCATCGGCGCGGAATGGACGAGGGCGATCAGCCCGATGACGTCGCCGCGGGCGGACCGCAGCGGGGCGCCCCAATAGGCCTCGGCCCCCATGGCGGCGAGGATCTCGTCGGCCGGAAACAGGCCGGCCACGCCGTGTGGATAGAAGCAGGTGCTCTCTCCCACCACATCGGCGCAGGGCGTGCCGGCGAGGTCGTAGGAAAAGTTGGCCTGGCGCAGACCGTCGCGCACGACGGCGACCGTGCGCGCCCTTTCGAGCGATCGCTCGTCGACCACCGAGGCGAGAGCACAGGTGACGCCGAGCTCGCCGGTCAGGATTTCGAGGGCGGCATACAGGAACTCGTCGCCCGGCAAATTGCCGATCGCGTCGAGCCGCGCCTCGGCCCTCCGCAGGCCGTCGGCGGTCTCCACAACGGGCCTTTGGGACTGCGCCGCATAGGGGTCGTTCATCCTGCCTCGCCCTGCGTGTGTCGCATCGCGCCCAGGGCGCGCATCACGTCAGATGTAGAGGGCTTTGCAGGGCGAGGCCATCGGCCAGTTGCCGCGGCGCGACGAAACCACCTCGCCGCGCAATCCCCACCCATCGCGGTGCGCGCGGCTCAGACCACGGTGCCGTCTGCGGGCACCACCTCGATCGAAACCTTGGTGCCGTCGAAGATGACGAAACGGCCGAACCGGGCCAGCTCCGGCGGCGGCTCGTCCAGCGTCCACATGACGGCGTCCTCGGCCCGGCCGCCCGCCGAGACGCGCCAGACGCCGAGCCGCCCGCGATCGGGATGGTCCACGCTGGCGTCGGTCCGCGTCAGGTAGGTGAAATAGACGTCGTCGAAGGGGATGAGATAGAGCCGCCCGTGGTCGGCATCCTCGATCATCGCCGCGTCGCCGGTGGACGCGAGCATCGTGTCGAGGAACCGCACGTGCACCGAGCCGTCGAACGCTCGGGCATCGCTGCTGCTGCCGGTGGGTGTCGGTGTCATGTGAGGCCTCCTGACCAGCAACGCCGCCGCGCCGGTGCCGTTCCACCGGCGCTGCGCCGGGCCGCGACAACCCCTCGTTCCCGGATTGGCACCGGCCTTGCGATGGAACCGCGTACCGTCCAGCAAGAGGGCCTCAGCGGATGAACCGGCGACTTTTTCTAGCCAGTGCGGCTAGTTTGTTGGCACCGACGATGGCGAGGGCGAGCGGTTTCCCCGCCGGACGCCCGCTCAAGCTGGTGGTGCCGTTCCCCGCCGGCGGCTCCACCGACGTCATCGCACGGATCGCGGCGGAAGGCCTTGGCGGACGTCTGGGCGTGCCGGTCGTCATCGAGAACAAGCCGGGTGCCGGCGGCACGATCGGCGCCAGCCAGGTGGCGAAGGCGGCGCCGGACGGGCACGAGCTCCTGGTCGCGTCGGTTTCCATCTCGACGAACCATCATATCTTCAAGAACCTGCCCTTCGATCCGCTCAAGGATCTCGCGCCCGTCAGCCTCATCGCGACCGTGCCGAACGTCCTGCTCGTCGGCCCGCACGTGTCGATGCGCTCGACCGCCGACCTGATCGCCGCGGCGAAGGCGGCGCCGGGCAAGATCACCTATGGCTCGGCCGGTATCGGGACGTCGGCCCATCTCGCAGCGGAGCTGTTCTGCCAGATGACCGGCGTCACCATGACCCACGTGCCCTATCGGGGCACCGGTCCGGCGCTCAACGACCTGATCGGCGGCCGCCTCGACGTGATGTTCGACATCCTGACCGCCGTCGTCCAGCAGGTGAAGGCGGGCACGGTGCGGGCGCTGGCCGTGACCACGCCCGGGCGCAACCCGCTGCTTCCCGAACTCCCACCGGTGGCCGACAGCCTGCCGGGTTTCGAGGTGACGACCTGGAACGGCGTCTTCGCGCCGGCGGCGACGCCCGCGGCGGTGATCGACAGCCTGTCCGCCTCGATCGTTCAGGTCATGCGCCAGGACGGCGTCAGGACGAGGCTCGCCGAGCTCTCTGTCGAGGCCCTCGGCTCCTCGCCCGCAGAACTCGCCACGTGGCTGGCGGCCGAATCGGACAAGTGGGGGCGTCTCGTCCGCAGCGCCAACATCCGGTCCAACGACTAGCGCGAACAGGCGGCCGCGCTAGTAGAGATTGGTGGTGTAGGCGACGGCGAGGCGCTGGTTGGCCAGGTCGGGGTCGACGCCCTTGATCTGGTCGGCGAGCACGGTGCCGAGCGGTGGAAAGGCGTCGCGGCCGACCTTCTTCTCCGGGTTCCAGAGGTCCGACCGCAGGACTGCCCGTCCGCAGTGGAAATAGACCTGCTCCACCGTGATCTCCATCGCCGAGCTCGGGACGATCCTGCCCTTGATCGCCATGGACTGGAGCACGGCGGGATCGGTGACGATGCGGGCCCGGCCGTTGACCCTGAGGGTCTCGTTGAGCCCCGGCACCAGGAAGAGGAGGCCCACGTCCGGGCGCGTCAGGACGTTCTGGAGCGTGTCGAGGATGTTGTTGCCGCGCCGGTCGGGGAGCAGCAGGGTCCTTTCGTCGACGACGCGGACGAAGCCCGGTTCGTCGCCGCGCGGCGAACAGTCGGTGCCGCCCTCGCTGGTGCTCGCGATGGTCAGGAAGGGCGACAGGGCGATGAACCGGCGACAGTGATCATCGAGCCGGTCGAGGATCTTGCGGGTGGTCATCTCGGCGGGCGGGTCATAGATCCGGCGAAGGCCGTCGCTGCGGTCGATCGCTTGGGGCTCGCTCATCGTCACTCCTTTCGCCGCGGGCGTTTCGCTTTCGAGACGCGGTGAGGCCGCCAGCAGCCGCCGCGTGTAGTCGTGTCGGGGATGGTCGTAGACGGCGTCGCGCGGGCCTTCCTCGACGATCCTGCCCTCCTGCATCACCACCACCCGGTCGGAGATTTCCTCGACGGCGGCCAGGTCATGGCTCACGAACAGGCAGGCGAAGCCGTAGGACTGCTGCAGAGACCGGAACAGGGCGAGGATCTGCTTCTGGATGGTCATGTCGAGGGCGGAGACCGGCTCGTCCGCCACGACGAAGTCGGGCCGCCTGACCAGGGCGCGGGCGATCGCCACGCGTTGACGCTGGCCGCCCGAGAGCTGATGCGGATAGCGCGCCTCGAGACCGGTGAGGCCCACGTCGTCCAGAATGGCCGCCACGCGCCGCGCGGCCTCCGCCGCGTCGAGGCCGGGCACGAGCCGGAGCGGCTCCCTGACGATCGCGCCGATCCGCATGCGCGGGTCGAGCGAGGAATAGGGGTCCTGGAAGACGATCTGGCACGCCAGCCTGAAGGGCAGCAGACGGGATCCCTTCAGGGCCGAGACGTCCTCGCCCCTGAAGAGGATCCGCCCGGCGCTCGGCTCGACCAGCCGCAGCATGGCCCGCCCGAGGGTGGTCTTGCCGGAACCGGAGCCGCCGACCAGCGAGACCGTCTCGCCGGCATGGACGGAGAGGTCGACGCCGTCGACCGCGCGCACGATCCGCCGCGGCCTCAGCCAGCCGCCACCCGAGGCGAAGCGGACGGAAAGCCCTTCCGCGCGGATCACCGGGTCCCGGGCGACGGGGACGACCCGGCGCACCGTGCGACGCGGCAGGGCGTCGACGAGAGCGCGCGTGTAGGGGTGCCGGGGATCGGCAAGAAGGCGCCGCGCCGCGCCTTCCTCGACGATCTCGCCGCGGCGCATGACAAGGGCGCGGTCGGCATAGCGGGCGACGAGGCCGAGATTGTGGGTGATCAGCATCACCGCCGTGCCGCTCTCGCGCGTCAGTTCCACCATGAGGTCAAGGACCTCGGCCTGCGAAAGGGTGTCGAGTGCGGTGGTCGGCTCGTCGGCAATGAGGAGCCGCGGCTTCAACAGCATGACGCTGGCCAGCATGATCCGCTGGCGCATGCCGCCCGAGAACTCGTGCGGATAGGCGGCGAGACAACCTTCGGGATCGGCGATGCCGACGCGCGCGAGCATGGCGAGGATCGCGTGCTTGATCTCGGCGTCCCGCATGGTGGTGTGGATCCGAAGGGCCTCGGACATCTGGAGGCCGATGCTCAGCGCCGGATTGAGCGAAACCATCGGCTCCTGGAAGACCATGCCGACGACCGCGCCGCGAATGGACCGCAACTGCCCCTGCGCGAGGGCCGTCACCTCCTCGCCAGCGATCGCGATGGAACCACCCGTGACGGCAAGGCCGCTCGGCAGCAGTCCGATCACCGCGCGGCCCGTGGCGGTCTTGCCGGAGCCGGATTCGCCCACCACCGCCAGGATCTCTCCCGCGCCGATGTCGAAGCTGACGCCGGCCACGGCAACGAAGCCGGACGGTGTTCCAACCCGGAGGTCACGCACGGCAAGAACGGGGGAAGAGACCCCCGGTATCGATGCGTCCGGCTTTGCGGGTGTCGCGGTCATCGGCCCAGCATCCTCGGATCGAGGAGGTCGCGCAGGGCATCCCCCAGCAGGTTGGCGCCGAGCAGGCAGAGCGCGATCATGACGCCCGGCACGATGGCGAGTTGGGGCGCGGTCTCCATGAAGGGCCGGGCCGCCGAGAGCATGTTGCCCCAGGTCGGCGCCGGCGGCGGCACGCCGAGACCGAGGAACGACAGCGCGCTCTCGGCGAGGATGACCCAGCCGCACATGGACGTCGCCAGCACGATGAGCGGCGACACCGTGTGGGGGAGGACGTGGCGGACGAGGGTGTAGGCCTGGCTGTTGCCGAGGGCGCGCGAGGCCTCGACGAATTCGCGCTCGCGCAGGGACAGAACCTGGCCGCGCACGACGCGGGCGACAGTGGGTGCATAGGCGAGGCCGAGCGCCAGCACGATGCCCCATTGCGAGGGGCCGATGACCGCCAGCAGGCCGAGCGCCAGCAGGATGCCGGGGAAGGCCAGCAGCGCGTCATTGGCCATCATCAGCACGCGGTCGATCCAGCCGCGGAAGAAGCCGCTCGTCACCCCGACGGCGATGCCGATGGCCATGGCCACCACGACCGTGGTGACGGCCACCGTCAGGCTGGTCTGGGCGCCGGTCATCAGCCGGGACAGCACGTCGCGGCCGAACTCGTCGGTGCCGAGCCAGTACTGGCCGGAGGGCGGCAGCAGCCGGGCCCGGATGTTGACGCGAACCGGGCTCGCCGGTGTCCAGACCATGGCCGTCGCCGCCATGACGACGAGAGCGGAGACCAGCGTGCCGCCGATGATCAGGTTGAGCCGCGCGCGCATCACGCCTCCGCCGCCACGCGGGGATCGAACAGGGGGTAGGCGAGATCGACGGCGAGGTTCACCAGGACGTAGGTCGTGGCGATGAAGAGCATCACGCCCTGCACCACGGGATAGTCGCGCTGGAAGATCGCATCGACCATGAGGCGGCCGAGGCCCGGCAAGGTGAAGACGGTCTCGATGACCGCGATGCCGCCGAGGAGATTGCCGAGCACGACGCCGATCAGGGTCAGGGTCGGCGCGAAGGCGTTGGGGAGGACGTGGCGCACCATGACGCCGGCCTCGGAGACGCCCTTGGCGCGGGCGTGGGCGACGTATTCGAGGCCGAGGACGTCGATGGTCGCGGCGCGCGCCATGCGCGTGAGCACGCCGATCTCGATCAGGACCAGCGTCAGCACCGGGAGGACCACGAAGCTCAGCGACCGCAGCGGAGCCTCGGCGAGGCCGACATAGCCGACGATGGGCAGCCACTGGAGCCAGACGCCGAAGACCAGCAGGAGGATCAGGCCGAGCCAGAAGCTCGGCAGGGAGACCATCAGCGTCGAGAACGCCGTGATGCCGAGGTCGAGACCGGAATTCTGCCGCCAGGCGGCGATCATGCCGAGTGGGATGGCGATGAGGCTCGACAGGACCACGGCGACGACCACGATCTGGGCCGTCACGGAAAAGCGCGTCAGGATCAGCGGGAGGACGGGCTCGCGGCTGGTGATCGAGAGCCCGAGATCGCCGGCCAGCACCCTGCCGCCCCAGTGCAGGAACTGCGCGGCGAGAGAGCGGTCGTGGCCCATCGCCTTGCGAAGGGCCTCCAGCGTCTCGGCGTCGGCGCTGTCGCCGAGCATCAGCTGGGCGGGGTCACCGGGAACCATGCGGATCAGCGCAAAGACGGCAAGCGCGACGAGAACCAGCGTCGGGATCGTCAGCAGAAGACGACGGGCGATGTAGCCGGCCATGGGTCCGCCCCTCAGCCCGGGACACCGGTCGGTCGGCAGTCCCGCATTCTCGCGCTCTGGCTGCAACGAAAAAACATCGTCCCGTCTCCTTGCTCCCAAACATCATCAACGATAATGGTTTTCATGTCGACAAAAAACAACGAGGGCACCCATGGCAACCCCGGCGCCGCTGATCGAGGTCTCCGGCTCCCCCCAGGAGCGGGGCGAACAGTACGGCGAGGCCGCCCGTGACCGCGTCAGGCTCGGCATCGCCCACTACCAGCAGCAGCTCGCCGGGTCTGATCTCGCCATCGCCGACATTCACGGACTGGTCGGCGGCTTCCTGCCGACGATCGAGCGTTTTGACGCCGACTACGTGCCGGAAATGCAGGGCATCGCCCGCGGCGCCGGCGTCGCCTTCGAGGACGTGGTGCTGCTGAACGCGCGCACGGAAATCCTGAAGCTGGGGTCACGCCGCCGGGCGGCCGCCGTCGCGGCCGCCGACATGGAATGCACGGGCCTCGTGGTGACGGGGGAGGCGACGGCCGACGGGCGCCTGATCCACGCCCAGAACTGGGACTGGAAGGTCGACTGCGCCGAGACCGCGGTCGTGCTGAAGATCCGGCGTGCCGACGGACCCGACATCCTCACCTTCACCGAGGCCGGGGGTCTGGCGCGCTCCGGCTTCAACGCGGCGGGAATCGCCATCACGGCCAATTACCTGCAGTCCGACCGGGACTATAGCCAGACCGGCGTCCCCCTCGCCCTCATCCGTCGCAAGGCCCTGCAGCAGGACAACCTGGCGATGGCCATGCATGCGGTCTATGCGACGCCGAAATCGGCCTCCAACAACATGATCATCAGCCACCCCGCCGGGATCGTGATCGATTTCGAGTGTGCGCCGGACGAGACATTCCAGGTCTTCCCCGACGGGGGCATCCTCGCCCACGCCAATCACTGGCAGAGCCCGGTCGCCCTGTCGAAGCTGAAGGATACCGGCATCGCGACGACGCCCGACTCGCTCTATCGCGACATCAGGGTGCGCCAGCTCGTCACGCCCCACCGCGGCCGGGTGACGACGGACGTCGTCAAGGAAGCCCTGCTCGACACGTTCCAGTCGCCGCGCTCGGTCTGCCGCCCGCCCTTCCCTTCCCTGTCCGGGATGGTGACGGCGACGGTGGCGATGGTGGTGATGACGCCCTCCCTCGGCCGCATGGAGGTGGCCATGCTGCCGGCGGCGGACCGGACGTTCACCGCCTACCGCCTGGACATGGAGGAAGCGGCCTTCGAGGGAACCCGCGACGGCCGGGTGCTGCGTGCCGCTGAATAAGTAGGGCGCGGCCCGGCAGGCGCGGGGCGCCTGCCGGAGATGGATCTCAGGCGAGGGCCCGGACGGCGCCGCGGATCGTCTCGAAGATCCGGTCGATCTCGCCGTCGGCGATGATCAGCGGCGGAGACAGGACGAGGGCATCCCCCGCGGTGCGGACCAGCACGCCGGCCTCGAAGCAGATGTTGCCGGCGGCAAGCGCACGCCCGCCGGGCTCGCCGGCCTTCGGCGCGATCTCGATCGCCGCGAGGAGCCCGATATTCCTGACGTCGACGACGTGGGGCTCGCCCTGGAGGGAATGGGCCTGGTCCTCCCAGCGCGCCGCGGCACGGGCGCAGTTGGCGAAGATGTCCTGCTCCTCGTAGACGTCGATCGAGGCGATGGCCGCCGCGCAGGCGAGCGGATGGCCCGAATAGGTGTAGCCGTGCATCAGTTCGACGGCGCCCTCGGGACCCGCCATGAAGGCGTCGTAGACCTGGTCAGAAGCGATGACGCCGCCCATCGGCACCGCGCCGTTGGTCATGCCCTTGGCGCAAGTGATGATGTCGGGCATGACGCCGAGCGCCGCCGAGCCGAAAGGCGTCCCGAGCCGGCCGTAGCCTGTAATCACCTCGTCGAAGATGAGCAGGATGCCGTGCTTGTCGCAGATGGCCCGCAGGCGCTCGAGATAGCCCTTCGGCGGCGGCAGGACGCCGCCCGACCCCGTCACCGGCTCGACGATGACCGCGGCGATCGTCGAGGGATCGTTGATCTGAGCGATGGCCTCCAGCTCGTCGGCGAGGTGGGCGCCCCAGTCCGGCTGCCCGCGGGAAAAGGCCTGGTGCTCGCGCGAATAGGTGTGGGGAAGATGGGCGACATCTGGGAGGAGCGGCCCGAAGTCCCGGCGGTGGCGGCCGATGCCGGCGACGGACAGGCCGCCGAAGCCCATGCCGTGATAGCCCTTGGCCCGGCCGATGAGGCGCGTGCGGTGCCCCTCCCCGCGCATGCGGTGATAGGCGCGGGCGATCTTGAGCGCGGTATCCACCGCCTCGGAGCCGGAATTGACGAAGAAGACGTGGTCCATCCCCGCGGGCGTGAGACCGGCGATGCGCTCGGCCGCCTTGAAGGCGATCGGGTGGCCCATCTGGAACGAGGAGACGTAGTCGAGGTGGCCCGCCTGCTCGCGGATCGCGTCGGTGATGCGCTGCTGGCCGTGACCGGCATTGACGCACCACAGACCCGCCATGGCGTCGAGAACCTGCCGCCCCTCGGCCGTGGTGTAATACATGCCCTTGGCCGCGATCATCAGACGCGGAGCGGCCTTGAAGGCGCGGTTCGCCGTGAAGGGCATCCAGTAGGGTTCGAGCGCCTCGCGGCTGAGATTGAGCTGGGGAACAATCGTCATCGCCAATACCTGATCCGGCTGTCGCCTCCGGACCTTTTGGTCCGGGTGCGAGGGGACGGCACGCCGCGACCGGCCATGCCAGGCCGACACCCCCCGAAACGGTGGAGGGCCGCCGCCATGTCATGTACTATGATGTGATAAAGAACACGGCGCAAGGGCTCGATAGGGCATCGCCCGCCGACAGCGGTGGTCAGCGCGGCCCGAGGCTGACGGTCCGGGCGAGATCGAGATGCTGGCGCAGGAGGGCCGCGGCGACCTCGATCTCTCCCGCCTCGAGCCGCGCGATGATCTCCAGGTGCTGCCGGCACGACACCTTCACCCGCTCCGGGCCGTAGCGCCATTCGTAGTTGGTGTAGCGCCTGAGGCGCGTCTGCTGCTGGATCGCGAGCAGGAGGTAGCGGTTGCCCGACGCGGCAATGAGCCCCTCGTGAAAATCCGCGTTCATCTCGAACAGGGAGACCGCGAGGGCCTCGTTCCAGGTCCGGGTCAGCATCTCCTCGTGCCGGCGGCGCATCTCGGCGAGCCAGGCGGGATCGATGCGGGTGGCGGCCTCCAGCAGGGACGCCGGCTCGATGATGCGGCGGAAGGCGTAGCTTTCGGCGATGGCGGCGGGATCGTTGACCGGCGAGAAGAGCCAGCCGTGCCCGGGGAGCCGCTCCACGAGCCCCACCTCGGCGAGCTTGTTGAGGATGCGCAGCAGCAGCGGACGGCCGAGATCGTAGCGTCGCATCAGGTCCGCCTCGGAGACCTGATGCGGGAGGGCGCCGGACAGCCGGTCGCGCGCCATGCGCGAGCACCAGACGTCGATCTCCACCCCGACGGAGGCAAACTCGGCGTCCGCCAGCTGGTCAAGCGGGCGGGCGAGGGTCAGCCCCCCGCCGGGCAGGGCGGCGAGCACCCCCCGCTCCGCCAGGTGCTTGAGGGCCGCACGGACCGGCGTCCGCGAGACCTGGAGGCGCCGCGCCATGGCCGCCTCGGTGATGCGGTGGCCGGGTTCCGCCCCGTCGATGCGCAGCAATTCCACGATCCGCGGCAGGAGATCGCGCTGGAGCCGGCTCGGGGGCTCTGCCGACACGAGTGGGGCCGCCGGCGCCGCGGCGGCGGGGGCGCGCGGCTTGCCGCGGGTCGGTCTGGCGGCGGGCGATCGGGGCTTTGAGGACATGGGAACCGGCGGGGACGTCATGAACGGGTTCCAGGAATAGCCCGAACCCGGGCCGCGGCGAAGGGGAAGGACGACGGCCGGAGTTCCGCATGGGCGACGGGCGGCCGAGGTGCCCCGACCCGCCGGCCCGCTGAAGCGCTTCGCAACATGTGTCTCATGAGTTGACAAAATACATCTCATCGTCCTCCATGGCAATCCGGAGGGAAGACCGATGCCCGCAGTCACGTCCGCTCACCCCCTGGCGACGCCCGGCAAGGCCGGGGATCCCGCAGGTTCCGGCCTGTGGGCGCTCGATGCCAGCGAACTCGCGGCGTTGATCCGGGCCGGCGCGGTGTCCAGCCGCGAGGCGGTCGCGGCCTGCCTCGCACGTATGGACGCGGTCAACGGGGCCCTCAACGCGGTGGTCCGGCGCTTCGACGAGGAGGCCCTCCGCGATGCGGCGCGGGCGGACGCGGCGCTCCGCAGCGGGGAGCCTGTCGGTCCGCTCCACGGCGTCCCCGTCACCATCAAGGTCAACATCGACCAGCAGGGGCACCCGACGGACGGCGGCATTGTCGCCTACCGCGAGCTCGTCGCCGCCAGCGACAATCCGGTGGTCGCCAACCTGCGCCGTGCGGGCGCCATCGTCATCGGGCGCACCAACACGCCCGGCTATTCGATGCGCTGGCACACCGACAACGACCTGCACGGTCAGACCTTCAATCCCTGGGACCGCGACGTGACACCGGGCGGCTCGTCGGGCGGGGCGGGCTCCGCGGTTGCCGCCGGGATCGGTCCCATCGCCCATGGCAACGACATCGCAGGCTCGGTCCGCTATCCTGCCTATTGCTGCGGCCTCTTCGGCCTGCGCCCGAGCTTCGGCCGCATCCCCTCGAGCAACGGCACGGCGACCGGCCTGGCTCCGATCGCCTCGCAGCTCATGGCGGTGCAGGGCCCCCTCACCCGCTCCATGCGCGACATGCGCCTCGCCTTCGCGGCCATGGCCCAGCCGAGCCCGCTCGACACGCGCTGCGTGGTCCCCGCCCCGTTCCCGCCGGCACAACGGCCCGTGCGCGTTGCCCTCGTCACCGGATCGGAGGAGGTTGCGGTCGCCCCGGAGGTGTCGGAGCCCGTCCGCGAGGCCGGGCGGCGGCTCGCGGCCGGCGGCTACCGGGTCGAGGAGGTCGCGCCGCCGCGGATCGACGCCATCGCGCGCGTCTGGGCGAAGATGGCCATGCCCGACGTCATGGCGGGCCTTCAGCCGCTCATCGACAAGAACGGCGACGAGGGCATCAGGCGGGCGGTCGCCCTCTGGCACGAGGTCCTGCCCTCCTACGGGCCGCAGGACGTGCTGACCGCCCTCGGCGAGCGCTCGGCGGCGCTGCGCGACTGGCAGGTGTTCCTCGAGACCTATCCGGTGGTGGTGATGCCCGTCTCCTACGACCTGCCCTACCGGGTCGGCTTCGACGTGACCGATGCGCCGACCACGGCGCGCGTGCTGGAGGCGCAAGGGCCGATGATGGCGATCTCCGTCATGGGGCTGCCCGGCCTCGCCGTGCCGATCGGCCTCGCCGGCACCATCCCGACCGGTGTCCAGGTGGTCGCCGGACGCTTCCGCGAGGATCTCATCTTCGACGCGGCCGAGGTGATCGAGGCCCACGGCACGCCCCGCACCCCCGTCACGCCCGCCTGGAGCCCGGTATGACCCCGACGCGGCGCGTCCACGGCAGGCGGCTGTCGTCCTACGATTTCGGCAGGACGACGGTCTATGCCAGCCGTTTCGACCCCCGCCTGTCCTACTGTGCCTATGTGCCACTGGGCTATGACGAGGACGGTGCGGAGCGCTATCCGCTGGTCGTGGTCGTTCACGGCACGCTGCGCGACGCCACGAGCAGCCGCGACGCCTTCGCGGACTTCGCCGAGGCCCATTCCTGCATCGTCCTGGCGCCGCTCTTTCCCGCCGGCATCACCGGCCCTGCCGACGTGTCGTCCTACAAGCTCATGGTGCCCTGCGCCGTGCGCTACGACCTGGCCCTCCTCGACATGATCGAGGAGATCGGGGCGCGCTATCGCCTCGCCGGTCCGCGGTTCAGCCTGTTCGGCTTTTCGGGCGGCGGCCATTTCGCCCACCGGTTCTTCTACCTGCACCCTGAACGGCTGCATGCGGTGTCGATCGGCGCACCAGGGATCGTGACGCTGCTCGACCGCGAACGCGACTACTGGGTCGGCGTGCGCGACTTCGCGGCGGTGTGGGGCCGTCCGATCGATCTCGAGGCCATGCGCGCCGTGGCCGTCCAGACGGTGATCGGCGCCGACGATCTCGACACCTGGGAGATCACCATCACGCCCACCCATCCCGGCTGGCGGCCCGACTGGGATGTGGCGGGCGGCAACCGCCCGGAGCGGCTGGCCTCGCTCGGGGCGAGCCTCTCGCACTACGGCATCGCCGTGCGCCACGACAGCGTCCCCGGGGTTCCCCACCGCTGGGACGGGCTCATGCCGGCCGTCAAGGACTTCCTGGGCGAGCAGATGGCTCGCCTCGCGCCTTCCCCGACCACCCCCCGACCGTGATGGAGAGATGCGGATGACCCCTGCCTCGTGGACCCTGCCGCTGGTGGCGGCTCTCGCACTCGCCCTCCCCGCAGCGGCCGCCGCACAGACGCCGAGCCGCCTGGTGGTCGGCATGAACGCCGACATCCGCAGCCTCGAACCGGGCGTCAACCGCGACTCGAACACCGACACCGTGATCCACCAGATCTTCGAGGGGCTGGTCGCCTATCGTCGCGACCTCACGGTCGGTCCGGCCCTGGCCGACAGCTGGCTGGTCTCGGACGAGGGGCGCACCTACACCTTCACTCTGAGGGAGGGCGCCACGTTCCACAACGGCAAGCCCGTGACCTCGGCCGAGGTGAAGTGGATGTGGGAGCGGCTGATCGGCGCCTCCACCTGGGCCTGCCGGGCCATCTTCGACGGTCGCTCGGGCGCGCGGGTCGCTGCGGTGGAGGCCCCCGATCCGCGGACGGTGGTGTTCCGCCTCGACCGGGCGAGCGGCGTCTTCCTCAAGCAGCTCGCCAACATCCAGTGCCATGTGGTCGCCGCCCATCCCGACAGCGTCGATGCGGAGGGCAAGTGGACGACGCCGATCGGATCCGGCCCCCTCAGCCTGCGGGAGTGGCGCCGGGCGGAGTATGTGCTCCTCGACAAGGTCCCGGGATACCGCCCCTCCGGCGCGGCGGCCGACGGTTTCTCCGGGGCGAGGGTCATGCAGGTCGACCAGGTCCAGTTCCGGATCATCCCCGACAGCAGCGCCCGCGAGGCCGCCCTGGTGACGGGCGCCGTGGATGTCGTCCACCAGATCGAGCCGCAGCAGATCGACACGCTGAAGCAGCGGGGCATGACCGTGACCTCGGCGCCCGGGCTCAGCTGGTCGACGCTCCTGCTGCAGACCGACGACCCGCTGCTGTCGAACGTCAAGATCCGCCAGGCCATCGCCCACGCCCTCGACCTCAGGCAGATCGCGGAGGCCCGCAACCTCGGCATGGCGGAGGCCAATCCGTCCTCCGTCAGCGAGGCCACCGCCTTCTTCGGGCCGGGCTACCTGCAGTGGCCGGCCCATGACCCGGCCCGCGCCCAGGCGCTGCTGCGCGAGGCGGGATATCGCGGCGAGCCGCTGAAGATCCAGACCAACCGGCAATATGCCAACATGTACCAGAACGCCGTCATGGCCGAGGCGATGCTGACCGCCGCGGGCTTCAAGGTGCAGCTCGAGGTGATCGACTGGGCGACGCAGCTGTCGAACTACCTCAACGGCCGCTTCCAGATGCAGTCCTTCGGGTTCTCCGCCCGCTTCGACCCGGGGCTGATGTACGCGACCTTCATCGCCGACAAGAGCCAGATCAAGACCGCCCAGTATGGCGATGCCGACGCCATCCGGCTGCTGGTGGAGAGCGAGCGGACGGCGGACGACCGCGCGCGGGCCGGCCTGTTCGCACAGCTCCACGCGAAGATCCGCACGGACGTCCCGATCATCGGCCTCTACTTCAACCCCAATGTGGAGGCGAGCCACCCCCGCGTGCAGGGATACAGGCCCTGGCCGGCGGGCCAGCCGATCACCTGGGGCGTCAGCAAGCGCTGAACGCGCGACGGAAAGCGTGGGGCCGCCGCAAGGCACGCGCTCCGCCGGAGCTGCGGCGGACGCGATCGGCTGCGCTCCGGGCGCGGGACCGCGCAAGCAAAAGCCAGCCGCCGGACCCACGCCCGCCGACGGCAAAGTCACGGCTGTCGCCGCAATTTCAGAGCGAGAGGGAAGAACACGCAGCCGGCTGGCTGGGGGACCTGGATTCGAACCAAGATTCTCGGAGTCAGAGTCCGATGTTCTACCGTTGAACTATCCCCCAGCAGCGCTCCCCGAAGGGGGCGCGATGCCGTGCGAGGCGCGGTCATAGTCGATTGCGCCGGGCTGTTCAAGCCCCGGCCGACAGCTTTTGAAGGCCGGTACCAGAAGGCTTGCAGCCGCCCCCCGCCCTGATACACTTGGCGCCAACTGAACAGATCAGCCGGTCGTCCGTCGAGCGCTCGCGCGTTCCGGCCTCCGGCGGGAAAGGTCGCCATGACCCACGAGCCGCCCCGCGGTTCGCCGGGAGATTTGGGCGTGCGTCCGGAATCGGACGGGAAGACGGGCGAGGCCCGTGCTCCCCAGCCGCACCGGCCGCGCAGGCTCTATGCCGCGCTGGATCTCGGAACCAACAATTGCCGCCTGCTGGTGGCCAAGCCCGAGGGCGCGAGCTTCCGCGTCGTCGACGCCTTCTCGCGAATCGTGCGCCTCGGCGAGGGCCTGGCCCAGACGGGCCGGCTGAGCGAGGCGGCGATGGACAGGGCCGTCGAGGCGCTCAAGGTCTGCCGCATGAAGCTCCGCGACCGGCAGGTCGCCCGCGCCCGCCTCATCGCCACGGAAGCGTGCCGCCAGGCGACCAACGGCGATGCCTTCATCCAGCGCGTCAAGGCCGAGACCGGGCTGGCGCTCGAGGTGGTCGACCGGCGCACCGAGGCGCAGCTCGCCGCCCAGGGCTGCGTGCCGCTGGCCGACCCGCGCTCGCGCGGCGTCATCCTCTTCGACATCGGCGGCGGCTCCTCGGAGATCGTGTGGCTGCTGCCGCGCGGCCCCGGCCGGCAGGGCGGACCGCCGACGGCGGAGATTCTCGGCTGGACCTCCCTGCCCGTCGGTGTGGTGACTCTGGCCGAACGGCACGACGGCAAGCACGTGACGCGCGAGAGCTTCGGGCGCATGGTCGACGAGGTCGCCGCCATGGTGGAGCCCTTCGCCCATCGCAAGGCGATCCAGGCGCAGATCGAGCATCTGCACATGCTCGGCACCTCTGGCACGGTGACGACGCTCGCCGGCGTCCATCTCGGCCTGCCGAAATACGACCGGCGCCGTGTCGACGGGGCCTGGCTCGGAGCCGGCGAGGTGGACGTCATCCTCGACCAGCTGCTCGACATGACCTACGAGGACCGCATCGCCCATCCCTGCATCGGGGCGGAACGGGCGGACCTGGTCCTCGCCGGCTGCGCCATCCTGGAGGGCATGCGGCGGCATTTCCCCTGCCAGCGGCTGCGCGTCGCCGACCGGGGGCTGCGCGAGGGCATCCTCGTCAGCCTGATGCGCCAGGACGGCGTCTGGCGCCGTCCTTTCCACCACCGCCAGGAGCCGAGGCCGAACGGACCGGGAGGCGGCCGATGACGACGAAGACCGGTGGCGGCCGCCAGCTGGCGGTGCGCCTGAAGACGGCGAAGAAGCGGACCACCAGCCAGCAGAAATGGCTGGAGCGCCAGCTCAACGACCCCTATGTCGCCCGCGCGAAGCGCGAGGGCTGGCGCTCGCGCGCCGCCTTCAAGCTGATCGAGATCGACGACCGGGCGAAACTCCTGAAGCCCGGCCAGCGCATCGTCGACCTCGGCGCTGCGCCCGGCGGCTGGCTGCAGGTGGCGGCCAAGCGCATCGGCCTCGACCAGGGCCGCGGCAAGATCGTCGGCATTGACCTGCTCGACATCGATCCCGTGCCCGGCGTCGCCTTCATGAAGGGCGACTTCACCACCGACGATGCGCCGGAGCGGCTGAAGGAAATGCTCGGCGGCGAGGCGGACGTGGTGCTCTCCGACATGGCGGCGAACGCCACCGGCCACCGCAAGACCGACCAGATCAAGATCATCTATCTGGCGGAACTCGCCATCCACTTCGCGCGCGAGGTGCTGGCCCCCGGCGGCCACTTCCTCTGCAAGGTGCTGCAGGGCGGCACCGAGGGCGATCTCCTCGGCGACCTGAAGCGCGACTTCGCCACTGTGAAACACATCAAGCCGCAGGCGAGCCGAGCCGATTCGAAGGAGCTGTACGTGCTCGCCATGGGGTTCAGGGGCCGCGGCGCGGGACCGGTCGAAGGCGGCCCGACGGACGACTGACGGCCCTCCGCGTCAGTCCGCGGCGATGGCCTGGAACGGCTCGGGGATCGGGCGCCCTTGCCCTCTGAGATAGTCCAGCATCGGGCCGACCACGGCGCGCACGGCGGGCCGACGGCCCATGCGCTGGCGCCAGGCCATGAGGCGCGGCGTATCGTCCGCAAGCCTTGCCCCCATGCGCTCACCGAACAGCTGCGCCATGAAGAAGGCGATGTCGGCATAGGAATAGGCGCCGGCGAGGTAGGCCTGTTCGCCGATCACATCCTCGAGCCGTCTGCAGACGGCGGCGGCGGCCTCCCGGGCGGCCACGGCGGCGGGGTCGTCCGGCCGGTCCTGCAAGCTCATCAGGCGGATCACGGGCGGGAAATAGACCTCGTCCGAGAGATGCTCGATCAGCCGCGCCCGGGCGCGGTCCGCTGGCGATTCCGGCCAGAGCGGCGGCTCGGGCCGCAGATGTTCGAAATATTCGAAGATCTGGGTCGAATCGAAGATCTCGACCGGCCCGTCGACCAGGACGGGCACCTGCCGCTTCGGATTGATCCGGGTGACCTCCGGATGCTTGGGGTCGTACAGGCGCTGCATGTCGAAGGGCACCATGACGAGATCGAAGGGGATCGCCTTCTCACGCGCGGCGATCTCCGCCTTGGCCCCGAACATGCTGAGCGGGCCGGAAAAGAGGGTCATTGTCATGGTCGCAGCCCCGGATGAGGGAATCAATCGATGTTCATGATATGTTCTTTTGACCCCTCGACAAGTGCCGGTGCCGGGAGGGGCGGCGCTCCTGGCTCAGGCCGCCGGCGGGACGGACGGCGCCGGCTGAGCGGCAAGGTCGAGACTGTCCAGCGCGGTGGCGACACAGGCCGCGAAGTCAAGCCCGGTGCCGGCACGGTGGGCCATCACCATGACCAGCTTCGTCAGGAACAGCGCCTCGTTTGCCTCCCCCGCCCGGTCGATGGCGGCGGCGAGCTGCTCGTAGACGCGTTCGAGATCCTCGAAGGGGAGCGTCGCGGGGGTAGAAGCGGAGGTCATTGCGGCCTCCCGAGACCGGCATTGAGGGTTATGAGCACTTCGGCCGGCACGGCCTGCCGCCAGCGGCCGGCGACATGGAGGTCCGGCCGGACGAGATAGAGCGTGCCGGGCACGGCGCCGTAGGCGTTCGCGAGGCGACCGCCGGGATCGGCGATCGGGACCGCGCAAGGGTGCTCGAGCGTTCCTCCGATCACGACCGCGCGGAAGCGAGGTTCGCGCGCCGCGAGGCCTCCCACGAGGGCGGCGATGTCGGCCGGCACCGCGCCATCGGCGAAGAGCAGCGCGGTGAAGCCGTCGCCGACATGGTCGGAGAGAAAACCATCGGCGAGGCGGACATTCACCAGCGCGGCGCCCGAGACCGGGCCCGCATCAAACTCCACGTCGCGGCCTGCGAAGGGCGTCAGCGGGCTCTGCCCGTAGGTGTAGGGCTGCATCTGCCGCGGGTTGGCGAAGCCTCTCGCGAAATCCTCGCTGAGGGCGAGGGAGAGCACGGCCTCGCGCACCAGCCGGTGGCCACGGGTCGGCGGCGTCATGAAACGCGTGCTCTTGGTGGCGTTGGCGAAGACGTCGAGGGTCGCGCCGCGCCGCTCCGGCGAATAGCTGTCGAGGAGCGTCTCGCCGGCCTCGCCCTTCAGCACATAGGCGAGCTTCCAGCCGATATTGTGGGCGTCGGCGAGGCCGTTGTTGAGACCGCGCACGCCGAAGATCGGCACGATGTGCGCGCTGTCGCCGATGAAGATCACACGGCCATGGCGGTAGTCGTCGAGGGCGAGGGTGTTGGCGGTGTAGATCGACCACCACTCGAGTTCCCAAGGCCCGTCATGGCCGAGATCGACGAGGATGGCGCCGACGCGGGCGCGGATCGTCGCCTCGCGCACCGCCTCATCCGGGCTCTCGCCCTCGCGCAACTGGTAGTCGACGCGCCAGATGGCGTCAGGTTGCTTGTGCATCAGAACGGTGCCGCCGGGATTGGAAGCCGGGTCGAACAGGGCGCGCCGCTCGGTCGGGTGGTCGAAGGCCATCTTCACGTCGGCGATGACGTAGCGCCCTTCGTAGTTGTCGCCCTTCAGGCGCAGGCCGAGCTGGCCCCGCAGCGCGCTGCGGGCGCCGTCGGCGGCGAGCACGAAGGCGGCGCGGAGCGGATAGGACCCGTGCGGGCTCTCGACGGTCAGCGTCACGCCCTCGGCGCGGTTGTCGGTCCCGGTCACCTCGCTCTGCCAGCGGAAGGCAACCAGCCCGCTCGCCATGCAGGCATCGTGGAGGAACTGCTCGGTATATTGCTGCTGCAGATTGTACATGGGCCGGAACTTCTCGTTCTCGGAGTCCGGCATGGTAAGGCGGTAGATCTCGCGCCCGCGATAGGAGCTGCGGCCGGTCGTCCAGCCGAGCGATTTGGCGAGGAAGGCGTCGACCGCGCCGACCCGCTCGAAGATGTGGAAGCTGGACCGCGCGATGCAGGTGGCGCGGCTGCCGTCGTTGAAGGTGGGCTTCGAGTCCAGGACGAGCGAGCGCACGCCGTAGCGCGCCAGGGTCAGGGCGGCGGTCATGCCGATGGGCCCGGCGCCGACGATGACGACGGGGTGCTGGGTCGTGTCGCCGTCGAGCTCCGGCGTGCGCTCGGCGGCGAAATGGGGATAGGTGAAATAGAGGGAGTCCAGCGGCCCCCTGCCCTCGGGTCTCACGGATGCGCTTCCTTCCCGCCGCGTTGAGCCGCGACCTTGTGCGGTCAGGGGAGCGAGCGGCGCCGCGGGTGTCAAGCGGTTGGGCCAGCTTGAAGCCGGGGAGCCAATGGCTCAGGCTCGGGTGCATGGATCACGAAGCGAAGCCGGCCGACCCCGCCGCAGCCTGGATCGAGAGGATCGGCGCCTTTGCCGGCCTCGACGCCGAGGCGCGGGACCAGGTTGCGAGGCGAGCGCGCGTCGTACACCTGCCGAAGGATGCCCACCCCTTCGTGCCGGGCGCACCGTGCGAGGCCTATCTCATCGTGCTGGACGGCTCGGTGCGCGTGCAGATCGTCGCCGAATCCGGCCGGGAAATCGTCCTCTACCGGGTTGCCGCCGGCGAGAGCTGCGTGCTGACCACATCGTGCCTGCTCAAGCACGAGCCCTATTCGGCGGAAGCGCTCTGCGAGAGCGCCGTCACGGCGGTCGCGATCCCCGCCCCCCTCTTCCACAACCTTCTCGGCGCGTCGCCGGCCTTCCGCAACGCGGTGCTGGAGAGTTACGCGAGCCGCGTCACCGACCTCATCATGACTTTCGAGGAGCTCGCCTTCCGCAGGCTCGACCGCCGGCTCGCCGAAGCCCTGCTCGCCCGCGCCGCGGACGGCGCCGTGACCGCGACCCATCACGACCTCGCGGTCGAGCTTGGATCGGCACGCGAGGTGGTGAGCCGGGCGCTGAAGGCGCTGGAGCAGGACGGCATGGTGGAGCTCGGGCGTGGGGTGATCCAGATCAAGGCGCCGGAGAAACTGGCCCGCCTCGCCCGCTCCGTGTGACGAGGTCACCGACAGTGTCGCGGAAAAAGCGCCCACTGCGTCCATCGGCACCGGCTTTCCGCTGGCGCCCCTGACGGAGGCTCCCATGTTCAGCACCAATATCGGCGGCATCGACCGCGGCCTGCGCATCGTCGCCGGCATCGCCCTCCTGCTCTTCGCCATCACCGGCGTTCCCGCCACCGGCTACAACTGGCTCGGCTGGATCGGCATCGTGCCGCTCGCCACCGCGGCACTCGGCTGGTGCCCGGCCTATACGCTGCTCGGCATGAACACCTGCCCGGTGTCGGGCCGCCGGGGCTGATCAGGCGGCGGCCTCGAAGCCACCCAGCACCGCCGTCAGGTTCGGCCCGAGCTGGTCGGAGAGATAGCCGCCCTCCTGCACGAAGAGCGTCGGCAGGCCCATCCGCGCGATGGCCTCGCCGGCGCGGCGGAAACCCGCCGCCGTCACCTTGGCGCCGCCGAAGGGATCGTCGGCGGAGGCGTCGAGACCAAGCGCGATGACCAGCATGCCCGGCGTGAAGGCGGCGATGGTCTTCGCCGAGGCCTCGACCGCCGCGACATAGGCATCGTCGCCCGAGCCGACGGGGATCGGCAGGTTCAGATTGGCGCCCTCGCCGGCGCCGGTGCCGCGCTCGTGCGCATAACCCCAGAAGAAGGGGTAGAAGCGCGAGGGATCGGCATGAACAGAGACGGTGAGCACGTCGCCGCGGTCGTAGAAGATGTCCTGCGTGCCGTTGCCGTGGTGGATGTCGATGTCGAGAATCGCCACCCGGTCGTGGACGGAGCGCAGGTACTGCGCGGCGATGGCGGTGTTGTTGAGGAAGCAGTGGCCGCCAGCGGCGTCACGGTAGGCGTGGTGGCCGGGCGGGCGGCAGAGTGCATAGGCGGCGCGCTCGCCCTCGATGACGAGTTCGGCGGCCGTCACTGCGACGTCGGTCGCCGAGGACGCGGCGAGCCAGCTGTCGGGGCCGATGCCGCAGGCCATGTCCTGCATGTACCAGCCGGCGCGGCCGGTGATGGACTGGGGCATGGTGCCGCCGCGGCGGACGGGATGGACGTTCCCCAGCACCTCGTCGGAGGCATCAGCCAGCGTCTTCCACTCGGCGGCCGCCTCTTCCATGAAGCGCAGGTAGTCGACGGAATGGACGCCGAGCCGCGGCCCCTGTCCGAAGACCTCGCTCGGCACGAGCTCGTGGTTCCCCGCGTTCAGGCCGGCCGCCAGGCGCTCGGCGCGCTCGGGGCGCTCCTCGCCTTGCGCGAACTTGCCGCGCAGGATGAAGCGCTTGGGATCGTGGCCTTTGTGCAGGTCGGTGAAGACGGCTTTCATCGGGATTCGACCGGGCTGGAGAGGTTTGTGCCATGTTCCCCGGATGGCGGGCCGAGGCAAGGCCGGCACGCGGCGGGGTGGTTTGCACTGCGGACGGGATCGGCGCCCCGCTCCGCGATACGCCGTGGGGCGCGCATCTCGGCTGCGCCGGCGACGGTTGATCGGCCGCAGCGCACGGCTAGGCTCGCCGCTCCCCGCTGGAGCCGCCATGCCTCTCGATCCCACCCTCGCCGACAAGATCGTCGCTGCCGTCGATGCCGGCTTCGAACGCCAGATGACGCTGACCGCCGATCTCGTGCGCTTCGCCTCGACGCGCGGGCGCGAGCACGCCTGCCAGGACTTCGTGCTCGCCGAGATGAAGCGCCGCGGCTGGGCCACCGAGCGCTTCGCCATGGAGCCTGAGGCGCTCGCGCGCCATCCCGGCGGCTCGCCGGTGACGGAGGACCACTCCGACGCGCCGATCGTCGTCGGCATCCACCGGCCGCGCACCGAGACTGGCCGAACGCTGATCCTGCAGAGCCATGTCGACGTGGTGCCGGCCGGCCCGCGCGAACTCTGGTCGCGCGACCCCTTCGAGCCGCACATGGAGAGCGACTGGTTCTACGGCCGCGGCGGCGCCGACATGAAGGCCGGCCACGCCGCCATGTTCGCCGTCTTCGACGCGCTGGCGAGCATCGGGCTGCATCCGGCGGCGACTGTGACCGTGCAGTCGGTGGTGGAGGAGGAATCGACGGGGAATGGCGCCCTGCAGTGCCACCTGCGTGGCTACAAGGCCGATGCCGTGCTCATCCCGGAACCCGAGGACGAGAAGATCATTCGCGCCAACACCGGCGTGGTCTGGTTCCGCGTCGAGGTGGCGGGCCTGCCCGTCCATGTCAGCCACGCAGGCTCCGGACAGAACGCCATCGAGGCGACGCAGGGCGTCATCCGGGCCCTGCGCGAGCTGGAAGCCCGCTGGAACGCCAAGAAGGGCGAGTTCCCGCATTTCGACGACGTCGAGCACCCGATCAACCTCAATATCGGCATGATCGAGGGCGGCGACTGGGCCTCCTCCGTGCCGGCCTGGTGTGCCATCGACTGCCGCATCGCCATCTATCCGGGCGAGCGCGCGGAGACGATGATGCGCGCCGTCGAGGAGGCGGTGACGGGTGCGGCGCGGGCCGACCGGTTCCTCGCCAACAATCCGCCGCGGGTCACCTTCACCGGCTTCACCACCGAGGGCTATACGCTGGAACCGGGGTCCGAGGCCGAAGCCGTGCTCGCCCGCGCCCACGAGCGCGCCACAGGCGCCAAGCTTCAGGACCTCGTGACGCCCGGCTATCTCGATACCCGCGTCTATGCCCTGTACGATCGCATTCCGGCGCTCTGCTACGGCCCCATTTCCGAGAACATCCACGGCTTCGACGAGCGCTTCTCGCTGGAGAGCATGCGCCGCGTCACCCGGACCATGGCCCTCTTCGTCGCCGAATGGTGCGGCACCGAGCCGGTCCAGCCCTGACCCCATCCCCCTCCCTTCCCGCCTCGCCGGAGCATCATCCATGGCCCTCGACCCCGCCCTCGCCGACCGCATCGTCAAGGCCGTCGACGACGGCTTCGACGCCCAGCTCGACTACCTGAAGACGCTGGTGCGCTTTCCCTCGCAGCGCGGCGACGAGCACGCCGTCCAGGACTTCGTGTTCCAGGAGCTGAGGAAGCGCGGCTTCGCCATGGAGCGCTTCGCCATGGACGAGGAGGCGATCAAGCGCCATCCCGGCGGCTCGCCCTTCTCCGACACGCACTCCACTGCGCCGATCGTCGTCGGCATCCACCGCCCGAAGGCGGAGACCGGCCGCAGCCTGATCATGCAGGGCCATATCGACATCGTGCCGCCGGGACCGCTGGAGATGTGGACCTCGCCGCCCTACGAGCCGCGCATCGACGGCGACTGGTTCTACGGGCGCGGCGCCGGCGACATGAAGGCCGGCCACGGCGCCATGGTGGCGGTGTTCGACGCCCTGAAGCGCGCGGGCGTGCAACCGGCCGCGACCGTCTACGTGCAGTCGGTCGTCGAGGAGGAATCCACCGGCAACGGCGCCCTCCAGTGCCACCTGCGCGGCTACAAGGCCGAGGCGGCGCTGATCCCCGAGCCGAGCCAGGGCAAGATCACCCGCGGCAATGTCGGCGTCGTCTGGTTCCAGTTCACGGTGCAGGGCCATCCGGTCCACGTCCGCGAGGCCGGATCGGGCCAGAACGCCATCGAGGCGGCCTTCGGTGTGATGCGCAAGCTGCGTGAGCTCGAGGCCTTCTGGAACACCAAGACGCCGGACCATCCGCTGTTCAAGGACGAGGCGCACCCGATCAACCTGAACTTCGGCAAGATCAAGGGCGGCGACTGGGCCTCCTCCGTGCCTGCCTGGTGCACCGTCGACTGCCGCATCTCGATCTTCCCAGGCGAGAAGCCGGAGACGATGATGCGCGCCATCGAGGAGACCATCGCCAAGGCGGCCCGCGATGACCGCTTCCTCGCCAACAATCCGCCGCGGGTCGTGTTCAACGGCTTCACCACCGAGGGCTACATCCTCGCCCCCGGCTCGGAGGCCGAGGCCGTGCTCGGCCGCGCCCACCAGCGCGCCTGGGGCGAGCCGCTCAAGGAGAGCGTGACGCCCGCCTATCTGGACGGGCGCGTCTACGCGCTGTTCGACGAGATCCCGACCCTGAACTACGGGCCCTCCGCCGAGCGGGTGCACGGCTTCGACGAGCGCTTCTCCATCGAGAGCCTGCGCAAGGCGACCAAGTCCATGGCGCTGTTCGTGGCGGAGTGGTGCGGCACCGAGGCGGTGTGAGCGAGCCGGCGGGGGACGGCATCCCCCGCCACCTGCCCATGCGGCAGACCCGCCTTGACCTCACCCCCCGCCATTGCCGACAGTCGCGCCCTCACCTTTGCCGGAGTGCCTCCCATGTCCACCGCCGTCCGCGATGCGCTCGAAGCCTCGCTCGCCCGCATCGACGATCCCTCCTCCGACGGACGCGTGACCTTCACCAAGGTCTATGCGGAGCGGGCGCGGGCGGAGGCGGACGCCGCCGATGCGCGCGCGAAGGCGGGCGTCAAGCTGTCGCCCCTCGACGGCTGGGTCATTTCGATCAAGGACCTGTTCGACGTCGCCAGCGAGACGACCACCGCCGGCTCGATCATCCTGAAGTCGCAGCCGCCGGCCGCCGCGGACGCGCCGACCATCGCGCGCCTCCGCCAGGCCGGCGTCGTCATCGTCGGCAAGACGAACATGAGCGAGTTCGCCTTCTCCGGCATCGGCATCAACCCGCATTTCGGCACGCCCGGCAATGCCGCCGACAAGAGCCGCGTGCCCGGTGGGTCCTCCTCGGGCGCCGGCGTCTCCGCCGCGGAGGGGACCGTGCGCATGGGCCTGGGCTCCGACACCGGCGGTTCCATCCGCATTCCCGCGGCACTGAACGGCTGCGTCGGCTTCAAGCCGACCTATGGCCGCATTCCCCTCAACGGCGCCTTCCCCCTTTCCTATGCCCTCGACACGATCGGCCCGCTGGCGAAGACCGTGGCGGATTGCGCCGCGACCGACGCAGTGCTGGCCGGAGAGCAGCCCTGGACGCTGACGCCGGCGCCGCTGTCCGGCCTCAGGCTCGCCATCCCGCGCGGGCGCCTGTTCGGCCAGATGGAGCCGGAGGTCGAGCAGGCCTTCGAGGCCGCCGCCTCCCGGCTCGCGAAGGCCGGTGCCCAGATTACCGACATCTCCATCGAGGACCTGCTTCAGGAGCTCGCCGACGCCATGGCGCGGGCCCCCTTCGTCGCCATGGAGGCTGCCGCCATCCACGCCGAGTGGATGGAGGAGCGGGCCCGGGACTTCGACCCCCGGGTGCTGGCGCGCATCCGCATCGGCGCCAAGGCGACTGCCCCCGACTACATCCGCCTCGTCAACAAGCGGGCGGAGCTGGTGGCGCGCATGCGTGACCGTCTTGCGGACGTCGACGCCCTGATCCTGCCGACGACGCCGATCCGGGCGCCGAAGATCTCCGACCTGATCGCGTCGGACGAGAAGTTCTGGACCGCCAACGGGCTGGTGCTCCGCAACACCACGGTCGGCAACATCTTCACCTTCACCGGCATCTCCATCCCCTGCCCCAAGGCGAAGGGCCTGCCGGTCGGCTTCATGATGACGGCCCTCGCGGGCCAGGACCGCCGCCTGCTGCGCATGGCGGCCGCGGTCGAGCAGGCCTTCGCGCGCTAGGCTCCCTCAAACGGCAACGGCCGGGCAAAGGCCCGGCCGTTCCGAAGATGCGCGAGGGGGTCGGGCGGTCAGGCCGCCTTGACCTCGTTGAGGAAGGCGCCGACCGCCTGGCGCAGACCGGCAATGTCGGTCTCCAGGCCCTTTGCCACGTCGTTGAGGGCGCCCATGGCAGAACCGGTCGCCTTGAGGCGCTCGGACACGGTGCCAATGGCGGTGCCGGCGGTCTGGGCCACCGATGCGGTGCCCTCGACGCTGACGCCGATCTCCTGCGTGGCCTGCGCCTGCTGGTCGATGGCGGTGGAGATGGCGTCGCTGGCGCGCCGCATCCGCACCACCGTCTCGGTGATGCCGGCCATGGAGGAAACGCTGCGGCCGGTCGCCTGCTGGATGGAGGCGACCTGGGCAGCGATGTCCTCGGTGGCGCGGGCGGTCTGCGAGGCGAGCTGCTTGACCTCCTGGGCGACCACCGCGAAGCCCTTGCCGGCCTCGCCGGCGCGGGCGGCCTCGATGGTCGCGTTGAGCGCAAGCAGGTTGGTCTGCTCGGCGATGGCGCGGATCAGCTCCACGACCGCGCCGATCTTCTCGCCCATGGCGGCAAGGCCCGACACGTCGGCGGCGGCCGATTCCACCGCCTGAGTCGCCTCGGTGGAGACCTTCATGGCCTCTTCCGTCTGGCGGCGAATCTCGACGATGGCAGCATTCAGCTCCTCGGTGGCGCCGGCGATGCCGGTGACGCGGTGCATGGTTTCCTCGGTGGCCTGGACGGTCTCGCGGACGCCGGCCTCCGCCGCCTCGCCGGCGGCATTGACCGTGCCGGTGGCCCCGGTCACCGCGACGGCGCGGGAGGCGACGCGGTCGATGACCGTGCCGATGGCGGCGTCGAACTGGGAGACAGCCTTCTCCATGACGGTGCGGCGCGCCTGCTCGGCCGTGCCGCGCTCCGCCTCGGCGGCGCGCATCTGCGCACGCTCGGCGAGGCTGCGGGCGAGCCCCTCGACGGCCCGGGCGATGAGACCAATCTCGTCCTGGCGACCGGCGTGGCGCGTCATGTCGACATGACGCTCCTCGGCGAGGCCGTTGATGGCGTCGGCAGCCTCGCGCACGGGCTTGAGGAAGACGGTCAGCATGAAGAAGACGCCGACAGTGGCGAGGACCGCCAGCAGTGCGAGGGCGATGATGACCCCGCTGCGCATGCTCGCCGCCGAGGCATCGGCGTCGGCCTGGCTGATGCCGGCGCCGATGGCACCCAGGACGCGGTTGTCCGGGGTGACGATCGGGACGTAGCGGGCGATCCGGGCAATGCCGCCGACGGTGATGTGATCGGTCATGACCTCGCCGCGGCCGATGGCCTGGGCGATGGGCGAGGTGGCGGGGATGCGCGAGCCCATGACGCGGTTGCCCTGCGCGTCACGGACAGAGGACGAGAAGCGGATGAGGTCACCGGTCGCCGCATCGCGCAGGAAGAGCGACGAGCCGTCTGCCGCGTGGTCGACGATACTGTGATCGCCCTGGGCGGGCATCGCGGTGGCGCGAATGCGCAGGACCGGGCCGGTGGTGTTGCCGGCTCGCTCCATCTTGCCCCCGGGGAGGGCGAGTTCGGCGGCACGGCTCATGTGGATGCTGCGGTCGCGTACCTGGCCCTCGACGATCCCGGCCATCCGGGCGTTGATCTGCGAGACTGCGTAGAAGCCCGCGCCGAGCGCGACGGCGGCGATCATGAGAGCCGACAGGACGGCGACCCTGGCGGCGAGAGGGAGGCGAGAGAGAAAGCGCATGGAAGCCCCGGCTTGGTTCAATCACCAAAACCATTGGGGAAATGCGATTAACAATTGGTACCTAATGACCGCTCATATATGGGAAATATCGCACAAATCGTCCATTACGTAACGTAATGTTGGCGTTTCGGGCGTCATTTCCGCAGCGGCGCGGTCATCCGTTTCAGCCAGGCGCGGTCGGCTCCAGAGAGCCGCGACTGAAGCCGCCGCCAGGTGCGAGCATGATAGGCGTCCAGCCATTCGCGCTCCGCCTCGGTCAGCAGGCCGGTGACGATGGCGCGCCGGTCGAAGGGGCAGAAGGTGATGGTCTCGAACTCGAGAAAGCCCGGCATGGGGCTTTCCGTCACCACCAGCAGGTTCTCCAGACGGATCCCGTGCGAGCCGGTCTCGTAGTAGCCGGGCTCGTTGGACAGGATCATGCCCGGCTCCAGCGGCACCTGCGACAGGGGCGAGATGCGCGCCGGCCCCTCGTGCACGCCGAGATAGACACCGACGCCGTGGCCCGTGCCGTGGTCGAAGTCGAGGCCCGCCTGCCAGAGGGCGCGGCGGGCGAAACCGTCGATGGCGATCCCGCCCGTGCCCTTGGGAAAGCGCGCTGTGGCGACGGCGATATGGCCCTTGAGCACCAGCGTGTAGTGCTCCTTCAGCCGCTTCGGGACGGTGCCGACGGCAATGGTGCGGGTGATGTCGGTGGTGCCGTCGATGTACTGGGCGCCGGAATCCACCAGCAGGAACGTGCCCTTCTCCACCGTCCGCTCGGTGGCGGGCGAGGAGCGGTAGTGGACAATGGCGCCGTTGGAGCCGGCGCCGGCAATGGTGGTGAAACCCGCCCCGCGGTGCAGCGGGTCGTCGCCGCGGATCTCCTCGAGCTTCGCCATGACGGCGAGCTCGCCCTGCCCCGTCGCCTCGCGGTCGATCCAGTGGAGGAAGCGGGCCACGGCCGCGCCGTCGCGGATATGGGCCTTGCGGGTGCCGGCGAGTTCCACCGGGTTCTTGCGAGCCTTGGGCAGCACGCAGGGATCGACGCCGTGGACGAGGGTCGCCCCTGCCGCCGTCAACCGGTCGGCGATCCAGGCGGTGGCGGTCTCCGGCTCGATGGTGACGGGCTTGCCCGCCAGTTCGTTCAGCCCGTCGCCGAAGGCGTCGATGGGCCGCACCGTGACGCCGTTGCCGAGATGGGCGGAAAGGCCCGGCGTGAACTTCGCCTGGTCGACGAACCAGGTGGCGTGGCCGTCGTCGGCGAGGATCAGGAAGCTCTGGACGAGCGGCGTCGCGGGCGTGTCGCCGCCGCGCACGTTGAGGAGCCAGGCGATGGAATCGAGCTGGTTCAGTACCGCCGCCTTCGCGCCGCGGGCGGCGATGTCCTCGCCGAGGCGGGTGCGCTTGTCGGCGCTCGCCTCGCCGGCGAACTTCAGCGGCTGGACGTGGACGGCGGAGAAGGGATCACCGGGCTGGGCGGCCCAGATGGTGTCGATCGGGTTCCGGTCGAGGCCGACGAGTTCTGCGCCACGCTTGGCGAGCGCGTCGCGCCAGCGCTCGGCCTCCTTCACCGGCGTGATGCGCGGGTCGAAGCCGACGCGGTCGCCAGCCTTCACCTTGCCCGCCAGCCACTCGATGGCCGGCGGCTTCTTGAAGTGGCGGCACGCGATGACGGAGGCGTCGGTCTCCGCCGGGGCCTGCAGCGTGTAGCGGCCGTCGACGAAGAGCGCGGCCTCCTTCTGCAGGACGATGACGAAGCCGGCGGACCCGGTGAAGCCGGTGAGCCATTGCAGCCGCTCGGCGCGCGCCACGAGGTATTCGCCCTGGTGCTCGTCGGCCCGCGGCACGAGGAAGGCGGCGAGCTTCTCCTTGCGGAGGAACTTCTGCAGCGCCGGGATGCGGGAGGCGTCGCGGTCGAAGGCGGGCGCGGGAACCGCGGCGAGGGCTTCGGCGATGCGCTCCCTGTCGGCCGCGGTGGCGCCGGGGCAGGCCGCTTCCATCCAGCCGTCGGCGACCTTTGCCGGAGGCGTCGCGCGGACGCGGGCGAGAAGCGGCTTCAGGGCCTCGAGATCGACGGGCATGGGTGGCTCTCAGGGTTCGGCGCGGGCGAGACGGGCTGCCTCGCCACCGGCGATGCGTCCCAGCACCACCGCAGTCAGAAGCCCGTTGCCGGAAAGATAGCCGGAGGCTTCGGGTCCCGACACCCCCACGGCGGCGCCCCCTGCCGCAAAAAGATTGGGAAGCGGCACGCCGCCCGCCCGGAGCACCCGTGCGGCTCCATCCACGGCGAGGCCTCCCTGGGTGTGGAACAGCGCGCCGGTGACCTTCACGGCCCGGTACGGCGGCGCAAGGTCCGGCACGCCGGCCCAGTCGCGGCCGAAGCCGTCGGTGGCTCGACGGCGCTTGAGGTCGGCGACGGATTCGAGAGTCGCGCGAATCACTTGCCGAGGAATGCTCAGGCGGCGCGCCAGTTCATCCGTTGATTCCGCTTGAAGAACGGCTCCCGCCGCCTCGGCCCGGCGGAAGTCCTCGAACTGGCGCGCGATGCGGGCAATGCGGTCGTCGAAGACGTCGAAGGCGATGCCGCCGGGCTGACCGAGGACCGCCAGCGCGGCCTCGGAATAGCCGGACGCCTCGTTCCAGAAGCGCTGCCCCTGCACGTTCACCTGGAACCCGCCCTCCATGACGACCGCCCAGGTGACGAGGATGCCGTGGGGATGGGCGACGGAGCCGTGGCCCTGGTGGCCGGTCATGTGGCGCAGCTCGGCCCCGAGGCTCTGACCCCAGAGAACGGCGTCGCCCTGGTTGCCGGGGTGGCCGAAATAGAGCGCGTCCTTGAGCGCCGGGATGTGCTCTGCGACGAGGGAACGGTTCCCACCATAGCCGTTGCAGGCGAGGACGAGCGCCAAGCAGCCGATGCGCTCCTCGGACCCGTCCGGGCGACTGACGACCAGCCCGCGAACGCGGCCCTCGGGTGTCGCGATGAGGGCCGTGACATGGGCGCCGGTGACGATGTCGACGCCCGCTGTCTCCGCGGCGGCGCGCAGGCGATCGACGAGTTCGGCGCCGGAGCGCGAGGCGAGGCCGTGCATGCGCCGCGCGGAATGGCCGGGGTAGGAGAAGTCGGCGATCACCGTGAAGGCGAGGCCGTGGACGTCGCTCAGCCAGTCCATGGCGGGGCCGGCGCCCTCGGTCACGGCACGGAGCACGACGGCGTCCGCCGCGCCATGGGCCTTGACCTGGATGTCCGCGGCGAAGGCCGCCTCGCTGTCGTCGATGCCGGCGGCGCGCTGGGCCGCCGTGCCGGCGGCCGGGATCAGGCCGGCGGAGAGCGCCGTGGAGCCCTGCGGCAGGGCATCGCGCTCGAAGACGACCGGGTCTGTCCCGGCCTCCTTCGCCGCCAGCGCCGCGCAGAGGCCCGCCGCGCCCCCGCCGACGATGGCGACCGGGACCGTGAGGTCGAAAGGCAGGTCGTCGGTCAGGATGCGGGACATTACGCCTTCACCCGCCGATCTCCTTCATCAGATCCGCCACCGTCGCGATCCGCGCCACGGGCCGGAGGCCCGCGATGGCCTCGTCATGCACCTTCGGGGAGAAGGCGGCGCAGCCGTCGGCGATCACGGTGACGTGGAAGTCGCGCACATGGGCGTCGCGCACGGTGGAGGCGACGCCGCCATTGGTGACGATGCCGCAGGCGAGCAGGGTGTCGATGCCGGCCTTCCGCAGAACCCATTCCAGCCGCGACATGTAGAAGGCGGAATAGGCGACCTTCTCCACCCTCATATCCACCGGCTGCAGGGCGTCGACCGTGTCGTGGCCCCAGGAGCCGGGGACGAAGTCGCCCTTTGTCAGAAACGGCCGGAGTTTCTTCAGGTGATCGGAGATGAAGGGCTCACCGCCCTTGCCGGGCACCAGCGTGAAATGGGTCGAGACGATCCAGCCGCCCTTCGTCCGCATGAGGTCGGCGAGCGGCTTCAGCCGGTCCGGCAATGCGGCGATCTCGGGGGCCGACCGGCCCGCCCGGCCATAGGCGCCGTCGGGATGGAGGAAGTCGTTCTGAAGGTCGCAGACGAGCAGGGCCGTGCGGGAGAGGTCCATCACAGGCGCTCCATGACGAGGTTGCCGAAGCGGTCGACCCGGGCGCGCTGGCCCGGCGGCACGAGGATGGTGGCGTCCGGCTGTTCGAGCACGGCGGGGCCCTCCACCACCGCATCCACCGGCAGGTCGAGGCGGGCGAAGACCGCGGTCTCCCGCCAGCCGCCGAACCAGACGGGGCGGCTGCCGGTGCGGGCCTTCTCCAGCGAGGCCGTGGCGCCCGGGGCCAGCGCCGCGAGGTCGATGGCCGGGCGGCGGCCGATGGCGGCGGTACGCAGGTTGACGATGCGGATGCCGAGGCCGGGCAGCAGACGGGAGAAGGCGCGGGAATAGGCGGCCTCAAAGGCCTTGCGCACCCCGTCGGCCGTGACGCCGGTGCGGCCCTCGGCGAGCGTCACCGGCAGCGGTACCGCCACCGTATGGGTCTGCCCGAGATAGTGCATGTCTAGTTCGAAGGTGACGTCGATGCGCCCGACTGAGAGGCCGGCGCCGGCGACGACCGCATGGGCGGCGGCCCCCTCCTCCGCCATGCGGCGGTCGAGGGCCTCGGCATCGAGCCCGTCGAGGACGAGGTTCAGCGTCTGCACCTGGTCGTGGCGGATGTCCGCCATGACGCAGCCCATGGCCGAGGTGACACCGGGAAAGCGCGGAACCAGGGCCGCCTTCAGGCCGATATCGGCGATGAGCGCGCCGGCATGGAGCGCGCCGCCGCCGCCGAAGGGCACGAAGGCGAAGGTCGCGGGATCGTGGCCGCGTTCCACCGAGACGAGGCGGATGGCGCCGGCCATGCGGGCATCGGCGACGCGCACCACGGCCTCGGCGGCCTCCTCGGGCGTGAGGCCCAGCGGCTCGCCGACATGGTTCGCCAGCGCCCGCCGCGCCGCCTCCACGTCGAGGCGCGCGAGCTTGCCGCCGATGGGGCGCTCGGCATTGATGCGACCGAGGACGATGTTGGCGTCGGTCAGCGTCGGACGCTCGTTGCCCTGGCCGTAGGCGACGGGGCCCGGACGCGAGCCGGCGCTCTCGGGCCCGACCTCCAGGAAACCGCCGCGGTCGACGCGGGCTATGGAACCGCCCCCCGCCCCGATGGTGGTGATCTCGATCATCGGCGAGCGAATGACGAGGCCGAAATCGATCGTGGTCTGGGCGGCGAGAGAGGCCTCGCCCCCGGCGATCAGCGACACGTCGAAGGAGGTGCCGCCGAGGTCGCCGGTGATGATGTCGGGATAGCCGGCCGCGGTGGAGATGGCGGCGGCCGCGATGACACCGGCGGCAGGACCCGACAGCGCCGTCCGGACCGGCAGGCGCCGGGCTCCGGCCGTCGACATGACGCCGCCGTTCGACTGGACGATGTGGAAGGCGCCGGCAAAGGCCTCGCCCGCGAGCGCCGTCTCGAGCTTGGCGAGATAGGAGCCGACCACCGGCTGCAGATAGGCGTTGAGGGCCGTGGTGGAGGCGCGCTCGAACTCGCGGATCTCGGGCAGGATCTCCGAGGAGACCGAGACGTGCTCGTTCGGCCAGACGGCGCGGGCGGCCGAGGCCGCGGCGCGCTCGTTGGCGGGGTTCGCGTAGGCGTTGACGAAGACGATGGCGAGGGCGGTCGCGCCGGCCGCGGCGAGGCGTCGGGCAGCGGCCGCCACCTCGGCGGCATCGACGGCGGTGCGGACCGTGCCGTCTGCGAGGGTCCTCTCCGCCACCTCGATGCGCATGTCGCGGTCGGCGATGGGTGTGAAGTCCCCCCACAGGCCCCAGGTGTTGCGGCGGTCGCGGCGTCGCATCTCCAGCACGTCGCGGAAGCCGGCCGTGGTGATCACGCCGATGCGGGCGCCCTTGCGCTCCAGCAGCGCGTTGGTGCCGACGGTCGTGCCGTGGACGATGGAGCCGAGGGCGGAGAGCGCACCGAAGGTCTTCAGGCCTTCGAGGAAGCCGACGGCCTCGTCGCCGCGGTTCGACGGCACCTTGGCCGTGCGGAAGGTCCCCGAGGCCTCGTCGAGGAAGAACAGGTCGGTGAAGGTTCCACCGACATCGACGCCGACGAGGGTGGTCATGAGCATGCCCTGCTGTATGTCCGCGGGATCGCGGAAGAATGGGGATCAATAGGGACGACAAGGCTCCCCACCGCTGACCCCTCCCCTCCGCAAGCGGAGGGAGGGGTATGGTGCCCCGTCCTGAACCGAAGCGGCCTCGATATCGCGACCGCGGAGGTTACACACATACCCTCCCCCCGCTTGCGGAGGGGAGGGGTCAGGGGTGGGGGGCAAGACGAATGCAAGAAGGGCGCGATCATGCCCCTCCCCCCGTCACATAGCCGAGCCTGAGATCCCGCTCGCGTGCCGCGGGGTCGCGCGCTGCGGGATCGCCGAAACCGCCGCCGCCGGGTGTCTCCAGCCTGACGCGGCCGCCCTGGCGGAGCTTCACGCCGGTGACCTTGGAGGCCATGGGCGGCGTGCCGGTGACGCCGCCGTCGTCCCACGAGAACCGGTTGAGGGCCCCCTCTCCGCCGCCATTGACGCCGAAGGGCGCGTGGCGGCCCCGCTCGCCGAGGAGAAAGACCTCGGCGCCGCGCTCGTCCAGCACCTCGATCTCGTAGACGGCGCCGAGCCCGCCGCGCCGGGCGCCCTCGCCGCCGGAATCGGGCCTCAGCGCCCATTGCGTGAACATGACGGGATAGGCCGCCTCGAGGATCTCCACCGGCGGCATGGTGGCGGTGGAGATGGGGTTGTTGGCGTGGTTGAGACCGTCGCTCTCGGGATTGCCGCCGAGGCCGCCGCCGAAGAAGTTGAACATGACCCAGCGCTGGCCGTTCGCCCGGTGCCCGGCCATGGAGAGCGCGTTGATCGTGCCGAAGGGGCCGGCGGTGGCGCGCTCCGGCACGGCCTTGGCGAGCGCGCCGAAGACCACGCCGATGAGGCGCAGGATGGTCTCGGTATAGCCCGCCATGGGCTTCGGCGCCGTCGCGCCGAGGAGCGTCGTGTCCGGCACGACGAAGGTGATGGGCTTGAGGCAACCCGCGTTGGCCGGCACATCGGTGAAGACGTGCTTCAACGCCACGTAGCAGGCGGCGATGGTGGTCGGCACCGAGATGTTGATCGGGCCGGCGCAGGGCGGCGAGGAGCGCGAGACGTCGAGTGTCATGGTGTCGCCCGCAATCGTCAGGTCGAGGGCGACGGTGAGCGGGGTGTCGACGATGCCGTCGTTGTCCAGATAGTCCTCGAAGGAATAGGTGCCGTCGGGAAGCGCCGCGATGGCCTCCCGCATCAGCGCCTCGGCCCGGGCGGAGAAGGCGGCGAAGGCGCCGTCGACGGTCGCCGCGCCGTACTGGTCGAGCAGCGCGTTCAGCCGGCCCTCGCCGAGGTCGAGGGCGTTGAGCTGGCCGTTGAGGTCGCCCCAGTTGGAGTTCGGCAGGCGCGAATTGGCGGCGAGGATGTCGAGGATGTCCTGGCGCATCTCCCCGCCGGCGACGAGCTTCACCACCGGGATCAGCACGCCCTCCTGGAAGCTCTCGGTCGCCACGGGGTTATAGCCGCCGGGCACATTGCCGCCGAGGTCGAGCCAGTGACCGGCGGATGCGAGCCAGCAGAACAGCGCGCCGTCGCGAAAGACGGGACGCACCAGGCGGATATCGTTGAGATGGGTGCCGCCGGCATAGGGGTCGTTGAAGATGAAGGTGTCGCCGGGCCTCAGCCCGCCCTGGGCCCTCACCTTGTCGATCACAGCCTTCACGGCGAAGGCCATGGCGCCGACGAAGATCGGCAGGCCCTTGGTGCCCTGGACGAGGGTGTCGCCGGTGTCGCGGTGGTAGAGGCCATGGCAGGCGTCACGCGCCTCGGCGATGATCGGGTTGAAGGCGGAGCGATAGAGCGTCGCGTCCATCTCGTCGGCGATCTGCTCCAGCCGCCCCTTGAGGACCGCGAGGGTGACCGGGTCGAGGGTCATCAGGCGCCCCCGGTGGTGTCGTAGCGCTTGCCGATCTCCAGGAGGTCGCTGGTGCCGACGATGTCGGCGAGCTCGTCGAAGTCGTACATGTCCTCACGAATGGAGTCCGTCGTCCCCTCGGAGCGCAGGGTGTCGTAGAAGCGCCGGGCGGTCTTGGCCATGGCGCGGACGACGCCGGCCGAGAAGACGACGAGGCTGAAGCCCATCGCCTCGAGGTCGGCGACGGGCGTCATGGGCGTGCGGCCGCCCTCGACCATGTTGGCCATGAGGGGGCGGATGGACCCCAGCCGCTGCGGCACCGAGGCGAGTTCCTCCCGCGTGCGGGGCGCCTCGACGAAGATGATGTCGGCCCCGGCCGCGGCATAGAGCTCGGCGCGCTCGAAGGCCCGCTCGAAACCCTCCACCGCGCCCGCGTCGGTGCGGCCGATGACGAGCAGGCCGTTCTGGCGGGCGTCCACCGCGGCCTTGATCTTGCCGACCATCTCCTCGGCCGGAACCACCGTCTTGCCCCTGAGATGGCCGCAGCGCTTGGGGAAGGTCTGGTCCTCGAGCTGGATGGCGGCCGCCCCGGCGCGCTCGAAGCAGCGCACCGTGCGCTGGACGTTGATGGCGTTGCCGAACCCGGTGTCGCCGTCGACGATGAGCGGCACCGACACCTTGTCGGCGATGCGCATGATGACGTCGGTGACGTCGCTCATCGTGGTGAGGCCGATGTCGGGCATGCCGAGGCGGGTGTAGGCGATGCCGGCACCGGTCAGGTAGAGCGCCTCGAAGCCAGAGAGGACCGCGATCTGCGCCGTCAGCGGATCCACCGCGCCCGGTGCCAGCAGCACCGGCCGCTGGTCGAGCCGGGCGCGCAGGGTGTCAGCAGGGCGTGTCATCGGAGGTCTCCGGCAAGGCCTTGGTCATGAAGGGCAGGCGTGGAAAGGGGCATGGTCTAAAGCCCCAGATAGGCGCGGCGCAGATCGTCGCTGGCGGCAAGGTCCGCCGCCGCGCCCGACAGCGCGAACACGCCGTTCTCGAGGATGAAGGCGCGCGAGGCGACTTCCAGCGATTGCACGACGTTCTGCTCGACCAGCAGCACGGCGAGGCCCTGCGCATGGATCGTGCGCACCAGGGCGAACATCTCCTCGACGAGGAGGGGCGACAGGCCGAGCGAGGGCTCGTCGAGAATGAGGAGCTTCGGCTCGGCCATGAGCCCGCGGCCGATGGCGAGCATCTGCTGCTCGCCGCCGGAGAGTGTCCCGGCGAGTTGGGACGTGCGCTCCCGGAGGCGCGGGAAGGTGGAGAAGACCCGGTCGAGGTTGGCGGCGCGGGCCGGCCTGCCGCGCCGGTAGGAACCGAGGACGAGGTTCTCGCGCACGGTCATGTTGGGGAAGATTTTGCGCCCCTCGGGCACGTGGATCAGGCCGCGCGAGACGATCTCGCCCGGCGTCGCGCGCGTGATGTCCTCGCCGAGGAAGCGCACCGTCCCCGACGAGGCACGCAGGATGCCCGACAGGACCATGTTGAGCGTCGTCTTGCCGACCCCGTTGGAGCCGAGGACGGCGACGGTCTCGGCGGGGGCGACGCTCATCGACAGGCCGCGCAGGATCTCCGTGGCGCCGTAACCGGCGACGAGGCCGTCCACGACGAGGATCGGCTCAGCCATGGGCGGCCCCCTTCTGCAGGCGGCCGGCGGCGCCGGGGCCGAGATAGGCCTCGACCACCTGCGGATCGCTCACCACCTCGGCCGGGGTGCCGGCGGCGATCAGCCGGCCGTTGGCGAGGACATGGACCTGTTCGCACAGGCTCATCACCGCCTGCATGACGTGCTCGATCATCAGGATCGTGACGCCGCTGTCGCGGATGGCACGGATGACCGGAATGATGTCGCGGATCTCGGAGGGGTTGAGGCCGGCCAGCACCTCGTCGAGAAGCAGGAGGCGCGGACCGGTGGCGAGGGCGCGGGCGAGTTCCAGCCGCTTGCGCCCGGCGACCGTGAGCGAAGAGGCGGGGCGGCCGAGATCGGCGAGCCCGACCCTCTCCGCCACGGCCTCCGCATGGGCCATGGCCTCCCGGCGGCCGGGATGGCGCAGATAGGCGCCGACCGCGACGTTCTCGAGCACCGTGAGGCCGGCGAAGGGCTGGACGATCTGGAAGGTGCGCGCGATGCCGAGCACCGCGAGGCTCTCGGGGGTGCGTCCGGTGACGTCCTCGCCGGCGAAGAGCACCCGCCCGGCGGAGGGGACCTGGAAGCCGGAGATCAGCGTGAAGAGCGTCGTCTTGCCGGCGCCGTTGGGGCCGATGAGCCCGGTGATGGAGCCTTCCGGCACGGTGAGGCTGACGTCGCTGACGGCGACGAGGCCGCCGAAGCGCTTGGAAAGATTCTCGACCGCCAGCATCAGCGCCCTCCCCCAGCCCTGAGGAGGCCGATGAGGCCCCGCGGCGCGAAGGCGATGACGACGATCAGCAGGGCGCCGTAGACAACGAGGTCGACGCCGGGCACGGCGGAGCCGAAGGCGGCGTGGATAGCGGTCTTGGCCGCTTCGCCGAGGCCGATCAGCGCCATGGCGCCGACGAGCGGGCCGAAGACCGTGCCGATGCCGCCGACGATGGGGGCGAGCAGCGCCTCCACCGAAATCCAGGCGCCATAAGCGATGTTGGCGTCTACGTAGAGGAATTTCTGGGTGTAGAGGGCGCCGGCCACCGCGGTTATCGCGGCAGAGAGCGTGATGGCCTTGAGCTTAACGGCGAGCGTGTCGACGCCCAGTGCCCGGGCGGCGTCCTCGTTCTCCCTGACCGCCACCAGCCAGGCGCCGAAGCGGGAACGCTCCAGCACCCGGTTGAGGACCAGCACGACGGCGACGAAGGCGAGCGCGAGATAGAAGAAGGCGGCGGGGGCGTCGAACTGCATCTGGCCGAAGCCGATGCGCAGCGGCACCAGCGTGCCGGCGGCACCGCCGGTGATCGGCGTGGCGTTGGCGAGGATGCGGAAGACCTCGGCGAAGGCAAGGGTCACGAGAGCGAAATACGAGCCGCGCAGGCGGGCGCGGAAGGCGAGCAGGCCGATCACCGCGCCGACGAGACCGCCGAGCGCCATGGCCGCCGGCAGGGCCGCCCAGGCATTGACCCCGTAACGGGTCTGGAGCACCGCCTGGGCATAGGCGCCCGTGCCGAAGAAAGCAGCGTGGCCGAAGGAGAACTGCCCGCCATAGCCGCCGGCGATGTTCCAGCCCTGCGCCGCAAGCGTAATGATCAGGATGAAGATCATCAGATTGTAGAAGGTGTTGGCCCCGGCGAAGAGGCTGGCGCCGACGAGCAGCGGCACGGCGAGCGGCAGCGCGGCGAAGACCGCGACGGCGATCAGGATCGGGCGATAGGCGGCGACGGTGCCGGAACTCATGCCCTCGCTCCGAACAGGCCGGTCGGGCGGAACAGCAGCACGAGGATGAAGATGAGGAAGATGCCGATCTGGCCGAGGCTCTCGCCGAGATAGAGGCCCGAGAGGCTCTCCACCACGCCGATGACGAGGCCGCCGACCAGAGCGCCCGCAATCGACCCCATCCCGCCGAGCACCACCACCGTGAAGGCGACGAGGACGAAGGCATTGCCGACGCGCGGATTGACGTAGAAGGACGGCATCAGCAGGCAGGCGGCGACCGCGAGCGTCGCCGCGCCGAGGCCGAATGTGACCGCATAGATGTGGTTGACGTCGATGCCGACGAGGGAGGCGCCGAGCTTCTCCTTCGCCACCGCCCGGATGGCCTTGCCCGTATCGGTCAGGGCGAGAACGGCCCAGAGGCCCGCCGCGACGAGGATGGCGACGCCGAAGCCGATCACCCGCGGCAGCGACAGCAGCGCGAAGCCGAGATCCACCACCGAGAAGGAGTAGTCGAGGGTCAGGGCCCGCGTGTCCGAGCGGAAGACGGCGAGCAGCAGGTTCTCGATGACGATGGAGAGGCCGAGCGTCACCAGGAGGATGGCGCCGTCGTCGTTGCGGCTGGCGGGAGAGATGACGAAGCGCTGCACGCCGTAGCCGAGGGCGAAGAACAGCGGCGTCAGCGGCAGGATGGCGAGATAGGGATCGATGCCGAAGCCGAGATGGGCGACCAGCACGGCGAACATGGCCAGCGTCAGCATGGCGCCGTGGGCGAAGTTGATGATGTGGAGCACGCCATAGACCAGCGTCAGACCCAGGGCGACCAGGGCGTAGACGGCGCCGGTGAGGAGGCCGTTGAGCACGGCCTCGAGCACGATCTGCGGCGGATAGGACCTGAACACGGGAGAGAAACCTCACCGGCATGAAGACCCCGCGGCGGATGGCCGGCCGCGGGGCATGGGGGAATGCGGAGCGTCGGCCTCAGCCGGTCACGGGGAAGACCGGCTTCGCGTCGGCGAAGGTGTCAGGGAAGATCACCTTGATGTCGCCGTTCTGCACCTGGGTGTTGACCGGCGCGGCCGCGGTGTTCTGGCCGTTCTCGAACTTCGTAGCCCCATAGGGCATGATGTGGTCGGCGAAGGTGGAGGCGGCCATGGCCTCGATGATCTTGACGCGGTCGCGCGAGGTGGCGCGCTCCACGGCATCGGCCACCAGCCGCACCGAGGAATAGTTCAGCGGCACGTTGTAGAGCCAGAAGCGGCCCATGGCTTCCACCTGCTTGCGCAGCTCGGCCGTCTTCGGCTTGCGCGGGTCGGCCCAGTGGTTGCAGTCCATGACGTTGTTGGCGGCGTCCGGGAATTCCTTGACGAAGCGGAAGTTCGACGCCGCGCCGTTGAGCACGGCATAGATCCCCTTCGGCCGGATGCGCTGCTGCTGCATGGTGCGGGCGAGCAGCACGAACTCGCCGTAATAGCTCGACGGGATGACGAGGTCGGGGTTCAGCGCGCGGATGCGCAGGGCGACGTTGGACATGTCGCGGGCCGGCGTCGGGTGGGGGATCGTCTCCAGGATCTGGAAGCCGAGGGCCGAGAGCCGGTCATTCATCAGCTTGGCGAGGCCGGTGCCGAACAGGCCGTCCTCGTGGACCAGCACCACCGTCTTCGCCGGCTTGCCGGCGGCGTCGTTGAGCTTGACGAGGTTGTCGATGGCAGCGCGGGTCACGGCGCCGAAGCCGGGACCGAAGCGGAAGGTGTTCTTCAGGCCGCGCGAGACGATCTGGTCGGAGACGCCGACGTCGACCGCATAGGCGATGTCGTAGCGCGAGGCCGCCTGCGAGGCGGCGAGGCAGATGGGCGACGCGAAGCCGCCGACGATGGCGGAGACGCCCTCGGCGTGCATCTTCTCCACCTCCTGGGTGCCGGCCTCCGGATTGGAGCGGGCATCGCCGAACACCATCTCGATCATGGCGCCGCCCAGCGACTTGATGCCGCCGGCCTTGTTGATCTCGTCGATGGCGAGCTGGGCGCCGAGCCGGCCGTATTCGCCGTCCTGGGCGAGCGCGCCGGTGACGGGCTGGAGGATGCCGAGCTTCACCGCCGGGGCCTGGGCCCTGACGAGGCCCGGGGCGGCGATGATGGCGGCGCCGGCGGCGCCGGTCTTCAGGAGGCTACGTCGCGTCGTTGCAGTCCAGTCGGTCATGGTGGCTGGTCTCCGTCCGTTACACTCTGGAAGCGACGGGCGTTGATCGCCCGCTCGTATCGTCTGTGCGGCTGGCATCGCCGCGGAGTCGTCAGTCGTTGGCATCCGCTCCGTTGAGGCCGACGCCCATGCGCAGACGCTCCACCGGCGACCACAGGCGGTCGCCGCCGGAATCGATGCGCACGAGGTCCATCTGGAAGGAATAGCGGTCCGGCCGGTAGAAGGCGGTCAGATGCTCTATGCCGCGGCGCTTGACGTCGAAGACGACGCGGTTGAGGGCGAGGAGCGGCGCGCCGATGTCGACGCCCAGGGCTTCCGCCACGTCCGGGCCCGCGAGGGCGGCGGTGATGGTCTGGGTGGCGCGGTCGACCTTGACGCCGGAGCGCTCGATGAGGGTCAGGAGCGGCTGCACGCCGAGCTCGGCCTCGGTGTAGGTCGTGCCGATGCGCTGCGGCACGTGGGTGACGAGGTAGGAGAAGGGCTCGCCGTCGATGATGCGGACGCGGACCGAGCGCTGCACCCGCTCGCCCGCATCGAGCTTCAGCGCCTCGGCGACGTCGGGGTTGGCCTCGACATAGCCGAACTGCAGCAGGCGGACGTCGGTCGAGCGCCCCATCTCCACCAGATGGGCGAGCGCGTTCGACAGGTCGGCGACGATGGGTCGCTTGATCATGCGGGCCGTAATGAAGGTTCCCGCTCCCGGGCGCCGCGAGATCAGCCCCTCGCGCTCCAATTCGGCGAGGGCGCGCCGGATGGTGACGCGCGACACGTCGTGGAGGCCTGCGAGGTCGGGCTCTGACGGCAACCGCGTGCCCGGTGTCAGCTCGCCGGAGGAAATCCGGTCCCGCAAGGTCAGGTACACGCGTCTCGTCTTGGACGTTTCGATCGCTTCGGCCATGACATCTCTCCCTCTCAGGCCGGGAGTCACACCAGGGCGCATTGGCGCGGACCCTTGTTCGGCAGTGTGACGGTTTGCATTTGTCTGCCGGCCTGTTCGACGAATAGAGATAGAGAGATTTCAAGCTTTGTCTATCCTATGATACAATGTTTGTCCGTCAAGCGTCGTCGCGGAGATGAGAGTGGAATTGCCCGCCACCCTGTTCGACAGGCTCTGGGATCGCCATGTGGTGGCGCGCCGCACGGACGGCCTGTCGCTCCTGTGGATCGACCGTCATTTCGTGCATGAGGGCTCGCATCATGCCTTCGCTCAGATCGCCGCGCGCGGTGCCGCGGTGGCGCGGCCGGACCTGACTTTCGGCGTCGCCGACCATTACGTGCCGACTCGCGGCCGCGGCGGCCCCGTGCCGGATCCCTCCATCGCGCGGATGGTCGAGCAGCTCGGCGCCAACACCGCCGCCCACGGCATCACCCTCTTCGGCCTCGACGACCGCCGCCAGGGAATCGTCCACGTGACCGGCACCGAGCAGGGCCTTACCCTTCCCGGCCTCACCGTGGTCTGCGGCGACAGCCACACCTCCACCCATGGGGCCTTCGGCGCCTACGCCTTCGGGATCGGGGCCTCCGAGGTCGCCCATGTGCTGGCGACGCAGACGCTCTGGCAGAAGAAGCCGAAGCGCATGCGGATCACCGTCGAGGGCGCGACGGCACCGGGCATCACGGCCAAGGACATCATGCTGACGGTGATCGCCACCATCGGGGCGGACGGCGCGGCGGGCCACGCGATCGAATATGCCGGCTCCGCCATCCGCGCCCTGTCGATGGAGGGCCGGATGACCCTCTGCAACATGTCGATCGAGGCCGGCGGGCGCTGCGGCATGGTGGCGCCGGACGCCGTGACCTTCGCCTATCTGAAGGGCCGCCCCTTCGCGCCCGACGGAGCCCTGTGGGACAGGGCGATGGCGGACTGGACCGGGCTCGCCGGCGACCCCGACGCCGTCTTCGATCACGAGGTGAGCCTTGCCGCGGGTGACATTGCGCCCACCGTCACCTGGGGCACCAGCCCGGAACAGGCGCTGCCGATCGACGCGGTGGTGCCCGACCCCGACCACATGACAGATCCGGTCAAGGCGGCGGCGGCGCGCGACGCGCTCGACTACATGGGACTTGTCCCGGGACAGGCGCTGCAATCGATCGCCATCGACCGCGTCTTCATCGGCTCCTGCACCAACGCGCGGATCGAGGACCTGCGCGCCGCAGCGCAGATCCTCGCCGGTCACAAGGCGGCGGTGCCGGGGCTCGTCTCTCCGGGCTCGTCACTCGTCAAGCAGCAGGCGGAGGAAGAGGGCCTCGCCCGAATCTTCACCGAGGCCGGGCTCGAATGGGTCGCCTCCGGCTGCTCCATGTGCGTCGGCATGAACGGCGACATCGTGCCGGCGGGCGAGCGCTGCGCCTCCACCACCAACCGCAACTTCAAGGGCCGGCAGGGACCGGGCGCGCGGACCCATCTCATGTCGCCGGCCATGGCGGCGGCCGCCGCCGTCACCGGCACGCTCACCGACGTCAGGCGGTTCGCATGAAGCCTTTCGCCAGCGAAGCCGCCTCCCTGATGCGGCTGCCGGTCGCTAACGTCGACACGGACCAACTGATCCCCGCGCGCTTCATGAAGGAGCCACGGCAGCCGGAGGGCTACGGCCGCTTTCTGCTGCGGGACCTGGTGGCGGAGGGTACGGCCCCTCCCCCCGCTCCCGGCCAGACGATCCTGGTCGCGCGGCGCAATTTCGGCTGCGGCTCGTCGCGCGAGGCGGCGGTCTATGCCCTCGCCGATTTCGGCTTCCGGGTGGTGATCGCCCCGAGCTTCGGCGACATCTTCGCCTCGAACTGCGTGAAGAACGGTGTCGTGCCCGCGACCGTCAGCGAGGAGGACGCCGAGGCGCTGCTGGCCGTCGAGACCCTGCCGGCCACCGTCGACCTGACCGCGCAAACCATCGCCTGCGGGAATGTGGTGGTGCCCTTCGCCATCGATCCGGTCTGGCGGACGCAGCTCCTCAACGGCTGGGACGACATCGACCTGACACTGGCCGAGGGCGATGCCATCGCCGCCTTCACGGCGCGGGATGCCGACGAGAGACCCTGGGCGGCACCCCGCCGCGGTTGAGATTGCGTACGTTTTGGCGTACATTCCCGCCATGCGCGTCAAGACCTCGACCGAACTCCGCAAGACCCTCGCCGCCACCCTCGACCAGGTGACGGCGGACCATGCGCCGGTGCTGATCACCCGCGAGGGCGGCAAGCCGCCCGCGGTGCTGATCTCGCTGGAGGACTACACCTCGATGGAGGAGACGACCTATCTCCTCAAGAGCCCGCGCAATCGCGAGGACCTGCTGGCGTCCATCGCCGAACTGGATGAGGGGCTGGGGGTCGTCAGGAAGCTTGAGGAATGATCATCGCCTTCTCGCCGCGCGGATGGACGCACTACCGCTATTGGCAGGAGACAGATCGAAAATTCCTCAAAAGGCTGAATGGCCTCATCGAAGAATGCACCCGCACGCCCTTCACCGGCACCGGCAAGCCGGAGCCGCTGAAGAACGAGCTGCAGGGCTGGTGGTCGCGGCGGATCGACCAGGAGCATCGCCTCGTCTACCGCGTCCGCGGCGAGGTGCTCGAGATCGCCCAGTGCCGCTACCACTACTGAGGGATCACTCCCCCGCCAGCGCCGCCTGCACGGCCGGGCGCTCGCCCATGCGCTTCAGGTGGTCGGCGACGCGCGGGAACTGCGCCACGTCGACGCCGTCGCCCTCGAGCCAGCGCGTCACCGTGAAGAGATAGGCATCGGCGACCGAATAGGCCTCGCCCATGACCCAGGGGCCGCGGAAGAAGTCGTTCTCGATGAGGCGGAAGCTCGCCGCCATGGTCTCGGGCACCTTGCGGCGCATGTCGAGGAAGGAGCTCTCCTCGGTCGCCCAGCGGGCGCCGCGGTGCTTGTGGGCGTGGTTCACGTGCACCGTGGAGGCGAGATAGGAGTTGAACGCCTGCATCTGCGCGAAGGCGAAGGGATCGTCGAGGGGCGCCAGCTTCTTCTCGGGATGGCTCTGGGCGACGAAAGCGAGGATCGCGACGTTCTCGGTGAGCACGCCGCGGTCAGTGACGAGAGCCGGCACCCGGCCCTTCGGGTTCACGGCGAGAAAGGCCGGCTTGGTCTGCTCGCCGGAAGCGAAGTCGACCCTGACGGGCTCGTAGGCGGCGCCCGCCTCTTCCAGCGCGATGCGCGAGGCGAGCGCGCAGGTCTTCGGTCCATAGAAGAACTTCATCGTCATCGTCTCATCCCACCTTTACGAGCACATGCTTCTTGCGGCCGAAGGACAGCTTGGCAACGCCGTCCTTCAGGGCAGCCCCGGTCACGACAGCCTGCGGATCGGTCACCGCCTCGTCGTTGAGCCTCAGGCCGCCGCCGGCGACCTGGCGGCGCGCCTCGCCGTTGGAGGCGACGAGGCCGGCGCGGACGAAGAGCGCGAGCACGCCGATGCCGGCGGAAAGCTCGCCGGCCGGCACCGTCACCACCGGCAGGTCGGCGCCGAGCGCCCCCTGTTCGAAGGTCTTCTTCGCCGTCTCGGCGGCCGCTTCCGCCGCCTCGCGGCCGCGCACGAGGGCCGTGGCTTCGGTCGCCAGCACCTTCTTCGCCTCGTTGATCTCGGCGCCCTGGAGCGCGGCGAGACGGTCGATCTCGGCCATCGGCAGCAGGGTGAACAGCTTCAGGAAGCGCGCCACGTCGCCGTCCTCGGTGTTCCGCCAGAACTGCCAGTAGTCGTAGTTCGACAGCATGTCGGCGTTGAGCCAGACGGCGCCGGCGGCGGTCTTGCCCATCTTGGCGCCGGAGGAGGTCGTCAGCAGCGGGCAGGTCAGCGCGTAGAGCTGATGCGTGCCCATGCGGCGGCCGAGATCGACGCCGGTGACGATGTTGCCCCACTGGTCGGAACCGCCCATCTGCAGGTTGGTGCCGTAGCGCCGCGCCAGCTCCACGAAGTCGTAGGACTGGAGGATCATGTAGTTGAACTCGATGAACGAGAGCTCCTGCTCGCGCTCCAGGCGCATGCGCACCGAATCCATGGTCATCATGCGGTTCACCGAGAAGTGGCGGCCGATGTCGCGCAGCATCTCGATGTAGTTGAGCCTGGTCAGCCACTCCGCATTGTCGGGCATGATGGCGTCGGTCCTGCCGTCGCCGAAGGTGAGCAGCTTCGCGAACACGCCCTTCAGCGCGTCCTTGTTGGCGTTGATGTCGTCGATCGACAGGATCTTGCGCGTCTCGTCGCGGCCCGAGGGGTCGCCGACGCGCGTCGTGCCGCCGCCCATCAGGGTGATCGGCTTGCCGGCGCCGGTCTTCTGCATCCAGTGCAGCATCATGATCGACAGGAGGTGCCCGACATGGAGCGAGGGCGCCGTGCAGTCATAGCCCACATAGGCGACGACTTCCCCCTTGGCCGCCAGGGCGTCGAGGCCCTGCATGTCGGAACACTGGTGGATGAACCCGCGCTCGGTGAGGATGCGCAGGAAGTCGGACTGAGGGGCGGCCATGATCTTTCCAGTTGGGGCTGAGGGCCGGACACTCGCGCCCGGCGGAGGCGCGGTGTAGCAGAAGCGGGCACCCATTTCACCCCTTCGAATCGGCGGGACCCATGCGCGCCATCGGCCTGATGTCGGGAACCTCCCTGGACGGCGTCGACGTGGCGCTCCTCGACACCGACGGGGAGGCCGTCTCCGGTTTCGGTCCCACCGGATACCGCGCCTACAGCGACGACGAGCGCGCCCTGCTGCGTGCCGCGCTGAAGGAAGGCGCCCAGCTCACCGACCGGAGGCAGCGGACGTCCCTCCTCGCCCGGGCCGAGGCGCTCGTCACCCGCGCCCATGCGGAAGCGGTGGAGATGTTTCTCGAGCAGAACGGCCTGTCGCGCGCCGATATCGGCGTCGTCGGCTTCCACGGGCAGACCGTGCTGCACCGACCGGCGCTCGGCCTGACCGTCCAGATCGGCGACGGCGCGGCGCTGCGCCAGCGGCTCGGCATCCCCGTCGTCTACGACCTCAGGCAGGCGGATGTCGCCGCAGGGGGCCAGGGCGCGCCACTCGTGCCGGTCTTCCACCGGGCGCTCGCAGCGCAGGCCGCTCTCCCCCGGCCGCTGGCGGTCGTCAACATCGGCGGCGTCGCCAACGTCACGCTGATCGGGGCGGGAGAGGCGCTGCTCGCCTTCGACACCGGTCCCGGCAACGCCCTCGTCGACGACTGGATGGGCGAACGCACCGGCGAGCGCATGGATGCGGGCGGCGGCGCCGCGGCGCGCGGGCGCGCCGACGAAGCCCTCCTCGCCTGGCTCCTCGTCCACCCCTTCTTCGCCAAGCCGCCGCCGAAATCGCTCGACCGCAACGCCTTCGCCTTCTCGATCGTCGGCAATGTCGCGACCGAGGACGGCGCCGCGACCCTCACGGCCTTCACCGCCCGCTCCATCGCCCGCGCTGCCGACTTCGTGCGCGAGCCGCCGGTGCTGTGGATCGTCTGCGGCGGGGGAGCGAAGAACCCGGAGCTCCTGCGCCTCCTCGCCCATGTCACCGGCGCCGAGATCCGCACCGGCGAGGACGTCGGCTGGTCGTCGGATTTTCTGGAGGCGCAGGCCTTCGCCTATCTGGCGGTCAGGAGCCTCAAGGGCCTGCCGCTGACCTATCCCTCCACCACGGGCGTGACGGAACCGACGACAGGCGGGGTCCTGGTGGACTGAGCGAACGGAACGCCGCTCCCGAAGCGCACGCCATGGCGTAACGGCCCTGTGCAACGCGGCCCGGCCTGCTGCTATGATCGGCCCGAGCCCTGTCCCGGAAGCCGATCATGCCCGTTCACGACCTTTCTCCCGATGACGTCGCCCGCGGCCTCGCGGAGGACACCATCCTCCTCGTCGACGTGCGGGAGCCGCATGAGCTCGCCATGGCCCGCATCGCGGAGGCGGTGAACGTGCCGCTGTCGCAGTTCGATCCCGCCGCGATCCCCGACCCTGCCGGACGGCGTGTGGTGTTCCTCTGTGCCGCAGGCGTGCGCTCGATCCACGCGAGCGAAGCGGCGCAGGCGGCGGGCCTGCCCTACGACGCCCATCTCGCCGGCGGGCTGAAGGCCTGGGTGATGGACGGGCAGGAGATCGAACGCGGCTGAGGCCGGGCCTCGCTCGCCGGTCAGCGCTGCGCGGCGTCGCCCGGCATCGGCGGCGGCGCCGATGCGGAGCCGCGGAATTCGAACATCTTGCGCAGGAAGCCGGGCGTCACCGCCGAGAGCGGGTTGATGGTGAGCCGCGGCGCGCTGACGGCGCCGGCGATCTGGTAGGTGATGCCGAACACGCCTTCGTCGGGCGCTCCACCGAGGAAGAAGCCGAGGACCGGAATGCGCGCGAAGATGTTGTTGAGCGCATAGGCCGGCACATAGGTGCCGCGCAGCAGCAGGCGGTCGCGGCCGGGATCGAATTCGCCCTCGACCGTGGCGCCTATCGCTGCGCCCCAGAGCAGGCCGTCGGAGACCGTCACCTTGCTGGCGCTGCGGGCGAAGTTGGCGCGCAGGCGGGAGAAGGCGAAGGCGTCGTTCTGCTGTTGCTGTTGGCGCGGCGCGTTGGGAGCGCTGCCGGCGGCGGCGACCATGCCGGAGATCGCCTGGTCGCCGCGGATGCGGAAGTCGGTGATCTCGACGCTGCCGTCGCGGATGTTCCCGTTGGGCTGCGGCGGGGTCATGATCAGCGCCAGCGTGCCGCCCTGGAGCGAGCGGTAGATGTCGAGGAAGCGCAGCAGCGCGCCGGCGTCGCCCGAGCTGACCGCCAGACGCTGGGCATTGCCCTGGCCACGCTGCTCGATGGCGAAGGGGGCATCGCGCCCGACACGCCCGCTGGCGGTGAGCGACCGGATGGTCTGGCCGTTGCGGCCCATGCGCATCTCGAACTGGCGGATGACCTCGCCGTTGCCGCCGACCACTGCATTGGCCTTGAAGTCGATGTCGAGCTCCGTCGGCGCGGAGCCGGCCGCCGCGGGCCCGGGCCGCGGCGGCTCGGACAGCGACTTGATGAGGTGGCGGGCATCGATCATCTCGCCGCGGCCGATGACGCGGTGGCCAGACCCTGCGCGCTCGATGCGGATGTTCATCCGGTCGCCGTCGGAGAGGTTGTAGGCCGGGAAGACACCGGAAACGAGGCCGCCCTTGTCGTCGAAGGTGGCCGAGCCGCGCACCAGCAGGCCGCGGCTCTCGACGATGAGATCCTCGAGCTTCCAGCCGTCCTCACCCTCGACCGCGACGAAGCGGGCCTTGGCCGCCTGTCCCCGTGGTTTGCTCCAGCCCGGCAGCAAGTCGGAGAGCGTCGCCGGGCCGAGGTCGACCTCGACGTTGTAGCGGCCGGACTCCTCGCCGACCGTCATAACCTTCACGGGTGTGGGGCCGACGATGCGCGTCCCGATGTTCAGGCCGAGGCGCGCGCGGCCGCGATCGTCGAGGGTCGCGGTGAGGCGGATCTCCGGCTTGGCGTCGGGGCGGGGCTTGCGATAGTCGAAATTGGCCTGGGCGCCGCCGAGCACGCCCTGGCCGCGCATGGTGAGGCTGCGCGGCGTCGTGAGCACCTTGAAGGCGGCGCGCTCGACGCGCATCTCGCCGAAGGCGTTATCGGCGGAGAAGCCCGTGAAGTCGGCATCGACGGTGTAGTCGATCAGGTTGGCCTGGAAGGTCTCGGTGAGCGGCACCTTCACCGTGACCTGGGCCGTGACCGTCCCCTCGACCTTCCCCGTCGGCAGGGTCGGCCCGGTCGCCGCGCCCTTGAAGGCCTCCTCGCCGAGGAGAGCGAAGGCCGCCGAGGCGGTGCCCTGAAGGCGGAACTTCGTCACCGACTGGGGCGGCTGGATCCGGTGGTCGAGGATCTCGAACGTGCCCTGCGTGAGGGTCAGCGCCTGTCCCGGCGTCGGCTCGATGCGGCCACGCTGGACCACGAGGCTCGCCATCTGGCCGTCGACGTCGACGTCGACGTCGGCCTCCTTGAGCGGCGACAGGCCCGGCGTGACACGCATGGACGTCCCGCGCAGCTTGGAGCGCACCGACAGGGCGTCCTTCTCGAGCACCCAGTGCTTCGTCACCAGCAACCCCGCCGGCACGGAGACGCGAATGATCGTGTCCTCGGTGGTGCCGCCCGTCATGTTGTCCGCCACCCAGTCGCGGGCATGGGGATTGGAGGCGCGCGGCCAGAGAGCCAGGGCGGTGGCCAGCGGCATCTTGCCGGCGGTCACATCGAGCTGGATGGCGGGCGAACCTTCGGCGAAGACAACCTTGCCGCCGAGACGGGCCAGAGGCTCGGCACCCTGGTCGACGGTGACACCGTCGATCGCGAGGCTGCGGGTGAGCGGATCGAAGGTGAAGCGGGCGCCGCGGACGTTGATCGGCACCGGCGGCTCGTGCGGGTTGAGCACGGAGGTGACCGCCTGCAGCGTCTGCAACTCCACGACGAAGGGGTCGCCGTGGCGCGCCGGCGGGGTGACGACGCCGTTGAGCGAGGCGCGGTTGTGGCCGGCCACCACCTCGACCCGGTCGACGATCAGGCCGCGGGCCTGGGTCTGCCAGTGGACATCGGCGGCGACGCTGTCGATGGCGATGCGCATGGACTCGTCGTTGACGTCGCCGACCTTGCCGGCGCCCATGCTGACGCGGCCGTTGAAGGCCACGGGATCGCCGTCCTCGCCAATGGTCGCCTGCAGCGTGCCGGAAATAGGCGTGTCGGCGAAGACGACCTGCGGCCCCTGGAGGGCGAGGGACAGATCGCGCGGCGCCATGTCCCGCATCGACAGGTCGATCTGCCGCCGCCCTGACCCGTCGCGGGGGGTGACGGTGGCGGTGGAGGTCCAGCGGGCGCCGGAGCCGGAGGCGTCGAGTTCGACGGACAGGCCGCCGGTCGCCGGCACGGTGAGGTCGAGGTCGATGCCGGCGAAGACGAAGCGCTTGCCGGAGCGAACGTCGTCGACGATCACGGTGCCGTTGCGCAGCCCGAAGCCGGCGAGGCGGTGGCCGTCGAGGCCGGATTTCTCGATCAGGTCCAGCCAGATGCCGAGCCGCCGGAAGGGCGACATTTCGGGCTCGGGAAGGGTCGAACTCGCCTCGGGAGGAGCGGGCGTGCCCGGCGCGGCGCTGCCCGAGTCCTCGGGAAGCTGGGTGCGGAAACGGCCGGCCGCGAGGGCGATCTGGCCGTCCTCGCCCACCTTCAGGGCGACGGAGGCGCCGACGAGGTCGATCCGCCGGATGGAGGGGCGGCCGAGGATGGGGAGCGAATCGAGGCCTAGCGCGACCCGCGGCATGGAGGCGACGCGACGGCCGTCGGCGTCGTGGACGATGACGTCGCGCGCCTCGACCTCCACTTTGCCGCTGCCGTCGCGGACCATGACGGCGGCGCCGATGGTGACGGTGCGGCCGTCTCCGAGCTGGTCGGAGAGGGAGCGCGCGATCCAGGGCGTGACGATGTCGAGGCCCATGCCGCCGCGCTGGATCTGCCAGGCGAGGAAGAGGATCGGGCAGACGACGAGGAGGAGAATGCCGGCCAGGCCGCCCATGCAGACCCGCCGGCGCGTCGACCAGCAGGAGGGTGAGCCGCCGACGACGCGCGCCATCCAGGCCGGGACGCGGCGGTTGGCCCACAACCCGGCGAGGGCCCGGCCCGGCGCGCGATGCCAACCGCGCGTGCGGCCTCCCATCGTCGTCCGGTCGCAGGGAGCCCTGCCCTGGTCGGGGCGCCAATCCATTCCGTCTCCCATCCCGCCGGCCCGGAACCGCCGCGCTCGCCGCGCGACCGTCAATGTGACCCGGTCCGGCTTAACCGAATGTTAGGCACGGTTCCACGGTTTCAGATCGCGCCGCCTGGACAAGTCACCGATTTTCGCCGCGGGAGCGAGCGAAAATCCGTTGATCCTGCGCAAGCGTATGATGCCAGTCTATTGCAGCCAAAACCGACGAAAGGATGGCGTCATGGGGCTGAACGTGGGGGATATGGCACCGGCGGTGGCGATTCCGGGCGGCGGCGGGGCGGGAATCGACCTCTCCGCGCTGAAGGGCCGTAAGGTCGTGATCTATTTCTATCCGAAGGCCGATACGCCCGGCTGCACGCAGGAGGCGAAGGATTTCACCGACCTGAAGGCCGAGTTCGAGGCCACCGACACCACCGTCATCGGCATCTCGCGCGACCCGGCGAAGGCCCTCGACCGATTCCAGGCGAAGCACGGCCTCGGCGTCGCCCTCGGCTCGGACGAGGACGGGAAGGTGGTGGAGTCCTACGGCGTCTGGGTCGAGAAGAGCATGTACGGCAAGGCCTATATGGGCATCGAGCGCGCCACCTTCCTGATCGACCGCGAGGGCCGGATCGCCCATATCTGGCCGAAGGTGAAGGTCAAGGGTCACGCCGCCGAGGTTCTGGCGGCTGCCAAGGCGCTCTGAACGGACCACCGGCCCGCCCTCCCCGGACCCCTGTCCCTGCCCCAGCGGCAGGACCGCAGGGGCGGGCACGGTTCGTTAACCTTAATGCGCGGTAATGCGGCGTCACGTTCGCGTATGGATGGACGCCGATGCCGCAGCCCAGCCAGCGATACAATCGCGCCCAGCTCGCCCAGGAGGCCAATCTCCGGGCCCAGGTGCCCTCCGGGGCCCTGACCTTCGCCTGGCGTGGCCGCGGCGGCACACGGACCCTGTCGCTGTCCTATGCGCTGAGCGGAACGGTGGTCGTCACCGCCTTCGCCCTATCGCTCTGGGGTGTCGCCGTCACCAGCTACCTCGCCTTCAAGGACGACATCATCGGCGGCGTGATGAGCCGCCAGGCGAGCCTCCAGCACGCCTACGAGGACCGGATCCGCGAGTTGCGCGGCCAGGTCGACAAGCTCACCAGCCGGCACATGGTCGACCAGACCGAGCTCGAGCGCCGCGTCGACCAGGTCGCCCGGCGCCAGGCGCTGCTGGAGACGCGGCAGGCC
>NZ_JBQVQL010000011.1:0-70092 GCF_052440005.1 Phreatobacter sp.
GCCCTGCGGCCCGGCCGAGGCGGCCGAGCGGGCCCTGCCGCTGCTTGCCCGCGTCGGCCTCGCCGCCCGCGCAGACGAACGCGCCGCGAGCCTGACCTATATCGACCAGAAGCGGCTGGAGCTTGCCCGGGCGCTGGCCGCCCATCCCCAGCTCCTGCTGCTCGACGAGTGGCTCGCCGGCCTCAACCCGACGGAACTGAAGGAGGGCATCGCCCTCATCGCCTCGCTCGCCCGCGACGGCCTGACCATCGTCATGGTCGAGCACGTGATGGACGCCATCCGGGCGCTCTGCACCCGCTGCATCGTGATGAATGCCGGCACCAAGATCGCCGAGGGCACGCCAGCCGAGGCCCTGGCCGATCCCGGCGTCATCAAGGCCTATCTCGGAGACGACGACGATGCTTGAGGTCGCCCGCCTCTCCGCCTCCTATGGGCCCCACCGGGCCGTCGACGACGTCGCGCTCCATGTCGGCCGCGGCGAGACGGTCGCCATCCTGGGCGCAAACGGCGCCGGCAAGACGACGCTGCTGAAGACGCTCGCCGGGCTGATGCCGGCGGGGCAGGGGACCTCCATCACCTTCGAGGGCCTCTCCATCCGCGCCGCCGACCCGCACCGCATCGTCGAGCAGGGCATCGCCCTGGTGCCGGAAGGGCGCGGCATCTTCGGCGATCTCACCGTGCGCGAGAACCTCATGCTCGGTGCTTTCCCGAAGCGCGCCCGCGCCCACGAGGCGGCGACCCTCGACGACGTGCTGGCGCTCTTCCCCCGCCTGGCCGAGCGCCTGTCGCAGCAGGTGCGCACCATGTCGGGCGGCGAGCAGCAGATGGTCGCCATCGGCCGGGCGCTGATGAGCCGGCCGAACCTCCTCATGCTCGACGAGCCCTCGCTCGGCCTGTCGCCGGTGATGACCGGCGAGCTCTTCAAGGGGCTCGCCGCCATCAAGGCGCGCGGCATGGCAATCCTCATCGTCGAGCAGAACGCCCGCAAGTGCCTGAAGCTCGCCGACCGCGCCTATCTCATCGCCAACGGCCGCATCGTCGGCGAGGGGCTGGCCGGCGATCTCGCCAACGACCCGCAGGTCGCCGCCGCCTATCTCGGCGGCGCTGCCGTCGCCGCCAACGATGATGGCACCGACGTCGCTCCGCCGCCGATCTTCTCGCCCCCGCCCTTGCCCGCGACGGGCGAGGCTCCCGTTCCTGCCCCGGCCGTTCGTGCCGCCCCCGCGTCTCCGGAGAGTTCCATGAAACACGTCAACCTGATGATCGATGCCCGCGAGATGGGCGCCGCCGACGGCCGCACCTTCGACCGCCTCGACCCGATGACCGGCGAAGTGGCGACCCGCGCCGCCGCCGCCACCGTCTCCGACGCCGTCGCCGCGGTCGATGCAGCCGCCGCGGCCTTCCCGGCCTGGTCGGCGCTCGGCCCCAACGAGCGGCGCGCCAAGCTCAACGCCGCCGCCGACCTGATGCAGAAGCGCGCCGAGGACTTCGCGAGCGCCATGATGACCGAGACCGGCTCCACCAAGGGCTGGGCGTTGTTCAACGTGGGCCTCGCCGCCGGCATGCTGCGCGAGGCCGGCGCCATGACCACCCAGATCACCGGCGACGTCATCCCCACCGACAAGCCGCACAACCTGGCCCTCGCCATCCGCCAGCCGGTCGGCGTCATCCTCGGCATCGCGCCGTGGAACGCTCCCGTCATCCTCGGCGTGCGCGCCATCGCCATGCCTCTCGCCTGCGGCAACACGGTGGTCTTCAAGGCCTCCGAACAGTGCCCGGCGACGCACCAGCTCATCGGCCAGGTGATGCGCGACGCGGGTCTCCCGGCCGGCGTCGTCAATGTCGTCACCAACGCCCCGGCCGATGCCGCCAAGGTGGTGGAGACCCTCATCGCCCACCGTGCGGTGAAGCGGGTCAACTTCACCGGCTCCACCCATGTCGGCCGCATCATCGCCGAGACGGCGGCGCGCTACCTCAAGCCCGCGCTCCTCGAACTCGGCGGCAAGGCGCCCCTCGTCATCCTCGAGGACGCCGACCTCGACGAGGCGGTGAACGCCGCCGCCTTCGGCGCCTTCATGAACCAGGGCCAGATCTGCATGTCGACCGAGCGCATCGTGGTCGACGCCAAGGTCGCCGACGCCTTCGTCGAGAAGTTCGCCGCCAAGGCGAAGTCGCTGCCCTTCGGCGATCCGCGCTCCGGCAACGTCGTGCTCGGCTCGATGGTCTCCGCCGAGGCGGCGAAGCGGGTGAAGACGCTCATCGACGATGCCTCGGCCAAGGGCGCGTCTCTCGCCGCCGGCGGCTCGCTGGAGGGCACCGTCATGCCCGCCACCATTCTCGACAAGGTGACGCCCGCCATGCGCATCTACGGCGAGGAGAGCTTCGGCCCGGTGGTGACGGTGGTGCGCGTCAGCGGCGACGAGGAGGCGATCCGCGTCGCCAACGACACCGAATACGGCCTCTCCGCCGCGGTCTTCTCCCGCGACATCGGCCGTGCCCTCGGGGTCGCCAAGCGCATCGACAGCGGCATCTGCCACATCAACGCGCCGACCGTGCACGACGAGCCGCAGATGCCCTTCGGCGGGACCAAGGCCTCGGGCTACGGCCGCTTCGGCGGCAAGGCCGGCATCGACGCCTTCACCGAGCTGCGCTGGATCACCATCCAGACCGGCCCGCGCCACTACCCGTTCTGAGGGGGCCTTTCAGCACGTCATGCCCGGGACAAGCCCGGGCGTGACGAAATGGAAGCCGAATAGATCTCTGCCACCATTCGACCGGAAATGCCCATGACCGAAGACATCATCGAACGCCTCGCCATCCGCGACCTCGTGGAGAACTGGGCGCTGTGGCGCGACGCCGGCGACTGGGACCGCTTCCTCACCTGCTGGCACGACGACGGGCGGATGATGGCGACCTGGTACCAGGGGCCGGCGGCTGACTTCATCCGCGCCAGCCGCGAGGGCTGGGCCAAGGGTGTCTCCATCCTGCACTTCCTCGGCGGCACCACCGTCGACCGGACGGGCGACCGCGCCATCGCCCAGACCAAGATGACCATCTCGCAGCGCGGGCCCGTCGACGGCGTCCTCTGCGACGTCGTCTGCACCGGCCGCTTCTACGACTTCATCGAGAAGCGCCAGGGGCGCTGGGGCGTCGTCCTGCGCCAGCCGATCTACGAGAAGGACAGGCTCGATCCGGTGCTCCCCGATGCGAAGCTGTCGCTGGACCCGGACCTGCTGGCGCAGTTCCCGGAGGGCTACCGGCACCTCGCCTATATCCAGACCAAGATCGGCTACACGGTGAAGCGCGACATGCCGGGCCTGCGGGGTCCCGAGGTCGAGGCCCTCTACCGCCGCGGCAAGGCCTGGCTGGAGGGCGGTCCGGCGGACTGAGGGCAGTCGAGGGTCGCTTAGTCCCCCACCCTTACCTTCTCCCCGCAGGCGGGGAGAGGGGGACTACCAGGTCCCGCTGCGTCGCCGGCCGTCGCGCCTGGCGCCAGGGTTGGTGGTGAAACGGTCGGTCGTAGTCCCCTCTCCTTCGAGCATCAGCGAGAAGGGGAGGGTGCGGGTGGGGCATGGTTTCCCGACGAGCCCGCCTGCGGTCGCGGCGTGGATCACCGCACCCCACTGCCTCGAACCCCTCACCCTCACTTCAACGTGAGGCCGTCGCCTGTAACCTCTTGCAGTCCCGTCGCGTATGGCATGACATCACCGTCGAAGGATGCCGCATGCTGCCGTGGAACGACCGGGCGGGACGCCTCTCCGTCCTCAAGCTGACCGTCTTCCTGGGGGTTCTCGCCCCCGGGCTGTATATCGCCGCCCAGGCGGCCACGGGCACGCTCGGCTCCAAGCCCATCACCTCGGCCATCCACCAGTCCGGCGACTGGGCGGTGCGGCTGCTGCTCGTCTCGCTCCTCGTCACGCCGCTGCGCTTCATCGCCGACTGGCCGAAGCTGATCCTCGTGCGCCGCATGGTCGGCGTCGCCGCCGCGGTCTATGCCGTCGCCCATCTCCTCTTCTACGTGGTCGAGCAGGCCTTCGACCTGCAGAAGGTGGCGAGCGAGATCATCCTGCGCTTCTACCTCACCATCGGCTTCGTCGGCGTGCTGGGGCTCGTCGTCCTCGCCGCCACATCCACCGACGCCATGATCCGCCGGCTCGGCAGCCCCGCCTGGAACCGGCTGCATCTCCTCACCTATCCCATCGCCTTCATCGCCATCTGGCACTTTTTCCTGCAGACCAAGATCGACGTGTCGCAGCCGGTGCTGATGCTCGGCTTCTTCGTCTGGCTGATGGGGTTCCGGCTGATGCGGGCCTGGGGCGTCGCGGTCCGCCCGTTGCAACTGGCCGGCCTCGCCATCATATCCGGCGTCGCCACCGCGCTGCTCGAGGCGCTGTGGTACGCCACCATGACCGGCGTCATGGCCTCGCGGATCCTCTACGCCAATCTCGACGTCGCCTTCGGACTGAGGCCCGCCCTCTGGGTGGTGCTCGCCGGCCTCGCCCTCGCGCTGGTCGGCCTCGTTCGCGGCCGGCGCGAGGCACCGCGGGCCCGGCGCGCCGCCGTCGCCGCACGCTGAGGGAGGACGCCGCCATGGGACTGCTGCAGCAACTCGCCGGCCGGTTCGCACCGAAGGGAGACCATACGATGGACGTTGCCACCAAGACCTTCCCCGTGACCAAGACGGACGAGGAATGGCGCCGCATCCTCACCGCCGAGCAGTACCAGGTGCTGCGCGGCCACGGCACGGAGCGGCCGGGAAGCTGCGCGCTCAACCACGAGAAGCGCGCCGGCACCTTCTCCTGCGCCGGCTGCGGGCAGGAGCTCTTCGTCTCGCACAAGAAGTTCGAGAGCGGCACGGGCTGGCCGAGCTTCGACCAGCCGCTGCCCGGCTCGGTGGAGGAGACCGTCGACCGCTCCTGGGGCATGGTGCGCACCGAGGTGCACTGCGCCAATTGCGGCGGCCATCTCGGCCACGTGTTCCCGGACGGCCCGCCGCCCACCGGCCTGCGCTACTGCATCAACGGCGTGGCGCTGAACTTCCGGCCGGCCTGACGGAAACCGGACCTTAAGCCGGAACGGCGAGGCTGCGACGGGGCCCCGTGGGCTCCCGCCGCAACCTGCCCGAGCCGAGGCCACCGTCCATGTCCGCGCATGCCGCCCCGCCGCCCTTCGACCGCGACAAGGCGCTGATCGACGTCGCACGGGTCATCGTCGCCAGCGCGCTCACCATCGGCTCGGTGCTGCTCACGGCCTTCGGCTTCGTGGAGCGGGTCGTCGGCATCGACAAGATCGCCTCGGACCGCCGCTTCGCCCTTCTGGCGCTGATGCCCGGCGCGGCGGCGCTCGCCTTCCTCGCCAGTGGCCGGGCGCTCGGCGCGCTCTACGACGTCAGCGTCCCCGCCCGCAACATCCCGGCCTGGCGCCGCGCCTTCCTGCGCTTCGTCGACATATCCGGGGCCTATGGCCTCTTCGCCATCGTCATATCCGGCCTCGTCGCGGTGGCGAGCTTCCTCGCCATCGCGCTCCTGCTCGACCTGCGCCTCATGGTCCTGTCGACCCTGAGCGGCCTGCTCGCCTTCTGCGTCGCCCTGTCAGGCATGCTGATGCGCTATTCGCCGCGGCGCCGCCTCATCGACTTCGCGCTCGCGGTCTCGATCCTCTGCGCCATGGCGATCGACCAGTTCTACTGATCACAGCACCATACCCGCCGCATCCATCAGGTGCATGTGGTTGAGATTGGCGGCGAGCCGCATCGGCTGGCCGTCGGCCGCCCCGGCATTCGGGCTGACGCGCCCGCACATGGCCTCTCCGGCGAGGGTGAAATAGACCAGCGTCTCGTTGCCCATCGGCTCGATGACGTCGAGCGTGATGTTGAACGGCGCGACGCCCGGCTCCATCGTGGCGGAGGTTTCGGTGATGTGCTCGGGCCTGAGACCCAGCACCAGCCCGGCCTGCCCGGCGAAACCCTTGTAGCGCTCCACCCTGGCCGGGGGCACCGGCAGCACGATGCTGTCGGTGATGGCAAGGTCGAGCCCGCCCTCCCGCGCCCGCAGTTGCACGGGAATGAAGTTCATCGCCGGCGAGCCGATGAAGCCGGCAACGAACCGCGTCTTCGGATGGTGGTAGAGCTCGTTCGGCGGCCCGATCTGCTCGATCCGCCCGTGGTTCATCACCACCACGCGGTCGGCGAGCGTCATCGCCTCCACCTGGTCGTGGGTGACGTAGACGGTGGTGGTGCGCACCTTCAGGTGCACCTTCTTGATCTCGGTGCGCATCTGCACGCGCAGCTTCGCGTCGAGGTTCGACAGCGGCTCGTCGAAGAGGAAGACCTTGGGGTTGCGCACGATGGCGCGCCCCATGGCGACGCGCTGGCGCTGGCCGCCGGAGAGCGCCTTCGGCTTGCGCTCCAGCAGTTCCTTGATGTCGAGGATGCGCGCCGCCTCGTCCACCCGCGTCTTGATCTCCGCCTTCGGGTAACGCTTCAGCCGCAGGCCGAAGCTCATGTTCTCGGCGACCGTCATGTGCGGATAGAGCGCGTAGTTCTGGAACACCATGGCGATGTCGCGGTCCTTCGGCGGCACGTCGTTGACCACGTCGCCGTCGATGGCGATATCGCCGTCCGAAATGTCCTCGAGCCCGGCGATCATCCGCAGCGTCGTCGACTTGCCGCAGCCGGAAGGGCCGACCAGCACCACGAATTCCTCGTCGGCGATGTCCAGGTTGATGCCGCGCACGGCCTCCACGTCGCCGTAGCGCTTGACGACGTTCCTGAGGGTTACTCCTGCCATGTCCTGTCTCCCGTCAGCCCTTGGTCGCGCCGGCGGTCAGGCCTGCGATGTAATAGTCCATGAGGAAGGCGTAGATGATCAGCGGCGGCAGCGCGCCGAGCAGCGCCCCCGTCATGATCTGGCCCCAGGCGAAAACGTCACCGCGGATCAGCGTGGTGATGATCCCGACGGGCAGCACGAGCTGATCGACGGAGGTGGTGAAGGCCAGGGGATAGAGGAACTGCGCCCAGCTCACCGTGAAGGCGAAGATGGTGGCGGCGATGATGCCGGGCAGGGCGACAGGGATGAAGATGCGCGTCAGCGTCTGGAACCAGGAGGCCCCGTCGATGATCGCCGCCTCGTCCAGCTCCTTCGGGATGGAGGCGAAGTAGCCGATCATGATCCAGGTGCAGAAGGGCACGGTCAGCGTCGGGTAGACGACGAGCAGCACCCACCAGCGGTTCAGCATCTGGATGCCGGTCCACTCGTGAAACACGGCGAACATCTTGAACAGCGGGATGAAGAGCAGCGTGTCCGGCACGAGGTAGGTGAGGAAGACGCCCGTAGCGAGCGTCGCCGAGCCCCAGAACCGCATGCGCGACAGGGCGAAGGCGGCGGGGATCGAGATCAGCATGGTGATGGTGACGACGAAGGCCGAGACCACCACCGAGTTGCGGAAGAAGACGAGATATTCCGGCTTGGTCAGCAGCTCGACGTAGTTGGCGAGCGTCGGATTGTAGACCCACCAGGGGTTCGTCGCCGCCGAGATTTCCGCGCTGGTCTTCAGCGAGGTGATGAACATGTAGATCGGCGGCAGGAGGAAGAAGGCCGCGAAGATCACGAGGAAGAAGTAGGACCAGCGCAGCGCCCAGGTCCGGTCGCGGCTCATCGAGCCGTAGGCCTTGTTGCGCGAGGGTGCGCCCTTGTCGGTGACGGTCGCCGTGGTCATGCCTCGTTCCCCCGCTGGTTGATGTCGCGCAGGATGAAGATCGCCGCGACCGCCAGGATCGGCACCATGAACAGCGACACCGATGCGCCGAGCGGGATGTCGCCGCCCTCGATGCCGAGCTTGAAGGCCCAGGTCGCGAAGAGATGGGTCTGGTCGAGCGGACCGCCGGCGGTGAGCACGCGGACGATGTCGAAATTGGCGAAGGTGACGATGGTCGAGAACAGCGCCGTGATGGCGATGATGTTCCGCATCATCGGCAGCGTCACGTACCAGATGCGCTGCCACCAGTTGGCGCCGTCGATGGCGGCCGCCTCGTAGAGCTGGTCGGGCACCGATTTCAGCGCCGCCAGATACATGATCATGAAGAAGGGCGCGCCCACCCAGATGTTGACGAGGATGACGGAGAACCGCGCCCAACTGGCGTCACCGGTCCAGGGAATGCGGTCGAAGCCGGCACCGGTCAGCACGTAGTTGAAGGCGCTGTAGGACGGGTCGAAGAGCCAGAGCCAGGCGAGCGTCGACATGGCCGGCGGGATGACCCAGGGGATCAGCAGCATGCCGCGCCACTTGCGCTGGCCCTTGGCGGGGATGTTGTGGACGAAATGGGCGAGGATGAAGCCCATCAGCGCCTTGAAGATGACCGCCGTGATGGCGAAGAGGCAGGACTGGTAGACGACCTTCCAGAAGGTCTCGCGCGTGAACAGGAACTGCATGTTGCCGAAGGGCATGTGCGTGCAGATCACGTCCGGCAGCCAGGAGCAGTTGCGCATCCAGGCCACGCTCGTCATCGATTTCCTGAGCGTCGACAGGTAGATGGCGTAGAAGGCCGGGTAGATGACGAGGCCGAAGATCAAGAGGATCAGCGGCAGCGCCATCAGGAACGCGACCGTCGACTTGCGCTGGAAGAAGCGGCGGACCGCGTTCGGCCGCGCGATCACGCGCCGTCGTGGAGGATCGGAGGAAAGGACTGCATCGGCCATCAGGTGTCGCCGCCTCGCGAGGATGGTGCGGAAAAATGGGGTGACGCTGCCGTGCGGCGGCGCGCCGGGCGCGCCGCCGTCGTCGTGTCAGGGAGGCGCCGGCCGGCGCCCCCGGGGCTTTGAGACCCGTCGCGGCTCAGCCGCGCAGGAAGCCTTCCACCTCGCTCTCGGCCCAGGCGAGCGTGCGCTCCATGGGCTCGCCCTGCAGGTGCCGGACGATCATCTTCGTCAGCGTCGCCTGGCTGTAGATCTGCTGGGCGATCTTCGGCGGCGCCGGCGAGGCGGCGATCGAGAGCGTCTGGTGGTTGTGCGGGTTCGGGTAGTGGTAGAGCGTCCCCTTCGGCGGCCCTTCCTCGGCCCAGGTCGGCAGGGTCGTCAGCTTCTCGAAGGACGGGATGTCGTAGCCGGCCGAGGCCGCCACGAACTTCGCCACCGCGTCGGGCTGCGACAGGGCCACGAGCAGGCTCTTGGCGGCCGGCTTGTTCTGCGAGAACGACCAGATGTTCCAGAAATAGGGCAGGAACGGCGCGTAGCGGCCCTTCGGCCCCGCCGGCATGCCGTGGGTCCAGCACTGCGCGGCGATCTGCGGCGCGTCACGCTTGGCCACGGCCCAGGCGCTCGGCGGGTTCATGATCATGGCGCCGCGGCCGGAGACCAGCCAGCGGTTGTTGGAGCCGTCGTCCCAGGCCGGCGCGTCGGCCGGATAGAACTTCGCCGCCTTGACGCAGAACTCCAGCGCCTGGCGCACCGGGTCCGACTTGACCGTCAGCTCGCCCTTGGCATTGACCAGCGCCGCCCCGAAGGACAGGAAGAAGGCACCCGCCGTGTCGACGGAATCCGTCGTGTCGCCGAGCCCGACGCCGAAGGGCACGCCCGCCTTGTGGCAGGCTTCCGCCGCCTTGAGATAGGCCTCCATGTTCCAGCCGTCGGCCTTGGGTGCCGCGCCTGCGGGATACATCGCCTGGATGTCGATGCCGGCGTGCTGCTTCAGGAGGTCGATGCGCGAGCACGGGCCCTTGATCTGAGAGCCGATGGTGGAGGGCACGCCGAGCCACTTGTCGCCCGCCCTGTTCAGATACCGCACCGTCTCGTTCACCTCGCCGTTCTGGCTGATGAGCTGGGTCATGATGTCGTTGCAGGGCTCGAGCTGGTCGGCATGGGCCTGCGGCCACCAGGTCGGCATGGCCAGCATGTCGTGGCCGGACTTGGCCTGTGCCTCGGCGGCGATGGTGAGCAGGTTCTTGTTACCCTGCGAGGGGATGTAGTCGATCGTCAGCTCGACCTTCTCCTTGGCGGCCCAGGCCTGCGCCACCTCGGTGGAGGCCCGGTTGGCCCCGGGAGCCCAGTGGTCCCACAGGCCGATGGAGAGCTTGCCGGCGGCATGGGCGTGGCGCACGAAAGGCGTGGCGAGCGCCGTGGTGGTGATCGCCGTCGCTGCCAGGAACCGGCGACGGCTCATTGTCTGTCTGCGCATGGTTGATCCTCCCGAAGGCTGACGCGGCCAGGGGGCCGCGCAGAGTTGGACGCCGTGCCGGCCTCGTTCGGCGTGTGCGGCAGGCCAGGGCCGTGCCGCCCGCATGCCGGCTTGGGCGTTCGCGGCAGTAAACAACAAAAATCGATTTAGTCAAAGACGCGGATACTGTGCCAAGCGAAGAAATCGCTTCGCAGGTGCACAACAATCATGGTCCTGTATCATACAATTGGCCCGCCGTGTGCATTGCGGAATCAATGGAAACAGTGGCTTGGTCGTCACAATTGCCTGTGCGATGCAGCAAATGCATGCGGGTTCTCCCGGGTGTCGCGGGGCGGCGACACGCCCCGGAGCGCCGGGTCGACAGCGCGGATGTCTTCTGATGCTATCGGACGACGCCGGCCGAGCCCCGACGCCGGCCGCGCCGGAGGAGCCCGATGACTGCCCCGCACGCCGAACCCGCAGCCCTTCTCGAGGCCTTTCGCGTTGCCGTTGGCCGGCGGGACGGGCGTGCCTTTGCCGCCCTCTTCACACCCGACGGCGTCTATCACGACGTCTTCTACGGAGCCTTCCGCGGCACCGACGCCATCGCTTCCATGATCGACGACGTTTTCTATCGCACGGCCGAGGATTTCCGCTGGGACTTTCACGATCCCCTCGGCGACGGCCGCCTGGTCTACGCCCGTTACACCTTCTCCTACCGCTCACTGCTGCCGGAGGCGAAGGGCGGAAGGGTCCTGTTCGAGGGCGTCGCCATCATCCGGCTCGAGGGCGGCCGGATCGCCGATTACCGCGAGGTGGCCGACACCGGTCCCGCCTTCGTCGATCTCGGCTTCGCCCCCGAGCGCATCGTGAAGATCCTCGGCCGGCAGGGCGCGGCGCTGAAGGCGCGCGATGAGATGAAGCGCCACCTGGCGTGAGGCGGTGGCGCGCGGAGATGGGGGCTCAAGGTCCTCCGCGTGCCGGGCCACATCCCGCCGCGCAACCCTGCCATCCGCGTCGACCCCGCTTCTCGCCGGTCCCGCGATCGTCCAGATTGCCCCCTCGCCGCGCCGTGAGAGCGCGGATCGGGGGAGTGTCTTCCATGGTCGAATTCATCTGGCGATCCATCGTGCTCGGCGTCGCCGCCACCGCCCTCCTCGACCTCTGGGCGCTCTTCCTCCACCGCGCCTTCGCCGTCCCTCCGCCCAACTGGGGCATGGTCGGACGCTGGGTCGGTCATCTGCCGCAGGGCAGGTTCGTCCACGACGACATCGGCCGCGCCGCCCCGGTACCGAACGAACGCGCCATCGGCTGGATCTTCCACTACGCCGTCGGCATCGCCTTCGCCGTCGCCCTGCTCGCCATCTGGGGCCTCGGCTGGGCGCGCGTCCCGACCCTCGTTCCCGCCCTCATCGTCGGATACGTCACCATCGGCTGCGGCTGGTTCATCCTGCAGCCGGGCATGGGCGCGGGCATCGCCGCGTCTAAGCGCGACAACGCCATGCAGATCCGGATGCTCAACATCCTCGGCCACACGGTCTTCGGTCTCGGCCTCTACCTCGCCGCCCTCGCGACCCGCTGAGGCGCCTCGCCGCGGGCCCTGTCCGCCGCCATCTCCTCGGTGATCCAGGCGACGAAGGCCTCGATCTGCGGGCGCGCGCGATCCTCGCGCCGGTAGACGAGGCGATGGGCGACGGCGGTGACGCCGAGGGGCCCGAACGGTGCGACGAGTTCGCCGGCAGCCAGCATGCCGCCGGCCTGGAGCGTCGATTCCAGCATGAGGCCGAGCCCGTCGCGGGCCGCCATCAGCCCGAGATAGGCGCGATCGAAGGTCATGCCGCGCCGCGCCAGCATGACGTGCGGCGCATGGCGGGCGATCCACTGGTCCCATTGCACCACGCTGCGCACCGAGTGGATGAGCGGCATCGCGCTGATGTCCTCGACCCGCGTCAGCCGGTGCTGGGCGACGAAGGCGGGGCTGGCGAGCGGCATCACCGTCTCCTCGCACAGCACCAGTCCCTCGCAGGCCTCCGGCACCGGCCGGTTGTACTGGATGTCGATCATGAAGCCGTCGTCGCCGAGCTTGGCCGGCTCATGCCCGGCGAACAGCGTCAGGTCGATGTCCGGGTGGCGCGAACGGAACGCGGCCAGACGCGGCACCAGCCAGAGTGTCGCCAGGCTCGGCGCCGAATGCAGCATCAGGCGCAGGACCGCCCCTTCCGACGAGAAGCGGCTGGTGGCCACCGCGATGCGGGTGAAGCTTTCGCCCAGCGCATTGGCATAGGCCACGGCATCCTCCGTCGGCTGCACCGTTCTGTTGCGGCGGACGAAGAGCGGCTTGCCGAGAATGTCCTCCAGCATGCGGATCTGGTGGCTGACCGCGGAGGGCGTCACGTTCAGCTGCTCGGCCGCCCGGGCGAAGGTGCCGGTGTCCATCACCGCCGCAAAGGTCTGCAGGCATTTCAGCGGCGGCATGCCCCGGATCATCGGTGAATCCTCCTCATCGATTTCAGCAGTTTATTTCGTTTCCGTGAAATTCACATCCGCGTTAGCGTTTCCTCAAGACACGTCGACGGCCCGGTCAACAGGGTCGCGGGGAGGAAGCCATCCGGGTGCCGCACGCGATGCGGCGTTCAGCGCGCGCCACGGGGCGCGCCGCAGCTTGTCCCGCATCCTGTGCCTGCTCGTGACGGTCTGGGCGCCCGCGCCGACTTCGGAACTGTCAGAGGACGACGGCATGAATCTCCATCGGATGCTTCTCGAACGGAAGGCGGCCGGCAGGCCCGTCACCGTCGGTCTCATCGGCGCCGGCAAGTTCGGCACCATGTTCGCCAGCCAGTGCCGCCTGACCGAGGGCATGCACCTGGTCGGCGTCGCCGACCTCAATCCGGATCGCGCCCGCGCCCAGCTCAAGCTGGGCTCCTGGCCTGCGGAGCAGTATTCCGCCGCCTCCATCGACGACGCGCTGAAGACCGGCCGCACCGCCATCCTCGACAATGCCGACCTGCTGGTGACCCATCCCGCCATCGAGGTCATCATCGAGGCGACCGGCGATCCCGGTGCCGGCATCCGCTTCGCCATCAAGGCGATCGACAACGGCAAGCACATCGTCATGGTCAACGTGGAGGCCGACGCGGTGGCCGGCCCCATCCTCGCCCGCAAGGCGAAGGCCGCCGGTGTCGTCTATTCGCTCGCCTGGGGCGACCAGCCCGCCCTCATCGCCGACCACGTCGACTGGGCCCGGGCCTGCGGCTTCCGCGTCGTCGCCGCCGGCAAGGGCACGCGCTACCACCCGACCTACCACCAGTCGACGCCCGACACGGTGTGGGACATCCTCGACAAGTACATGAAGATCCGCGACCGGAACTCCATCAACCCGAAGATGTTCAACTCCTTCGTCGACGGCACCAAGTCCGGCATCGAGATGACGGCGGTGTGCAACGCCACCGGCCTCCATGCCCAGGCGGAGGGCCTGTCCTTCCCGCCGGCGACGCGCTTCGAGCATGCCGAGATCTGCAAGCCGCGCTCGGCCGGCGGCGTCCTCGAAAAGGCCGGCGTCACCGAGGTCACCTCCTCGGTCTATCGCGACGGCACCGACGTCCCGCATTCGCTGGTGATGGGCACCTATGTCGTCTTCGAGAGCGACAGCGCCTACAGCCAGGAGTGCTTCCGCGAGTACTCCATGCTGCAGGACTCGTCCGGCAAGTATTCCTGCCTCTACCGGCCGATCCACATGATCGGCCTGGAGCTCGGCTACTCCGTCGCCTCCGCGGCCCTGCGCAAGGAGCCGACCGGCGCGGCGATCTGCTTCAACTCCGACGTGGTCGCCACCGCCAAGCGCGACCTCGCTCCCGGCGAGATGCTGGACGGCGAGGGCGGCTTCTGCGTCTGGGGCAAGCAGACTCCGGCCGAGGCCTCGCTGGAGCAGGGCTACCTGCCCCTCGGCCTCGCCCACAACGTCAAGCTCAAGAATGCCATCAAGGCCGGCCAGCGGCTGAAGTGGTCGGACGTCGCCTATGACGCCGACAGCCTCGCCGTGAAGGTCCGGCGCGAGATGGAGGCGGCCTTCGCCAAGCCGAACGCCAAGGTGGCCTGACCAATGCGGCGCCCGGTCTGCCGGGCGCCGACATCGAGACATACGCATGACCGGACAACCGGCGCCAGACCAAGACCGGCCAAGCCGGCATCCCGAGGAAACGACCAGCAGAGCCCGGCAAGCGGGCCGCACCCGAACAAGGAGGAATCCATGACCACCTTCGACCGCATCCGTGCATCCCGCCGCGCCGTGCTCGGCGGCCTCGCCGCCGGCACCGCCCTCGTCGCCATGCCGGCCGTGCTGCGCGCCCAGAAGCTCAACTGGATCGGCGCCAGCGCCACGCCGCCGACCGACTTCATCGCCCAGTCGCTGGACTTTTTCGCCAAGCGCCTCGGCGAGCTGACCCAGGGCCAGATCACCACCACCACCCACCATGCCGGCTCGCTCGGCGGCGAGCGCGAGCACGTCGAGGGGCTTCTCCAGGGCGCCGTGCAGGTCGCCTCGCCCGGCGCCTCCATTCTCGCCGGCTGGTATCGCCCGGCCGACGTCTGGACCTTCCCCTATCTGTTCAAGGACGTCGCCCACAAGGACCGGGTGATGACCTCGGTCATCGGCGCCTATGGCGACGACGTCGCCAAGGTCGCCAAGCTGCGCCCGGTGGGATCGATCCCGCGCATGCCGCGGCTCCTCTCCTCCAACCGTGTCGTGCGCACGCCCGCCGACCTCAGGGGCTTCAAGATCCGCGTGCCGGAGACGACGCTGTGGCGCCGGACCTTCGAGCGCTTCGGCGCCTCGCCGACGCCGCTGCCCTGGCCGGAAGTCTTCCAGGCCCTGAAGTCCGGCATCATCGAGGGGCAGGAGAACCCGATGGCGCTGACCTACAATGGCGGCATCTTCGACGTGAACAAGAACCTCGCGCTGACCGAGCACATGATGCAGGACAACCAGATCGTCCTGTCCGAGCAGGTCTATGCCGGTCTCTCGGAGGCCCATCGCAAGGCGGTGAACCAGGCCGCCCGCGACATGGAGAACGAGCTGCGGCCCAAGGTGATCGCGGACGACGCCCGCATCCTCGACCTCGTCAAGGCGAAGAACATCGCCATCAATCCGGTCGACAAGGACGCCTTCCGCGCCACGCTCCGCGGCATGGAGGACGAGTTCGCCCATGTGAAGCAGTGGGTGCAGCAGATCGGCGCCATCGCCTGATCGGGCCCTGATCCTTCGGGCGGGCGGATGCCACGGCACCGCCCGCCTCCGCGCCTCACTCAACCGGGAAATGCCATGTCGCCGCCACCCGAACGGGCCGGCCCCCTGCGCGCCGTCTGCGACGCCACCGAGCGCATGAGCGCCGTGGCGGCGGGGGCCTGCATCGCCGCCATCGTCGCGATCACCGTCGTCGCCGTCTGGTACCGCTACGTGCTCGGTGCGCCGCTCTCCTGGACCGAGCAGGTCAGCCGCATCCTCTTCGTCTGGGTCACCTTCCTCGGCGCGGCGGTGCTCTACCGCCGCATGATCCACATCGTCATCGACATGATGGTGATGATGCTCCCCGGCCCCCTGCAGCGGGTGATCTACTGGATCAACCAGGCGCTGATCTTCGTCTTCGCCGCCATGCTCCTCTGGTTCGGCGGCAAGCTCTCCATCGACAACCTCGCGCAGACCTTCGGCGCGCTGGAGATCACGCCGGCCAGTTTCTATGCCGCCGCGCCCGTCTCAGCGGCGCTGATCCTGCTCTACTGGGTCGAGAAGATCGTCGACCCCTCCAAGCGCGTCCCCCAGGGCGACGTCCACCTCTGACGGAGCGTCGCCATGGCCAGCGTGCTGATGATCGGTTTCCTCGTGCTCTTGACGATCGGCCTGCCGATCGCCTTCGCCATGGGTCTGGCGACGATCCTCGCCATCGCCTGGCACGGGACCCTGCCCTTTTCTCTCTTCGCCCAGCGTGCCCTGATCGGCGCCGATTCCTATTCGCTGCTGGCGATCCCCTTCTTCATCCTCGCCGGCAACCTGATGAATGTCGGCGGCATCACCGAGCGGATCGTCAAGTTCGCCAATGCCTGCGTCGGCCGGTTCACCGGTGGCCTCGGCCTGACCACCGTGATGTCCTGCATGGTGTTTTCCGGCGTTTCGGGCTCGGCGGTCGCCGACGCTTCGGCCCTCGGCAAGGTGCTCATCCCGGGCATGAAGAAGCAGGGATATGACCCGGGCTTCGCCGCCTCGGTCACGGCTGCGGCCTCCGTCATGGGCCCGATCATCCCGCCGTCCATTCCGCTCGTCATCTACGGCCTGTCGGTCGGCAAGGGCGTGTCGGTCGCCGCCCTGTTCCTCGGCGGCGTGGTGCCCGGCATCGCGCTTGGGGTCGGCCTCGGCATCGTCGTCTATTTCATCGCCAAGAAGCGGAACTACCCGAGGCACGAGGCCGTGCCGTTGCGCCAGCTCGTATCGGCCGCCGGACAGGCCGGCTGGGCCCTGTTCATGCCGGTGCTGATCCTCGTCGGCATCACCGGTGGCGTCGTCACGGTCACCGAGAGCGCCGCCATCGCCGTGCTCTATGCCGCCTTCGTCGGCATGGTGATCCACCGCGAACTGACCTGGCGCAATATCGGCCCGATCTTCGTCCAGACGGCGCTCGACACCGCCGTGGTCATGATCATCATCGCCTTTGCCTCGGGCTTCGGCTGGCTGATGGCGGTCAGCGGTCTGCCGAAGAGCATCGCCGCCTGGATCTCCGGCATCTCCTCCGATCCGCTGGTGATCCTGATCCTCATCAACATCCTGCTGCTGATCGTCGGCTGCTTCATGGAGGCCATTGCCGCCATGATCATCCTGATCCCGGTGCTGATCCCCATCGTCGAGGCAGCGGGGATCGACCTCGTCCATTTCGGCCTGGTCATGGTCTTCAACCTGATGCTGGGCCTGCTGACCCCGCCCGTCGGCATCCTCCTCTACATCTGCGGCAACTTCGCCAATGTGCGGATCGAGGCGGTGGTCAGGGAGGTCCTGCCTTTCCTCGCCGTCGGCCTGATTATCCTCGTCCTCATCACCGTCTTTCCCGCCACCGTCCTGTGGCTGCCCAGGCTGGTGTTGGGCTGACCGACCGGAGCACGACCATGACCAGACTCGCAGACCGCGTCGCCCTCGTCTTCGGCGCCGGCTCCGTCGGCCCCGGCTGGGGCAACGGCAAGGCCTCGGCGGTAGCCTATGCGCGGGCAGGCGCCAAGGTCGTCTGCGTCGACATCAACCGCTCGGCGGCGGAGGAGACGGTCGGCATCATCCGCGGCGAAGGCGGCACGGCCGAGGCGCTCGCCTGCGACGTGACGAAGCTCCTGGAGGTGGAGGACGTGGTGGCCCGCACCACCGCGCTCTTCGGCCCCGTCGACATCCTTCACAACAATGTCGGCCACGCGAAGATGGGCGGCCCGCCGGACCTCTCCGAGGACGAGTGGCGGCGCGAGATGGACCTCAACGTCACCGGCATGTTCCTCGCCTGCAAGGTGGTGATCCCGGCGATGCAGGCCCGCGGCCGGGGCGTCATCACCAACATCTCGTCCTCGGCCGGCATCCGTTATGTCGGATACCCCTACACGAGCTACTACGCGGCCAAGGGCGCGGTGAACCAGTTCACGGTGGGCGTGGCGCTGCAATATGCCCGCGACGGCATCCGCTGCAACGCCATCCTGCCGGGCCTGATGGACACGCCGCTGATCTACCAGCAGATTTCGGTCCAGTACGCCTCGCCGGACGAGATGGTGAAGGCGCGCCACGAGGCGACGCCGATGGGTCGCATGGGCACGGGCTGGGACGTCGCCAACGCCGCCGTCTTCCTGGCCAGCGACGAGGCGAGCTACATCAACGCGGTCTGCCTGCCGGTGGACGGCGGCTTCACCGCCCGCTGCGCCTGAGCCGCTCCCGCCGGCGAGGGGGTGCGCACGCCGCCGCGGCGGGGTAAGGAGCCCTCAGCATCCGCGAGGGGAGCCGCCATGGCAGGGTCGAAAGTCGTTCTGGTCACCGGGGCCTCCTCCGGCATCGGCCGCGCCACGGCCGAGCACCTCTCAGCCCGCGGCCACCGCGTCGTCGGCACCAGCCGCCGCGAGAGCCCCGGCGACGCAGCCTGGACCTGGGCGGTGCTCGACGTCACGGACGAGGCCTCCGTCGCCGCCTGCGTCGCCGGCGTGCTCGCTTCCCACGGCCGCATCGACGCGGTGGTGAACAATGCCGGGCTCGTCATGTCCGGCGCCGTGGAGGACACCTCGCTGGCCGAGGCGCAGCTCAGCTTCGAGACCAACGTCTTCGGCGCCATGCGGCTCGCGCGCGCCGTTCTTCCGGGCATGCGTGCCCAGGGATCGGGCACCATCGTCAACATGGGCTCCCTCGCCGGGCGGGTGGGCATGCCCTTCCAGGGGATTTACTCCGCCAGCAAGTTCGCTCTCGAAGGCCTGACCGAGGCACTGGCCCAGGAGGTCGCCGCCTTCGGCGTCACCGTGGCGCTGGTCGCGCCCGGCGACACTGCGACGCCGGTGGTGGACAATCGCGTCAGGACGGCCGGCTCGCGCGATCCCGCCTCGCCCTATGCCGCGGCCTGCGCCCGCGTCGTCGCCATGTACGAGCGGGACGAGCGGGCCGGCGCGCCCGCCGCGGGCGTCGCCGCCCTCGTCGCGGCGATCGTCGAGGACCGGCGGCGGGGGCCCCGCCACGTGGTCGGTCCCTTCGCGCAGCGGGTCATGGTGGCGTCGCGCGGCGTGGTCCCCGGCGGCATTTTCCAGTGGGGGATGTCACGTTATTTTGGTCTCGGGAGATGATCTGTCGGGATGCGTGATCGGCGGCGCCGCAGCGCGGCTCCCGGCATCCGCCTAAAATTTTGAAGGGACAGGCGAATTTATTGTTTCTGATCGTTGCGCCCGGGAGGCTGAAAGGCGGGTCCCTTCTTGGCCCGAGGCTTGCTCGCGACCGCCAAGCCAACTATAGCGACTGAACCGCCTCTTTGACGGTTCGGTGACCCTTGAAAGCAAAGCTGTTCCATGTCCGATAGTACGGTGCATCCCGAAGGCGGATCGCAAACGGTGGCCGCGACCGCCCAACTCACCGGGATCCTGCGCCGCGTCGCATCGCTCGGCGATATTCTCGAACGGTCCGTGGGCGATGCGACCCATCCCCTGAAGATCCAGATCGACCGTTTCGACAGTCCGGTCCGGGCCGTGATCGAGGGCAGGCCCACCACGCTGTTCGGCACCAACAGCTATCTCGGCCTCAATTTCGACCCGCGCTGCATCGCCGCCGCCGAGACCGCCCTCAGGACCTGGGGCACCGGCTCCACCGCCTCCCGCGTCGCCAGCGGCAACCAGGCCGGCCACGCCGAGCTCGAGCGCACCATCGCCGCCTATTACGGCCGGCCGGACGCCATCGTCTTCTCGACCGGCTTCATGGCCAATCTCGGCTCCATCGGCGGGCTTGCCGCCGAGGGCGACCTCATTCTCTACGATGCCTTCTGCCACGCCAGCATCATCGATGCCTGCCGGGCCAGCGGCGCCACCTTCAAGTCGTTCCGCCACAACGACCCGGCCGATCTCGACCGCATGCTGACGGAAGCGACCGTGCCGCCCTCGCGCACCCTCGTCGTGCTCGAAGGCCTCTATTCGGTTTGGGGCGACCTCGGCGCGGTGAAGGATCTCGCCACCGTCGCCAAGAAGCACGGCGCGCTGGTGCTGGTGGACGAAGCGCACGGCCTCGGCCTCTACGGCGCCACCGGCCGCGGCGTCACCGAGGCCCAGGGCGCCGAACATCTGGTCGATGCCGTCGTCGGCACCTTCTCCAAGTCGGTCGGCGTCATTGGCGGCTATTGCGTCACCAGCCACCCGGCGCTGAAGGCGCTGCGCTTCCTCGCCCGGTCCTACCTCTACACGGCCTCGCTGCCGCCGGCGGTCGTCGCCTCGGCGCGCACCGCCATCGGCATCATCGCCGGTGAGCCGGAGCGGCGCGCCGACCTCTGGCGCAAGGCCGAGCGCTTCTGCGCCGGCGTGGAGGCCCTCGGCTATTCCATGTGCGCGGCCCCGGGTCCCGTGGGCGCCATCAAGATGCGCGGCCTCGTCCAGGGTCTCGGCTTCTGGCGCGAGCTGCTGGAGCGCGGCATCTACGTCAACATCCTCGTGCCGCCGGCGACCCCGAGCGGCGAGGTGCTGCTGCGCTACTCGGTCTCGGCCGCCCACACCGACGCCGACATCGACCAGTTCCTCGCCATTCTGGGCGACCTGTCGCAGATGGCGCAGACCGCCTGATCCCGCCTCACAGCAGGACGACGGCCTCCGCCAGCGCCGCCGCCTTGCCGTCGGGAACCTTGACGAAGATGCGCAGGGTCGCGCGGGCGCGCCCCTCCGCATGATCCGCCCGCACCACCCGCGCCGATATCGTCACCGCCGTGCCCACCGCCACCGGCATCGCGAAGCGGCTGGAGAGCTTGGCGCAGGTGCCCTGCGGCAGCCATCCGGCGAGCGCCGTGTCAGCCAGCCCCATCAGGAGCATGCCCTGCACGATGGCGCCGGGCAGACCGACGGCGCGCGCTGCCGCCTCGTCCACGTGGATCGGATTGTCGTCGCCGGACGCCGCCGCGTAGCGCCGCACCATGGCCATGTCGACGGCGGGAAAGTGCCGGTCGGGAAACACGGTGCCGAAGGGCAGGGGATGGTCAGCGGCCGTCACGGTACCAGCCTCAGCACGGCGTGAAGGCGCGCCACGGGCGCCGCGGCATCGCTGACCATGGCGTCGAGGGAGAGATGGATCTCGTCCGTCCGCCGGACCTCGAGCGTCAGCGACAGCGGTCGGTCGAGGGGGAGGTCGGCGATCGCCTCCACCGTCTGCAACTCATGGACGGGAAGAGAGCCCGGCCTGTCGGCTGCGAGCGCGCGCACGATATCGACCACTTCGGGCCGGGTCAGCCAGCGGATCGGATAGGTGGTCGGTGTGCGTCCGCTGGCGGCGAGCCCGAGGCTTTCCGCGAAGGCCGCCACGTCGTCGGCCGTTGCGACGACGTCGAGGGCGGCCTGGCGGGTCGCGCCGACGAGGCTCACGCCGCCCGGCCGATGGCCAGCGAGGCGTTGATGCCGCCGAAGGCGAAGGAATTGGTCAGGGCGACGTCGAAGGCGTGCTTGCGCCCGACATTGGCGACGCAATCGATCGGGCAGGCCGGGTCCGCTTCCAGGAAATTGATGGTGGGAGGCACGAAGCCCTCCTCCAGCGCCCGGATGGTGACGACCGCCTCGATGGCACCGGCGGCGCCCAGCGTGTGGCCATGGATCGGCTTGGTGGAGCTGACCGGCAGGGCGCCGAGCCGCTCGCCGAAGACGCGGCCGAGGGCCTCGCTCTCGGTGGAATCGTTGAGGATGGTCGCCGTGCCGTGGGCATTGACGTAGCCGACCGCCTCGGGAGCGAGACCGGCATCGGCCAGCGCCAGGGCCATGGCCTCGGCGGCCCCGCCGACGTCCGGCTTCAGCATGTCCTTGGCGTCGCTGGTGGTGCCGTAGCCGAGGATGCGGCCGCGGATGCGGGCGCCGCGCGCCGCGGCGACCTCCTCGGCCTCGATGACCAGGGCCGCCGAGCCCTCGCCGAGCAGGAGGCCGTTGCGCCCGCGCGAAAAGGGCCGGCAGAGCTGCGGCGACAGCACGCGCAGCATTTCCCAGGCCTTCATGCCGCCCGGCGTGATGATGGCCTCGGCGCCGACGACGATGGCGCGGTCCGTGAGGCCGGCGCGGACCATGTGGAAGGCGATGCCGAGCGCCTGGGCGGAGGAGGCGCAGGCGCTCGACACCGCGAACGTGGTGCCCGTGCAGCCAAAGACGAGGCCGACATTGGAGGCCGAGGCGCTGATCATCGCCCGCGGCACCGTCAGCGGGTCGGGCCGCTTCTGCGTCAGCGCCATGTTGCGCGAGGCAGCCTCGATGGTGCCGAGGCTGGCGATGCCCGTGCCGACGATCACCGAGGTGCGCGGGCCGAGCGGCAGGGCCTCGGCGAGGCCCGCATCCTTCACCGCTTCATCGGCGGCGATCAGCGCCATCAGCGTGACCTGATCGAAGAACGAGGTCTTCAGGTGCGGGAAGAAGCGCTCGAGGTCGAAGTCCTGGACCTGGGCGGCGATGCGCAGGTTGTTGCCGAACTCGTAGTCCAGCACGATCTGCTTGACGCCCGACACGCCCGCCGCCGCCGCGCTCCAGAGGGCCTCGACCCCCTTGCCGGCAGTGGTGAGCGCACCGAGACCGGTGACGACGACGGAGCGGGACGTCACGATCAGGCCTGCTGCGCTTTCTGGATATGCTCCTTGAGCACGGCGATGAGACCGCCGACGTCCTTCACCTGAGCCAGGCTTTCGTCCATCGGAACGTAGACCTGGAACTTCTCCTCGATGGCGGCGAGGATCATCATGTAGTCGACGCTGGCGATGTTCAGCGATTCGAGCGTCGTGTCCGGCCCAACGCCGTTCAGATCGACCATGCCTTCCTTCGCGATGACCTCGACGAGGTCGCGCGTCAGCTGGTCGTCCCCGAAAGCGGATGCGGTATCGGTCATTCCGTGGCCTTCTTGTTTCTTCTCGACGTCGTTCGGTTCTGACACCGTCACGCTAGGCGCTGCGCGCGCGCAAGCCAAGGGGTGCCTCGCTCGTGCGCCCGCGTCCCGTGCGACGCTCCGTGCCTTCCTAACCTCTTATTTCCGTCCTATCTAGCACCCAGTTGCACCCGAGGTGGCCCCAGGTCGCGTTCGGCCGCGAAACAATGCGTTGACGAGGGTTCCCATGACGTTGTCCCGCCGAGGTCTGATCGCCGCAGCCGGCCTCCTGGTGCCGGCGAGCTCGTCCCTCGCCCAGGATCGCTTGCCGCCGGTGAGCATCCGCCGGTCGGAACTGACGGTGTCGCGCTCGCTTGCCGTCGCCCGTCCCGACCTGCCGGTCCCCTCGGACAGCGGCATGCTCTTCTATGTCCAGCACGCCATCAACAAGAATGTTCTGGTCTATGCCGCCCGCCAGAGGCCGGACGGCGCCCTCGACCCGCAGGCGCCCGTGGAGGTCTTCTGGCGCCGCTACGACGACGACAACGGCCGGCGGCGCGAACTCTCCTTCTTCGAGCGCGTCTTCGCCTTCGGTGTCAGCGCCCAGCCGCTGGCGCCGTCGCGCTATTCGGCCCGCATCGCCGGCTACCGCGAGCGCGACGCGACGATCGACCTCGGCGCGGACGGCAAGCCGCGGGCGCTGATGACCTCCGGCCAGCGCACCTTCCGCATCGTCTATGCCTATGCCCAGGCCGAGGACCGTCGCTTCATCCCGAAGATCCACCACATCGACATCCACGGCATCGACGTCGCCAGCGGCGAGGCGGTGCGCGAGCGCGTCCGCCTCGACATGTGAGGCCTCAGCGCCCGCCGGCACCCCAACCGAAATCGTGCCAGAACCCGCGTGGGAACGGGTTCGGCAGGCGGTTGCGCTCGATCAGGCGGCGCAGGAGGGGCGGGCGCTCCCCCGTCTTCCAGCTGCCGAGGAAATGGTGGCGGCAGAGGATGCGCCGGCCGAGCAGCGGCAGGTCGGCATAGAGGTCCGGCGGCACCCAGCCGATCTGGTGCAGCACGTCGACGTTCGCGGGACGGGCGGCGTAGAAGAACCGGGTCAGCGCCTTCGGTCCGGTCGCATCCTCGATGTCGCGGCGCTCCGTCACCGGCCGTTCCGACAGGCGGCGGACCATCTCCCCGGCGAAGGCGGCGAGGAAGGGATGGCCGGCCGGCGCCGCGAAGATGCAGTTGGCGATCTGGAAGGGCTGGTCGTAGCCGAGCTCGCGCTGGCGGATGCCCGTCACCTGCGCCTCGATGCCGAAGACCGCCCGGTCCCGCGCGAGCACCGGTCCGAGCGGCGCCAGGCACTCCATGTCCATGTCGGCATAGATGCCGCCCTCGGCGAGGACCACGAGCACGCGGAACAGGTCGGCCTTCTGCACCGGGAAGCGGATCCCCTCGTACGTCGCCCCATAGGCCGGGAACCGCTCCGCGACGAAGCGGTCCATGGCCGCGTCGTCGTAGAAGCGCAGGGTGATCGCCGGATTGTGGCGCACGAAGCTCTGCTGGAAGGCGGCGAGATCGGCGGGCAGCTCGGCCGACTTCCAGGTCTGGTGGAGGACGAGGGGGATCACGAAGGCTCCGGACGCGACAGCACGGTGGGCGAGGGGCCGCCTCGCCCGGCCCGCTCGATGCGCGCCATCAGGCCGAGTCCGGTGACGATCATCGCCAGCGGCATGAACCACGCCGCGAACAGGGGAGGCAACTGCCCGTATTCGCCGAGCCAGACGACGACGTTGTTGGTCACATAGAGGAAATAGCCGGCGAGGCCGATCAGGATCATCGGCTTGAACAGGGTGCGCTGGGCGAGCAGCGTCATGGACAGCGCCGAGGCCATCAGCATCATGCCGAGCGGCAGCACCGCCTGTGCGATCCTGACGTGCCACCAGGCCCGGTAGGAGGGCTCCTGAACCCCCGGCAGGCTCGCCAGCGCCGCCAGCGTCCCTTGCGGCAGATAGCGCGCGTCGATGCCGAGATTGGCGAGCCAGAGCGGCTCCAGCGGCAGGGCGATGCGCTCCTCGGCGAAACGCCGGACCTCGCCGACCCCCGCAGCCTCGCCGGTGGGCGCGATCCAGCGGCTGCCGTCCCGGAAGAGCCAGACCCCCGCGGCATCGCCCGGCGAGGCGCTGGCGGCCGACACGCGGCCCGTCAGCCGCCCGCCTTCCGACAGTTCGAACAGCTGCACGTCGACCAGCGTCCGGTTGCGGAAGTCGACCCGCGCCTGGACCATGTGGTTGGCGAGCACGATCCAGCGCCGCTCATCCGGCTTCAGCCGCCGGTCGAAGCGCTCGCCATAGCTGCCGAGGCGGCTTTCGATCTGCACGGCGACGGCGGCCGGGCGCAGAAAGGTCAGTGCTGCGACCTGCAGCGCCCCGAACGCCGCTCCGAGGAGAAGGAGCGGCATCAGCGACTGCAGCGGCGAGCGCCCGCCGTTCCAGACGACGATGCGCTCCCGCGACTGCGTCAGGGTGATCTCCGACCAGAACAGCCCCATGAAGCAGGCGAGCGGCAGCAGGTTGCCGATGACGTCGCAGATGCGCAGCAGCAGGTACCAGCCCATCAGCAGAGCGACGCTCGCAGCGCCCCCGCCGGCCGCGGCCACGATCCGCTCTGCCCGCGAGGCGAGGTCGAGTGTCAGGGCGACGATCAGCAGGGCGGCCGCCACCGTCCCGACATGGCTCGCATGGGCGAGCGTCAGCGTGCGGGTGAAGGTGCCGAAGGGCACGAGGCCGAAGCGCCGGCCGGCCAGGGGAGCTGGAGCATCGGTCACGAGCGGCTGAGCCCCGGTCGGGCGATGGCGGACGAGCGCAGCGCCACGGCGGCGATGAGCCCCACGCCGATGGCGAGGCCGCCTGTGGCGACGAGCCCCAGCACCGGCCAGAGGCCGGCCGCGAGGATTCCCGTCAGCACCGAGGTGCCGGCGATCTCCATCGTCATCAGCCCGGCGCAGGCGAGCGGCAGCACGAAGGCCTGGTTGGCCCGCGTCGTGAACGACAGCGCCAGCAGCGCGATGAGCGGCGCGATGAGGCAGAGCAGGCTGCGGCCTATGCGCTTGGCGAGCTCCAGCCTCTCGCCGGTGCGCGCGAAGGCGCCGGTGAAGAGCTCCGGCAGGGTCAGCTCCGCGATGTTCCGCCCCCGCGGATCGAAGGGCACGACGTCGTTGAAGACGAGGCTCTGCTGGGTGGCCGTGCCGCGCAGCGAGGAGGTCGGCGCCACGGGACGCTGCTGTGCGGCGGTCGCCCCCGCCGCCGGCGCGGGGAAGTCGTCCACGGCGAAATCGTAGAGGTGAAGCGCCACGCGCCCGTCGATATCCGGGCCGATCAGGCGGGTGCCGTTGGCGACCACCACCCGCTCGCCGCCGGCCTCGGTCGGCTGGCGGACGAAGAGCCGCGGCGTCGGCACCCCGTCCGAGCGCGGCATCACCGCGACCGTGCCGATCCGCGTCTCGAACAGCCGGTTGGCGGTCACCGTGCCACCGGTGAGGGCGTGGTACTGCGCGGAGAACATCACCAGCCGGAAGGCATAGCGCGACAGGGGATCGACGAAGCCGCCGACGGCGAGGGCCGCGATCTGCGCCCAGATGCCGATGCGGATGACGAGCCGGATGAGGCCGTGGGGCGGGATGCCGAGGCTCGACAGCATCAGGAACTCGCGGTCCTCGCGCAGGCCCAGCGCCACGCGATAGACGGCGATGAGGATCGCGGTGGGCAGCGCCAGTTCGAACACCTGCGGCAGCATCGTCGCCATCATGGCGACGGTCTTGGCCAGCGGCGCACGGATCTTCAGCACCTCCTCCAGCAGTCCGGAGATGAGCTGCTCGGCGACGAAGATGCTCTCGATGAGCAGCAGCACCAGCGCCACCTGCACGGTGACGTCGCGCATGATGCGGTGGGCCTGCTGGCTGGGGAAGCGCCGCGCCCGTCCGCCGAGATCGAGTTGGGAGACGAGCCGCCTTTTCAGGGCGAAGAGGCTTCTCACCACGGGCGACGCCCTGCGCTGGCTTCGGCCGTCGCCGCGGTGTAGAGAGCCCGCAGGCTGAACGGCAGCGGCCTCCCGCGCCCATCGGGGACGAATTCGGTTGCAGATTGCTGAAGCACGGTCACGGCGCGATTTTAGACGCTTCGTCCGCATCCCGCGACAACTCTATTCGGGCATGCCCGGATTTCAGCCGCCGCTGGATCTGGAACGGACCCTTCTCCTCGACCCGCGCGTCGCCCCGTTCTTCACCCACGGCGAGGCGGCCTTCTTCATCGCCAGCGACGACCAGGGCCGGCCTCTCGGGCGCATCTCGGCGCAGTTCGACCGGTTGACCCCGGCCGGACGCACCGACATCGGCCATTTCGGCTGCCTCGACGCTGTGGACGATCCCGCCGTGGTCGCCGGCCTCGTCGCGGCTGCCCGCGCCTGGCATGCGGAACGCGGGCGGCACCGCATCGAGGGCCCCTTCACCTATTCCATCAACGAGGAGGTCGGCGTCCAGGTGGAAGGCCAGGACCGGGGGGACATGGTGCTCATGCCCTGGCACCCGCCCTATCTCGGCGCCCATGTGGAGGCAGCCGGCCTCGTGCCGGTGAAGGACCTCCTCGCCTATTCCGTGCCCATCGAGCAGGGAGCGCGCTGGCGCGGCGTGCGCTTCGCCGAGCTCCCCGAGGGCAGCCGCATCACCGTCCGCAAGCTCAGGCTCCGCGACCTCTCCGGCGAGGCCGCCATCATGACCGACCTCTTCAACGCCTCCTGGCGCGACAACTGGGGTTTCATCCCGCTCGCGGCGGCCGAACTGACGACGCTGCTCCGGGTGATCCGGCCGATCCTTCGCGCCGATCACGCCGTCTTCCTCGAGCACGAGGGCCGTCCCGCCGCCTTCGCCTTCATCATGCCCAACGGCTACGAGCTGTTCCGCGGTTTCGGGGGCCGCCTCATGCCCTTCAACTGGGCGCGGCTCGCCTGGCGCATCCTGACCCATCGCTTCGCCTCCAAGCGCGTCACCCTGCTCGGCGTCCGGACCGATCTGCGGGACACCATTCTCGGCGCAAGGCTGCCCATCGTCGCCATCGCGCGCCTCATCGCCGCCAATCCACAGCCGGCGGAGATCGAGATGAGCTGGATTCTTGACGACAATGTGCGTATGCGCCGTATCATCGAAGGCGCGGGCGGGACGGTGTCCAAGCGCTACCGGGTCTATGCGGACCCGGTGACGGAGGGTGAGGGGCCATGAGCACGGCAGACGGTTCGGGCGTCCTCGCCCCGGTGGACGCCGCCTTCATGGTGAGCCACCCCGCGTCCCTGCTGGCCCTCGTGGGCGGCGCAGGCCTCTTTCCCTACGGTCCCGGCACCCTCGGCGCCCTCGTCGGCATCCCGCTCGGATTGGCCCTGCAGGCCGCACCCGCCGCGGTGGCTATCGCCGTCATCGCCGCCGCCTTCGCCATCGGCGTCTGGGCCTGCGGCGTCACCGCCGTTCGCTCCGGGCTCCACGACCATCCCGCCATCGTCTTCGACGAGACCTGGGCCATGGCCGCCGTCGTGGCCTTCTCACCGCCGGGACTGCGGGCGGTGATCGTCGGATTCGTCGCGTTCCGCCTGTTCGACATCCTCAAGCCCTGGCCCATCGGCCATATCGACGAGAATGTCGCCGAAGGCTTCGGCATCATGCTGGACGATGCGGTGGCGGGGGTCTTCGCGCTCGCCTTGGTGTTCGGGCTCTCGCGGCTCGGCTGGCTCTGACGGCTCAGACGCCGGCGATCACCCGCATGGTGAGCAGGCCGCAGGCCAGAGCGATGGCGATACCCAGTCCATCGAAAATCTGCATACGCGTAACCCCGCTCGAACGGTGTGAAACGTAAAGCAACATGATGAATGAACCGTGTCGCAAGAACGGCCGCTTCGTTGCGGCCGCGTGTCGGTGACGCGGCGGGATCGGGGAGCGCGCCGGCCGTTGCCGGAATGCGACAGCGCTCAGAGCACGAAGTCGGCGCCGAGATAGACGGCCTTCACCCGGGGGTCGGCGACGATGTGCTCGACCGAGCCTGAGGCGAGGATGAGGCCACCGTCGAGGATATAGGCGCGGTCGACCAGGCTCAGCGTCTCGCGCACGTTGTGGTCGGTCACCAGCACGCCGATTCCCCGCGCCGAGAGCTTGCGCACGAGGATGCGCACCTCCGTCACGGCGATGGGGTCGACGCCCGCGAAGGGCTCGTCGAGCAGGATGAAGGAGGGATCGCTCGCCAGGGTCCGGGCGATTTCCAGCCGCCGCCGCTCGCCGCCCGACAGGGCGCCGGCCTTGGAGCGGCGGACATGGGTGATGCCGAACTCCGCGAGGAGGCCGTCGAGCCGGGCGCGCAGCGCCTGGCGCTCGCCGATCAGCGATTCCAGCACGATGAGGATGTTGTCCTCCACCGACGAGCCGCGGAAGATCGAGGCCTCCTGCGGCAGGTAGCCGAGGCCCATCCGCGCGCGCATGAAAAGCGGCAGCCGCGTGATGTTCTTGTCGTCGAGCATGACGACGCCGCTGTCGGGCACCTGCATGCCCGCGATCATCGAGAAGGTGGTGGTCTTGCCGGCGCCGTTGGGGCCGAGCAGGCCGACGACTTCTCCCCGGCGCAGGGCGAGATCGACGCCCCTGACCGTGGGGCGTCCGTCATGGGCCTTGGTCAGGCGGCGGGCGATCAGCATGGCGCCGGCCCCAGGGCACGGACGCGCCGCCGGGCGGTCGCCGCAGCGGGACTCAGCGCTCGCCCTCGATGAAGGCGATGGTGAGGTCGCGCGCCTCCGGATCGGTGTACTGCTTGGGCGGCGACTTCATGAAGTAGCTCGACGGCCCGCCGATCGGCCCGCCCTGCTTGCGGTCGAGCGCGATGCGGCAGCAGCGCACGGCGTCGATCACCACGCCCGCGGAATTGGGCGAGTCCCAGACCTCGAGCTTCAGCTCCATGTTCAGCGGCACGCCGCCGAAACCGGTGCCCTCGATGCGGATGTAGGCCATCTTCCGGTCGTCGAGGAAGGGCACGAAGTCGCTCGGGCCGATGTGGATGTTGTCGGCGTCGATCGGCACGTCGATCTGGCTGGAGACGGCCTGGGTCTTCGACTTCTTCTTCGACGACAGGCGCTCGCGCTCCAGCATGTTGAGGAAGTCGGTGTTGCCGCCGAAATTGAGCTGGTAGGTGCGCTCGATCTTGACGCCGCGGTCCTCGTAGAGGCGGGCGAGCACGCGGTGGACGATGGTCGCGCCGACCTGGCTCTTGATGTCGTCGCCGACGATCGGCAGGCCCTTGTCGGCGAAGCGCTTCGCCCATTCGGGATTGGAGGCGATGAACACCGGCACGCAGTTGATGAAGCCGCAGCCGGCCTCCAGCGCGCGCTCGGCGTAGAACTCGCAGGCCTTCTGCGAGCCGACCGGCAGGTAGCAGATGATGACCTCGGCGCGGGCCGCCTTCAGCACCGCCGTCACGTCGGACGGTGCCTCCTTCGATTCGGTCACCACGCCGACCAGATGCTTGCCGACGCCGTCGAGGGTCGGGCCGCGCTGCACCGTCACGCCGGTGGGCGGCACCTTGGCGAACTGGATGGTGTTGTTCGGCTTGGCGAGGATGGCGTCAGCCACGTCCTGGCCGACCTTGCGGCTGTCGATGTCGAAGGCCGCCACGATCTCCACGTCGCGGATATGGTAGGGGCCGACCTCGACATTCATCAGCCCCGGGATCGACTCACCGGGCTTGGCGTCCTTGTAGTAGTGCAGACCCTGAACGAACGAGGCGGCGCAATTGCCCACACCGACGATGGCAACACGAATGGCAGACCGTGACACGAAACATCTCCAGGCGCTCGGGCCGAAGACCACCGGCTGCGCGCGGCTCCTTATACTGCATTGTTCCCCCATTTGAAGTGCTTCCGTCATGATCGTGACAGGCGCGGCCGGACTGCTCGGTAACAGCGTGTTGCGGGCCGCCGCGGCGGGCGGCCTCGCGCCCACCGCCTGGCTGCGCGGCAGGGCGGGCGCGAGGACGCTGGAGGGGCTCGACCTCCCGGTCGTCTTCGCCGATCTGGCGGTCGATCCCCTCGAGAAGTACCTCGAAAACGCAGGAATCGTCGTGCATTGCGCGGCAAGGGTCGAGATCGGCAGCACCGGGGCCGACGCCTCGCACCGCGACAACGTGCTGGCGACGGCCCGGCTCGCGAGCGCCTGCCGTGCAGTCGGTGCACGTCTTATCCACATTTCCACCGTCGACACGCTGGCCTGGGGAACACGCGACGCGCCGGGCGACGAAACGCCCGCCGCACCCCATCCACGTGATACCACTTATGCCGCCACCAAACGCCTCGCCGAGGCCGCCGTGCTCGCCGAGATGGAACGGGGCCTCGCCGCGACCATCGTCCATCCCGGCTTCCTCCTCGGCCCCTGGGACTGGAAACCCTCTTCCGGTCGCATGCTGCTCGCCGCCGTGCGCGGACCCCTCGCCATCGCCCCGCCGGGGGGCAACGACTTCTGCCATGCCGGCGCCGTCGCCGAGGCGATCCTGGCCCTCGCCGGGAGCGCGCCGCCCTCGCTGCGCTACGTCCTGTCGGGCGAGGCGCTGAGCTATGCCGAGGCCTTCCGCCTGATGCGGCAGGCGGCGGGCCGCCCGCCCCGCGTCGTCGAGGCGCCGGAGGCACTGGTGCGCGCCGCGGGCCGGGCCGGTGACCTCTGGGGACGGATCAGCGGCCGCGAGCCGGCCCTCAACGGCGCGGCAGTGGACGTCGCCTGCGCGCCCCACCACTTTTCCTCCGCCCGGGCGGTGGCGGAGATCGGCTACCGGCCCCGCCAGGCCATCGAGGCCATGCGCGAGGCGTGGACATGGTTCGTCCAACGCGGCTATGCGTGACCGCCGCCGCCCCTTGATGAGAGCCGCCCCTTGAAGATCGCACTCGTGAGCGACTGGTTCGTGCCGCGCCTCGGCGGCATCGAGCTGCAGATGCGCGATCTTGCCCTGGCGCTGCGCGAGCGCGGCCACGAGGTCCGGGTGATCTGCGGGGTCCCCGGCGCGGCGGAGGTGGACGGCATCCCGGTCGAGCGCCTGCCGGGCCCGCGGCTGCCCGGCTTCGGCATCGCCTTCACGCCTGCGGTCTTCGCGGCGCTCCGGGCCGCCATCGACGCCCGCCGCGACGAGGTGGTTCACGTCCATTGCGGCAATGTCGCGCCCATCGCCCATCACGCCGTCCAGCACTGCATCCGCCGGCGCATCCCGGCGGTCGCCACCTTCCATTCGGTGCTGAAATATTACGACCTGCCGCTCATGGCGCTGAACGCGCTGCATGGCTACGGCCGCTCCGCCGTCCGCTTCACCGCGGTCTCGACGGTCGCAGGGGCGGCGCTGCGTCCGCTGCTGGGCGAGACGGCGGTCACCGCCATCCCCAACGGCATCGACCTTGCCCAGTGGCGCCGGCCCGAGGGTCTCGCCCCGCGTCAGCGTGGCCCGGTCGAATTCGTCTCGGTGACGCGGCTGCAGAAGCGCAAGCGGGCGCGCTGGCTGGTCAAGGCCTTCGCCGCGGCGGTGGCGCACCTGCCGCCGGAGGCGGCGCGGCTGACGGTGGTCGGAGACGGCGACGAGATGGCCGCCATCGCCGCCATCATCCGGCGCGCCGGCATGGAGGACCGGATCGTCCTCGCGGGCCGCGAGACGCGCGAGGCAATCCGCGACCGTCTCCATCGCGCCGATGTCTTCCTGCTGGCGTCGCGCCTGGAGGCCTTCGGCATCGCCGCCCTCGAGGCCCGCGCCGCCGGCCTCCCGGTCGTGACCATGGCGCAGTCCGGCGCCCGCGATTTCCTGCGCGACGGCGAGGACGCCATCCTGGCAGAGGACGATGGCGAACTGGCAGGCGCGATCCGCCGGCTGGTCGAGGACCCCGCGCTGCGCGGGCGGCTCGTCGCGGCGGCGGCCGTGCCGCCGGCCGGCGTCGACTGGCGCGACGTGGCGCCGCTGTACGAGGCGGAATATCAGGCGGCGCAGGCCGCCGTCGGCTAGGGCTGGTCGAGCCGGCGCTGGCCCTTGTCGTCCTGCGGCAGCGCCCAGCCGAGATAGCCGAGGCTCACCAGCGAGGCGACGAAGAGCACGCCGTGATGGATCAGCGCCGCAGCGGTCGCCAGCGGCAGCGGCACGCCCAGATACTGGTAGCAGAGGATGACGGTCGCCTCGAAGACGCCGAGATGGCCGGGCGAGACCGGTGCCATGGTGGCGAGGTCGAGGGCCGCCACCACCAGCACCGCCGCGGCGACCGACGGCTCGATCCCCACCGCCACCTGCACCGTCATCACCATCAGAACCTCCGCGGCGGTCTTGGCGAAGGTCAGCAGCACCACGGCCGTGCCCAGCACCGGCTTGCGCAGCGGCTCGAGATTGTCGACGAAATCGGCGACGTGGCCGACCAGCCGCGCCGGGCGCGGCGTGAGGCCGATGCCGAGGCGGCGCAGCCGGTTGCCGCCATGGGCGGCGACGAGCAGGGCGAGCGTGAACACCGCCATGATGCCCGACAGGGCGAGAAGGCCGGAGCGCAGCCAGTCCGGCACCGGCACCAGCAGCGCGGCGAGGGCCAGCGTCGCCACCTTGCCGATGCCGGTGACCAGCTGGTCGACCGTGTAGAGCGATGCGGCGGCGGAGGCCGGCAGGCGCCCGCGCACGATCAGAAAGCCGACGGAGGCGACGACGCCCGTCATCGGCAACGAGGTGTTGGCGGCCCCGCTCAGCGCCGTCACCTGCGCCATGCGGGCGAAGCTGGGCCGGTGGGCCTTCGGCGCCAACAGCTGCCACTGCAGGATCCAGAACGGCCAGCCCGCCAGGGACACGAAGACCGCCAGCAGCGCCCAGTGCCATTTCGCGCCAGCCAGGGCGGCGATGACGTCGGCCCAGGGGAGGGCATAGGCGGCGATGCCGGTGAAGAGGGCCAGCACGCACCAGCCGAGGACCCACCACAGGCGGCGCGAGGGCGGTGCGGCGGCGTCCGTGGCGGCGGGCACGCTCATGCCGCGGTTCCGTTCGCCTGCGCGCCCATGTCCCGCATGGTCATGAAGGTGGCGCCGCGACCCTTGAAATAGCCGATCACCGAGGCGAGCGCGTCCAGCGCCGGCTGGCCCGTGCGGAACCGGCAGTCGTAGCGCAGGTTGGACGAGCGGAAGTCGACGAACTCCCAGGGGTGCACGAAGAGCACGACGGGGTCCGGCAGCCGGCCGAGGAAATACTCCCTGAGCAGCTTGGGGATGCGCAGCGCGCTCGAGGTGATCGAGGCGGGAATGCGCACGAGGCCTGGTGCGTTCTCCTCGCCCGGCACGTCCTTCTTGTAGCGCGCCTGCGAGGAATCGAGGGCGAAACCCTCGTCCTGCAGCAGGTCGAGATAATGGCCGGGGAAGCGCAGGTAGGGGGCGCGGAACGAGGTGATCTCGCCGAACTCGCGCAGCCGCCGCGTCGAATCCTGGATTTCCCAGCGGGCGCTGTCCTTCGACATCCAGTCGAAGCGCTGGTGTGTGACGCCATGGCAGGCGAGCTCGTGGCCGCCGTCGACCACCGCCTTGACGGCGGAAGGGTGGAGCCTGGCCGTCTCGCCCGTGGTAAACCAGGTGACCGGCACCGCCTCGCGGGCGAAGAGGTCGAGGAGGCGCGGCGCACCCTCCGTCACTCCCCGCCACGTCCACAGGAACGGCGGGCAGTCCGGTTCCATGTCGACGGTGAGCGCGACGCGCAGCGGCGGGACGAGAGCGGCCATGGCCGCGCTCTTAGAGCATTTCGCAGGCGAGGGGGAGAGGCCCTCGCCTGCACGGCGGCCGTCCGGGCCTACGACGGCCGGCCGCCGCTGTTCCGGGGCGCGGAGCCCGCCTTCAGAGGAGCGTCACCTTGCCGGTGGCGAGGTCGTAGACGCCGCCCGCCACCGTCAGCTTCTTCTCCGCCACCAGTCCGGCGAGGACCGGCGTCGAGGTCTTCAGCTTCTCGACGTTGAGGCGGACATTGGCCGCGATGGTGGCCGCCAGCATGTCCGCCGGTTTCCCGGCGTCGGCGGCGTGCACCGCCGGCTTGATCGCGTCGATGAGCTGCGGCAGGTGCCCCGGCAGCTGCGTGTTGTTGCGCACCACGTCGATGGCGGCGGCGATGGCGCCGCAGCTCGTGTGGCCGAGCACGAGGATGAGCTGCGAGCGCAGCACCGCCGCGCCGAACTCGAGGCTGGCCAGCCCGTCCTGGTTGACGAAATTGCCGGCGACGCGGACGACGAAGAGATCGCCTGCCCCCTGGTCGAAGGCGAGTTCGGGGGCGACGCGCGAATCGGCGCAGCTGACGATCGAGGCGAAGGGGTGCTGCGAGCGCGACAGCGCCGCCCGCCGGGCCGAGAAGTCGCGCTGGTCCGGCGCATTGGCGACGTAGCGGGCATTGCCGTCCATCAGCCGCTTGAGCGCCTCCTCGCCGCTCAAGGATGCGGCGGGCTGGGCCAGGGCGGGACGGGGCAGGGCGAGGCCCCCGGCAAGGGCGAGGCCGGCACCGGCCTTCAGGAAGGTGCGGCGGGACGAGGAGGCGGGGAAGGCACACGAGTCGCACATGGGGGCGGTCTCCGGCTGGGCGCGCGGGACGGGTCGCCGGTGATGTCCGGGGGGGATGTCCTGCACTTGACGCCCGCCATGGTTGAGCAGGTCGTCCGTATTTTCCAGCCGGTGGATCACTGAAAGTCACCCGAATGCTTGGAAGCGTGAACGCGGTTTCAACGCATTCGTGCAGATCATCGGGACAATTCGCGGAAAATATCCTCGCAGGTCGGAGATATATTTCGCAGGACCGCAGAAAGGGCAGTGGCCTTGAGCGGGAAGACCCGCCAGACCTTGCCGTTATGGGGCTACCACCAGTCCCGGAAGGCCGCGATGGCATCGAGGTCGTTGGTTCCGGAGCTGTTCGGCCCGAAGGTGAGGGCGGCGAGGTTCGAGGCCTCCGTCTCGATCGGCAGGCCGCGGCCGGGAATGACGAGGCGCGGGACGCCGCGCTTCGCCAGGTGGCCGGCGAACCAGACGTCGTCGACGAAGCGGATGCCGGGCGCGTGGCCCGAGAAGTCGTGAACCGCCGCGTCCAGCGCGCCGGGCGGCACGAGGTAACCCCAGGTGCCCAGGAGGATGTCCACCGGTTCCGGTGCGGCGAGGGCGGTGGCGAAGACGTGCGGGAAGCGCTTGGGATGGGCGCCCGGGACGATGCGCCAGCCGCGCCAGCCGATGGCGGCGCCCGGCAGGCGACGATGCCAGGCGAGCATCTGCTCGAGGAAGTCGACGGGATAGATGACGTCGTCGTCGACGACGATGATCGCCGCATCCGGCTCGGCGAGCAGCGCCGGCAGCAGCTTCGTGGCCGGCCCCTCGTCGGTGGTGTCGAGCACGTCGACCCCCGGAAAGGGCGGGTCGAGCCGCGGATAGGGCTTGCCGGAGCGCCGCGACACCGCGGGGCGGGCGAGAATGATGCGGTCCGCCGCCACGGTCTGGTCGAGGAGGCTGCGGAACACCGGGGTGAGCCTGTCCATGCGCTCGGGAACGGTCGTCAGCGTCACGACGAGCCGCTCCGGCCGCGGCGGGGAGGGTGGCCGCGCGGGCGGCGAGCCCTGCATCAATTTGCGTGCCCGGGCATGATCCTGATAGAGCCTAGCCGGCGTCATGCGCCGGAAGCGCATCAGCGCGTTGCGGATCATCATGGCCGGCAGGCCGTGGCGGTCCGGAAACTTGGGCGCATCTCGACCTCGGATATGTCAGGGGATGAGGACGGGCTCATAGCACCGCACGCGGCAAACGGGGAGCCGGGTTGATGTCGGAAAGCTGGGTCTCGCGGCTTCTCGCGAGCCTTGAACGGGGCGCCTCCCTGCAGGACGTCGCCCGCAGTGCGTCCTTCGCCGGAACGCTGGCGAAGGTGGCCTCGGTGCTGGCGCGAACCGGCGTCACGCCCAACACGCTGACGCTGCTGTCGCTGCTGCCGGCGCTGGTGTCGGGCGTGCTCGCCGCCTACGGCGCCTTCGGCTGGGCGACGCTCCTCCTCCTGCTCTCCGGCGTCTTCGACATGCTGGACGGCCCGCTCGCCCGCTCCACCGGCACGGTGAGCCGCTACGGCGCGCTGCTCGATTCCACCGTCGACCGCCTCACCGACGCCGCCCCGCTGCTCGGTCTCACCGTCTTTTACGCCACATCCGGCTGGATGGCGGTGGTCCCCGCCTTCACCCTCCTCGCCGCCTACACCGTCTCCTACGTGCGGGCGCGCTGCGAGGGCCTCAAGGTGCAGCTGCCGCCGCTGTGGATGCGTCGTGGCGACCGCATGGTGCTGATCGCGGTCTCCCTGCTCCTCGGCGTGTTTTCGCCGGCCATCACGCTCGGCGGCATCGGTCTCGTCGGCGTCCTCAGCCTCCTCGCCGCCGCTGACGCGCTGCGCGTCGCGCGCAACGTCATCGACGCCCGGGTGCCGGAGGTGCGCGCCGTGGCGGACGCACCGGCCGGCCGCGACAACGCCGCCTGAGACCTCCCATGATCGACACCGCCCGGACGCGCCTGACGGACCTGTGGGGCCGCTGGTGGCTGGCGCCGCTGGCGCCGACCCTCTACGCCCTCGCCATGATCCCTGCCGGGCAGCTGCGGCCCGAGCACATCCTCATCGCCGGCCTCGTCCTTGGCCTCGGCCTCTTCAACCGCACGACCCAGCGCATCACCGCGGCGCTCTATCCCGGTGTCCTCGTCGCCATCGCCTCCGACGCCATGCGCTTCGTCGTGCCGATCTTCGTCACCCCGGAGCGGGTCCATGCCTGCGACCTGCGCGCCCTCGAGCTGAAGCTCTTCGCGGTGGCGCCGGACGTGACCCCCGGCGACTGGCTGCAGCAGCACACCGCGCCCTTCTGGGACGTCTTCTTCGCCGTCCCCTACGCCGCCTTTCTCTACGTCGTCCCGGTCTATGCGCTCTACCTCTTCGTCCGCGACCGGGAGCGCATGGCGCTCTATCTCTGGGCCTTCGCCATAGCCCACGCCATCGGCTTCGCCATGTGGCTGATCGTGCCGGCGGCGCCGCCCTGGTATGTGCGGATGAACGGCTGCCTCGTCGACGTGAAGGCCGCCGCCAACGCCGCGGGCCTCCTGCGCGTCGACGACCTTTTCGGCATGACCTATTTCCGGCAGTTTTACGCCCGCGCCGCCAACGCCTTCGGCGCCATGCCCTCCATGCACGTCGCCTTCCCGTTGATCGGCCTCTTCGCCGCCATCGGCCGTGCCACCTGGCGCACCTGGCCGCTGCACCTTTTCTACGCGACGGCGATGTTCATCGGCAGCGTCTATCTCGACCACCACTGGATCCTCGACGGGATCGCTGGCGCCTTCGTGGCCCTCGCCGCCGTCTGGATCGCCGCGCGCGTCCTCGGCCTGCCCTGGCCCTGGCCCCCGCGGGCGGAGCGGCCGGGCGCCTGAAACGCCAACGACCCGGGTCGCCCCGGGCCGTCGTCCACCACGCGATGGTTCCGGCTTACTCGAGGCAGTCCAGCGGCACCACCGACTGGTCGGAGTTCTGCAGGATGTCGCTTGTGGGCAGCGTCGCGCTCGATTCTCCCTCGGCCGGCGTCACGTTGTTGGCGGCGAGGAAGGTGCGCACGAGATCGAGCTTGATGCCGAAGTTGATGTTCTGCGCGGTGCGCTCGCCGGAGATCTTGTCGATCTGCGAGACCACCACGCCGACCACCAGGCCGGCGGCGTCGAGCACCGGGCCGCCGGAATTGCCGGGCTGGGTCGGTGCCGTGTACTGGAACCGGCTCTGGTCGCCGAGCGCGCCGCGCAGGCCTGAGACGATGCCCTCGGTGACGTTGACGCCGCCGAGCTGCGAGCGGGCGGGATAGCCCACCAGCACGACCTTCTCGCCGCCCCGGACATTGACGCCGCCGCCGTTGCGCAGCCGCAGCGGGGACGAGGTGGCATTCTCCTGCACCAGCACGGCGAGGTCTGCGCCCTCGTCGGCACCGATCAGGCGCAGCGGCACGCGCTGGCCGCCGGGCCGGGCAATCGCCACCGTGGCGCAGCCGTCGATGACGTGGTGGTTGGTCAGGATGTGGCCGGTCTCGTTGATGTAGAAGCCGGTGCCGGTGGAGGCGACCTGGCCGGGACGGCCGGCGCGGCCGATCGCCATCTCGGGCGTCGCGCAGAGGTCCTGGTCCCGCTTCTCCATGGACTGGCCACCCTCGTAGACCACCTTCAGGTCCCAGCGGCAGCCGCCCTCGGTCGGCAGGCGGAGTTCGAGGCGGAAGCGGCGCGGCATCAGTTCCGAACCGAGGCGGTCGTCGCCCCAATGGGTGTCCGCTACCGGCGTCAGGTAGACCTCGCGCACGTCGCCGCGGCCGTTGTTGGTGAAGACGACCCGCCGGCCGTTCTCCGGTCCGCCGCCGTCGACGCGGAAGGCGTTGGCGCCGCCGAAGGCGATCTCCTGGCGCTGGCAGAGGTTCTGCCGCATGCGCCGCTCCTCGCGTCCGCCCTGGTAGACGATGCGCAGGTCGTAGTTGCACTGGTCGTCACGCTCGACGCGGGCGGTGAAGCGGGCGCCCGGCGGGATGCGGACCTCCGGGTTCAGCATGTCGTCGCCCCAGGACGAGACCTTGGACGAGGAGATGAACAGCGATTCGATCGGCCGGTCGCCCTCGTTGATGACGACGATCTGCGAGATGGAGGGCTGGGCGGCACGGGTGGTCGGCCGCTGCTTGCGGTCGCCGCGGCCGGTGGCGAGGGCAGGGCCGTTGACGACGAATTCCGGCGATTCGCACAGGTTGACGGCGTTGCGGACCTCCTCGCGGTCGTTGTCGAAGCGCACCTTCACGTCGTACTCGCAGCCGCGCCGCGGCATGCTGATCTGGAAGGTGCCGCGCGCGGCGATGGTCTCGCTGCCGAGGCGGTCCTCGCCCCAGGCGCTGGTGCCGCGCGGACGCACGTAGAGATACTGGATGGCGATCGCGCCGCGGTTCTGCACCACGAAGGCCAGCGGCTCGCCGGCCGGTTCCGCGGGCCTCTCCTGGCCGCCCTCGCGGCGGGCCTGCGGCTGCCCCTCCGCCTCGGCACCGAAGACCACCTCGCGGCCGGTGCAGAGGTTGCGGCCGGACAGGGTGCGGTCGCCGGCGCCGTCGAAGGTCGCCACCACGTCATAGGTGCAGCCGGCGGCGCGCCGGAAGCGGCCGGTGAAGCTCTGGCCGTTTTCCAGCACCGTCGCGCCGAGCACGTCCTCGCTCTCGTTGCCGCCCGGCGCCACCAGCTTGAGCACCTGCAGGGTCGAGCCCGACCGGTTGCGCACGACATAGAGCGCCACCGGGCCCTGGCGCTGCAGGTCGGTGTTGGACGTCTGCGTCCGCCCGTTCAGCGCCACCTCGGGGCGGGCGCAGAGGTCGAGCCCGAACCGCGTCTCCTCGCGGCCGTTCTCGTAGATCGCCCTGAGGTCGTGGCGGCACTGGTCGCCCTCAATGGTGAAGGTGTGGGAGCGGTTGCGCGCCACCGTGTCGTTGCCGAGCCGGTCCTCGCCCCAGGACACTTCGCCCACCGGCGTGACGAACAGGTACTGGAGGGTGGCGGTGGCGCGGTTCTGGATCGTCACCTCGGTCGAAGCCGGGGCCTGCTGGCGCCGCCGTTGCGCCTCGGCATCGGGGGCCTGCAGCAGCATCAGGCAGGCGGCGGCGAGCGCGAGCGGCGCTGGGTGGCGGGTGAGCAGCGACATCGACGGCTTTTCCTCAGGTCTCGCAGCCCGCGGAGGCAGGCGATGGTCAGCCTATAGCCGGGGGCGGTTTCCGCAAGTTTTCGCGCGGACGTGGCTTTGTCGTGGCAGCCCCTCCGCGCCGCAATACCGCTGAAACGTTGCAGCTCCCGGGAGCGCCGCCTCAGCCCATGAGGTGACGGGCCACGGCCATCCAGGCCGGCAGCGAGATGGGGTCGTTGGCGACGTTGCCGGCCGCCGGATGGGAGGCGTAGCGGGCGATCACCATCTCCGCCTTCGGGTCGATGTACAGCGCCTGGCCGTAGACGCCGCGGGCCATGTAGGCGCCGTGGGCATTGTGGCTGACCCACCACTGGTTCCGGTATGACCAGCCGGGGAGGGTGGCATAGCCCGCCGGCGCGAATTTCGCGGGATCGCCGCCGCGGGCGATGTCGTCGGCGACGCTCGCCGGGAAGATCTGCCGGCCGTTGAAGGTCCCGCGGTTGCGCATCACCTCGCCGAAGCGCGCGAGGTCGCGGGTCGTGGTGTTGAGGCCGCCGCCGCCGCTTTCGATGCCGAGACGGTCGACGTGGTAATAGGCGTCCTCCTCGGCGCCCATCGGCTGCCAGATGCGGGTCGACAGGAGTTCGCTCAGCGACAGGCCGCTGGCCCGGCGCAGGATCCAGGCGAGGACGTCGGTGTTGACCGTCTTGTAGGCGAAGACCCGGCCGTGCTCACCCTGCTTGGCGACGGTCGTGAGATATTCCAGCAGCGACAATTGCGGCACGCCGGGCAGCGGCGGGGCCATGCCGTTGGCCCGCCGGAGCGCCCAGACGTCGGACTTCGGGTCCGTGTAGATTTCCGAGTAGGCGAGGCCGGTGGTCATATCCATGACCTTGGCGACGCTCGCATCCCCGAAGGCGCTGGCGGCGAGTTCCGGGACGTAGTGCGTCACCGGCGCCGCCGGGTCGATCAGGCCGTCGGCGACGAGCATGCCGGCGAGCGTGCCGGTGAAGGACTTGGTCACCGACATGCCGATATGCGGCTGGTGGGCCCTCAGCGCGCCGAAATAGCGCTCGTAGACGAGCTTGCCCCGGTGCAGCACCACAACCCCGTCGGCATAGGTCTGGGCGAGGGCCTCGGCGAAGCTGATGGTCTGGCCGCCCATGGTCGTCACCGCCACCGCGTCGAGGTCCACCTCGGCCCGCGGCAGGGATGAGGCGGGGCCCGGGCCGCGCCACACGTTCACCGTCGGCACGATCTGCCTGACGTTGCTCCACGACCAGCGCAGCTGCGGGAAGGACCGGAACGAGCCGTCGGCATAGGTGACGGCCTTGTCGGCCGGCGGCGGGAAGCCGGTCATCCACCCGAGGGCGACCGGATCGCTTGCGGCGGGGTCGGGCATGTCGGTCTTCGCGTCGGTCATGGAGGGCTCCTGCACGAAGGCGGCCGCACCGCGGCGCGCCGGGTCTGAACGGTGGACGAGGCCGCGATTCGTATCGCAATACGATACATTCGTGCCAAAACAGGTTGAAGCCGAAGAAGATTGCTGCTCTTTTTGCGGCCGCGGGCGAAATGAAAGCCACCGACCATAGCGGCGGTGGGCAACAAATCCACCCCGCGCAATGGTGAGGTGCCCGGCACCAGCGTGGCTTGCCGATGCAAAAACAGGCATGCCACGATGCTGGGCAGTTTTTAGTCGGGGGTTTTGATGCCGATCCTGCCCAGGGCGGATGTCGTATTGCGTGGTGGCCGTGTTTTCGTGGCCTATGGCGAGCCGGTGGCGGAGGCAATCGCCCTCTGGTCCGGCAAGGTGCTGGCGGTTGGCTCATCCGCCGACATGGAGCCGCTGATCGGCCCCGGGACGAAGATTGTCGAGCTGCGCGGCCGCCTGGCGACGCCCGGCCTGTTCGAGGCCCACGCCCACCTTCTCCCCATGGGAATCTCCATGGCCGAGATCGACGCCCGGCCGCAGAATGCCGACACGCTCGACGCACTCCTCGGCCTCATCCGCGAGGCCGCTGCAAGCAAGAAACCCGGCGAGTGGATCCTCGCCCGCGGCTATGACGATTCGAAGCTCGACATCCGTCGCCATCCGCACCGCACCGAGCTCGACCTCGCCGCTCCCGACAATCCGGTCTATCTCGTGCGCACCTGCGGCCATCTCGCCGTCGCCAATTCCATGGCGCTGAAGATCGCCGGCGTGACGACGAAGTCGCCGGTGCCGGCGGGCGGCGCGATCGAGCAGGTCAACGGCGACCTCACCGGCCTGATGGCCGAGAACGGCCGCCAGGCCGTTCAGGCGGTCCTCCCCGCCTATACCGACGAGGACCACGTCGCCGCCATCGAGCGCGGCGCCCGGTACATGAACACCTTCGGCATTACCTCGACCATGGATGCCGCGGTGGGCATGCGGTCCGGCTACCGGGAGATCATCTCCTACCGCAACGCCGTGCGCACCGGCCGCCAGCCGATCCGCGTCACCCAATGCCTTCTCGACATTCCCGGCGGCATCCTCGGCCGCTGCTACGAGGAGGGCCTCGTCACCGGCTCCGGCGACGACATGCTGCGCGTCGGCCCGGTCAAGATCTTCACCGACGGCTCGGCCGGCGGCAAGACCGCGGCCATGACCACGCCCTATGCCGGCGAGGAGGAGACCCACGGCATCTACTGCCTCACCGACAAGGAGATGGAAGAGGCGACGATGGAGGTCCACGCCAAGGGCTACCAGCTCGCCGTCCATGCCATCGGCGACGGCGCCGTCGAGCAGACGCTCGTCGCCATGGAGAAGGCGCTGGCGAAATACCCGGACGCGGACCGCCGCCATCGCATCGAGCATTGCGGCTTCAACACCATGGACCAGATGAAGCGCATGCGCGCCGCCGGCATCGAGCCGGTGCCGCAGCCGGTCTTCATCTACGATTTCGGCGAGCTCTATCAGCAGGTCATGCCGGACGACCGCCCGGCGACCAGCTATCCGATGAAGACCTGGATCGACATGGGCTTCCGCCCGGCGGCCTCCACCGACGCGCCGGTCTGCGACGCCAACGTCTGGCCGAACTTCTTCACCATGGTTACCCGCAAGACCCACAAGGGCACGGTGATCGGCGCCGGAGAGGCGATCTCCATCGAGCGCGCCATCCAGGCCTATACCGCGTTCGGCGCCTACGTGAACAAGTGCGAGGACCATCGGGGCACGCTGCGGCCGGGCATGGTCGCAGATGTCGCAGTCTTCTCGCGCGACTTGCTCACCGCCTCGCCAGAGGCGATCCTCTCCGACACGCGCTGCGATCTCACCATCCTCGGCGGCGCCTGCGTCCATGACGCGACGGGCGAGTGGAAGGGCTGACGAGCATGGGAGTGCACCTCTTACACCGTGCCGTCTTGTCGATACCGGTGCTCTTCGGCGTGCTGCTGCTCGGCTTCATGCTGCTGCAGCTCGTGCCCGGCGACGTCGCCCAGGTCATCGCCGGTCCCCAGGCGACCCCCGAGGTCGTCGAGCAGATCCGCCGGGACCTCGGCCTCGACCGCTCCCGCGTCATCCAGTTCTTCATCTACATCACCCGCGTGATGCAGGGCGATCTCGGCTACTCGATGATCAACAACACGCCCGTCATCAGCGAGCTCGGTGAGGCCATCGGCCCGACCTTCGAGCTGATGATCGGCTCGCTCCTGTTCTCCGTGCCGATCGGCATCGCGCTGGGCACCGTCGCCGCCGTCAACCGCGGCCGCGCCCTCGACCGCATCATCATCGCCATCTCGGTCTTCGGCGTCTCCATGCCGGTCTTCTTCATCGGCCTGATGCTGATCATGTATGTCGGCTACCACTGGGAGCTGCTGCCCTTCCTCGGGCGCGCCGGCCCGCTCTGGACGCTCGACGGCCTCGCCCATGCAGCGCTCCCCTCGCTGACCCTCGGCCTCATCTTCATCGGTCCGGTGGCGCGCATGACGCGCACCGCCGCCCTCGAGGTGATGAACGCCGACTACGTGCGCACCGCCCGCGCCAAGGGCCTCGCCGAGCACACGGTCATCATCCGCCACGTGCTGCGCAACGCGCTGATCCCGGTGGTCACCCTGATCGGCCTGCAGGCCGGCTACCTGCTCGGCGGCGCCGTCGTCACCGAGACCATCTTCTCCTGGCCCGGCGTCGGCCGGCTCGCCGTCGGCGCCATCCTGGCGCGCGACTTGCCTCTCGCCCAGGGCTCCATCCTGATCCTCGCGGTCTCCTTCATCGTGATCAATCTTCTCGTCGACGTTCTCTACGGCATCCTGGATCCCCGGGTGGGCAAGCGATGACCGCCGTGACCGCCACCGAACCCGCCACGGCCGCCCCGCGCCGCTGGGGCAACATGCGCCGCCTGTTCCGCGACAAGCTCGCCATCACCGCCGCCATCCTCCTCGTGTTGCTCGTCCTCGCGGCGATCCTCGCCCCGTGGCTGGCGCCGAACGATCCGTTCCTGACCAACACCCGCCTGCGCATGCTGCCCCCCGTCTGGGAGGCGCGCGGCCGCTGGGAGTTTCTGCTCGGCACCGACGGCCTCGGCCGCTGCATGCTCTCGCGCCTGCTCTACGGCCTGCGCGCCACGCTGATGATGGGCATCATTGCCACCGTCATCGGCGGCTCGATCGGCCTGCTGCTCGGCCTCTTGGCCGCCTTCTACCGGCGGCTCGACGGGGTCATCATGCACCTGTCGGACATTCTCCTGTCCTTCCCCGCCATCCTGCTCGGCCTGTCCTTCGCCGCGGTCGTCGGTCCGGGCATGACGGCCGTCGTCATCTCGCTCGCGGTCGCCACCATTCCGACCGTCGTGCGCGTCACCCGCGCCTCGGCGCTGGTGGTCATGGGCCAGGACTTCATCGAGGCGGGCCGCTCCATCGGCCTCAACGACCGGACCCTGCTGGTGCGCTACCTCGCGCTGAACTGCATCTCCTCGGTCTTCGTCTACATGACCCTGCGCTTCGGCCAGGTGATCCTGCTGGGCTCGGCCCTGTCCTTCCTCGGCCTCGGCGCCCAGCCTCCGGTCGCCGAGCTCGGCACCATGGCCTCGGCGGGCCGCAACGAGCTGTTCCTCGCCCCGCACATCGCGGTCATGCCGAGCCTCGTCATCGTCGCGCTCGTGCTCTGCGCCAACGTCCTCGGCGACGCGCTGCGCGACATGCTCGACCCGCGGCTCAGGCACACCTGAGCGGCACCCCCAACCAACGGCCCGGATCAACGCGGGCCGGGAGAGAACCCACGTCTTCAGAGGAGTAGGGACATGAGTATGAAGCGACTTGCATTGCTCGCCGGCGCGATCGCCGGCGGCCTGGCCATGGCGAGCCCGGCCCTGGCCCAGGCGCAGAACACGCTCACCATCGTGCGCGAGGTCGATTCCGACCGCTACGATCCCCATCGCTCGACCGCCCGCGCGGCCTCCGAGGTCCTGTTCATGCTCGCCGACACCCTGGTGTCGCTCGACCACGACATGACCTCCATCAAGCCGGGCCTCGCCGAGAGCTGGACCGTCTCGCCGGACGGCAAGGTCTACACCTTCAAGCTGCGCTCGGACGTCAAGTTCTGCGACGGCAAGGCGATGACCGCCGACGACGTGGTCTATTCGCTGAAGCGCTGGATCGACCCGGCCACCCGCTCGCCCGTGCGCTGGCGCGCCGGCCCGGTCGAGGACATCGTCGCCAAGGACGCGACGACGGTCGAGTACCGCCTCACCGCGCCCTTCTCCGAGCTCCTCTACCAGCTCACCCAGAGCTTCGCCGTCGTCATCGACAAGGCCAATGTCGACGCCCTCGGCGCCGATTTCGGCGTCCGCGGCTTCAACGGCACCGGTCCCTACTGCTGGGTCGACTGGCGTCCGCGCAACGACATGCGCCTGCGCCGCCACGACGCCTATCGCTGGGGCCCGCCGATCTACGAGAACCGCGGCCCGGCGCATATCCAGGAGATCGTCTGGCGCATCGTGCCCGAGGAGAACACCCGCCTCGCCGCCGTGCTGACCGGCCAGAGCCAGGCCACCCAGTACGTGCCCTATTCGGGCATGGCGCAGATCCGCGCCAACCGGAACCTGCGCATCGTCGACAATCCGGCCGCCTTCTGGACCTATTTCATCGGGTTCAAGGTGGACAAGGCCGGCGTGGACGACGCCGCCGTTCGCCGCGCCATGGTCATGGCCGTCGACCAGGAGGCGATCTCGCGCGACATCAACTTCGGTGAGACCGAGCCGGCCTATTCCTACATCCATCAGTCGGCCACCGACTGGAACAAGGCCGTCGATTCGCGCCTCATCCGCACCAACGTCGCCGAGGCCAATCGCATCCTCGACGAGGCTGGCTGGGTTCGCGGCGCCGACGGCTTTCGTTCCAAGAACGGCGTCCGTCTCTCCCCGCTCGCCTACGGCTTCACCGGCTCGACCTGGCAGAAGCTGATGGAGACGGTGCAGGGCGACCTGCGAAAGATCGGCGTCGACCTGCGCATCCAGCTCTTCGACGCGACGGTGGCCTGGGGCAAGCTCGCCACGCAGGAGTTCGACCTGTTCGGCATGTCCTTCCCCTACATCACCGCCGGTGACGCGCTGAACCTCTACTTCCGCTCGGCCAACGCCCCGACGCCGAACCGCATGAACTGGAAGGACGGCGAGACCGACCGGCTGCTGCAGACCGGCATGACCGCCGTCTCCGACGCCGAGCGTGCCGCCGCCTACGGCCAGGTGCTCCAGCAGGTGCATGACGCCGCCGTCTGGATCCCGCTCTACCACGAGCCGATGAAGGTGGCGGCGACCTCGCGCCTCGCCCCCTTCAAGGCCCACAACATCTACGGCTGCGGCTTCTACAAGGGCCTCGACCTGCGCTTCACGCGCTGATGTGACGACCTCTGCGGCCGGGCGCTCTCAAGGGTGCCCGGCCGTTTCCTTCGCAGCCGCCGGCCGAACCATAAACGTCCCGAGAGAACGCCCGATGCCCGTCACCCTGATCAAGAACGCAGCCTGGGTCGTCGCCTTCGACGGCCGCAAGCACACCTACATGCAGGGTGCCGACGTCGCCTTCGAGGACGACAAGATCATCCATGTCGGTCCGGGCTTCGCCGGCAAGGCCGAGAAGACGATCGACGGCTCTGGGCTCCTGGTCATGCCGGGTCTCGTCAACGTCCACTCCCATCCCGCCTCAGAGCCCATGGCCAAGGGCTGGAACGACGAGCTCGGCTCGCCCCGGCTCTACCAGTCCGCGCTGTACGAATTCATGCCGCTGTTCCGCGCCGATGCCGGCGGCGCCCCGGACATGGAGGCGATCCCCGCCTCCGCCACGGTGGCCTATTCCGAACTGCTGCTCTCCGGCGTCACCACCCTCGTCGACATGTCGGTGGCCTGGGACGGCTGGCTCGACACCTTCGCCGCCTCGGGCCTGCGCGGCGTCCTCTCCCCCATGTACCGCTCGGCCCGCTGGTTCACCAAGAACGGCCACGTCGTCGAGTACGAATGGGCCAAGGACGAGGGCATCCCCGCCATGGAGGCGGCGATGAAGGTGCTCGAGACCGCGGCGAAGCACCCGTCGGGCCGCATGTCCGGCATGGTCTCGCCGAGCCAGATCGACACCTGCACCCCCGGCCTCATCAAGGCGAGCTTCGCCGAGGCCAAGAAGCGCAAGCTGCCCTTCCAGATCCACGCGGCCCAGTCCGTCGTCGAGTTCCACGAGATCACCCGCCGCCACGGCATGACGCCGGTAGAGTGGCTCGGTTCGCTGGGCGTGCTCTCCGACCGCTCGCTGATCGGCCACGGCATCTTCATGGACCACCACACGTCCGCCCACTGGCCGCGCCGCGACGACCTGCAGGACCTCGTCGACACCGGCACGACGGTCGCCCATTGCCCGACCGTGTTCCAGCGCCGCGGCATCGCCCTGCAGACCTTCGGCGAATATGTCCGCCGCGGCGTCAACATGGCCATCGGCACCGACACCTATCCGCACAACATGATCGAGGAGATGCGCCACGTCGCCATCATGTCGCGCGTGGTCGGCGAGGACGTCTATGACGTCCGCTCCACCGACGTCTTCAACGCCGCCACCCTCGGCGGCGCCAAGGCGCTGGGACGCAAGGACATCGGCCGCCTCGCCGTCGGCGCCAAGGCCGACATCGTGCTGGTCGACGTCACCCACGCCTCGATGCGGCCGCTGCGCGACCCCGTCCGCTCGATGATCTACTCGGCGGCCGAGCGCGCCATCCGCACCGTCTTCGTCGACGGGCAGAAGGTGGTCGACGGCGGCAAGGTCCTGACCATGGACCTCGACGCCGCCTCCGAGAAGCTGGAGGCGGCCCAGCGCCGCGCCGAGGCCGGCGTCAAGGCGCTCGACTGGGCCAAGCGCGACCACATGAAGATCTCGCCGCTGATGTTCCCGTCCGCCAAGGGGTGAGGGGTCAGAACCGGCGCGGCCACAGCCGCGCCGTGTGCATGATCGAGAGGATGGCGATCTCCTCCTCCCCGATCATGTGAACCAAAATGTAGGGGAGGCCCGTGACGACCAGTTCACGGGTCTCGGCCACGCGTCCGGGCCGACCGCTTTGTGGCAGGGCAACGAGCCGTTCCGCTGCTTCCACGACACGCGCAACGACCCGCTCGGCAACATGGCTGTCTTCGGCGGCGATATAGGCGCCCATCTCATCGATGTCCCGCAGCGCCCGCGGCGTCCATCGCAGCCGCATGTGATCCCTCAGGTCGCTGGCTTCACATATTTCGCGACCACCGCGGCGACCTCCTCGTCGGTCGCGAACTCGCCGCGGCGGGCCTGCTCAAGCCCTTCCTTGATCTTCGCGATCTCAGCTTCCTCGGCCGCGACGTACTCGGCGACTGCGTCGGCGGCGATGTCCGCGAGGGGGCGGTCGAGCATCTCGGCGAGACGGTCGAGCCGCTCGGTCAGGTCCGCATCAAGCCGGATGGTGATGGCGTTCATCGCACGGCCTCCATGGCTCGATGGGGAGGATACCCGCCGCGGGTGCGGCGGGCAACGCGCCCCGGCCCTGTCCCCTCAGCCCCAGACCTCGCGCGCCACCTCGACGATCATCTCGAGCTTCCGCCACTGCTCGTCCTCGGCGAGGGTGTTGCCCTCCTCCGTCGAGGCGAAGCCGCACTGGGGCGACAGGCAGAGCTGCTCGAGCGGGGCATATTTCGCCGCCTCGTCGATGCGCCTCTTGATGTCGTCCTTCGCCTCCAGCACGCCGGTCTTCGAGGTGACGAGGCCTAGCACCACCGCCTTGCCCTTCGGCAGGAAGCGCAGCGGCTCGAACCCGCCGGCCCGCTCCGTGTCCCACTCCATGAAATAGGCGTCCACCGGCATGGCGTTGAACAGCAGGTCGGCGATCGGCTCGTAGCCGCCCGAGGCGACGAAGGTGGAGCGGAAATTGCCGCGGCACAGATGCATGGTGATGGCGAGGTCCTTCGGCCGCCCGCCGATGGCAGCCGTCACCATGTCGGCATAGATGCCGCCCTGCTTGTCGGGATCGTCGCCCCGCTCGGCCAGCATCTTCTTCTGCTCGGGGTCGCAGAGATAGGCGAAGGAGACGTCGTCGAGCTGCAGGTAGCGGCAGCCGGCGTCGTAGAAGGCGTGGACGGCCTTGCGATAGGCCTGGCCGAGGTCCTCGTAGTAGTCGGCCATATCGGGATAGAGGCCCATGTTGATGAGCTTCCGCCCCCCGCGATAGTGCAGCATGGAGGGCGAAGGGATGGTCATCTTCGCCGTGCGCGTCGTGTTCGCCTTCAGGAACTTGAAGTGTTCGATGAAGGGATGGGTCGAGAAGTCGATCCGGCCGGTGACGCGCGGCGCCTCCGCCTTGGTCTGCACCCCGGCGAACTGGATGCCCTGGTCGAGCTCCACCCGGCTGACACCGTCCAGCTGCCAGAGGAAGTCGTAGTGCCACCAGGAGCGGCGGTACTCGCCGTCGGTGATCGCCTGCAGGCCGATCGCCTCCTGCCGGGCGATCAGCTTCTTGATCTCGGCATCCTCCACCGTCCTCAGGCCGAGGGCGTCGAGCTTGCCGGCCGCATGGTCGGCACGCGCGCCCTTCAAGGCCTGCGAGCGCAGCAGCGATCCGACCTGGTCGGCGCGATAGGGCCCCGTCTTGCCGGGCAGCACGGGGGCAGGCGTGGTCATGGTGGTCATCGGTCGCGTCTCCCTGGCGGGCCCTCGGCCCGGACCGTCTCGCGGGGGCGGCGGTCTTCTGGAGAGAGGATAGAGCGGAACGCGTGCCTCTGCCACGGGGGGCGCGATCGGAAAGCGCGCGGCGGGCATGGATGCAAGTCCAGCTTGCACCTGCTTCGGGCCGTCGCCTCTTGCCGGAACGCCCGCCACGGCCGATGTCTGGCGGCAACGAAGCGCGGCCCCCGCCGCGTCATGCGAGGACCGCGCCATGACCCCCGCTCTCACCGGCATCCACCATCTCACCGCCGTCTCGGCCGACGCCCCCGGCAATCACGCCTTCTACACGCGCGTCCTCGGCATGCGCCTCGTCAAGCGGACGGTGAACCAGGACGACACCTCCGCCTATCACCTCTTCTACGGCGACGGCGTCGCCAGCCCCGGCTCCGACATCACCTTCTTCGAGTGGCCGGTGGCACCCGAGCGCCGCGGCACCAACGCCATCATCCGCACGGCGCTGCGCGTCTCCGGCGAGGCGACGATCCGCTGGTGGGCCGCCCGCTTCGCCGAGCAGGGCGTGAAGCACGACCAGCCGGTGATCCGTGACGGCCGCCTCACCCTCGACTTCGAGGACCCGGAGGGCCAGCGCCTCGCCCTGATCGACGACGGCGGCGCTGGCGATGCCCATCCCTGGGACGCCAGCCCCGTGCCGGCCGGGCACCAGATCCGCGGCCTCGGCCCCATTACCGCCAGCGTCCCCGTGCTGGAGACCACCGACCTCGTGCTCACCCACGTGCTCGGCATGCGCAAGGTGCGCGACTACACCCTGCCCAGCGCCTCTCCCGTCCATGTCTACGCCATGGGCGATGGCGGCCCGGCGGCGGAGTATCACGTCGCGGTCGAGCCGCATCTGCCGCAGGCGCGACAGGGGGCCGGCTCCGTCCACCACGTCGCCTTCCGCACCCCCGACGAGAAGGAATATGCCGGCTGGATCGAGCGGCTGAATGGCCTGCGCATCCCGAGCTCCGGGGCGGTGGACCGCTACTATTTCCGCAGCCTCTATTTTCGCGAGCCGAACGGCGTCCTCTTCGAGATCGCCACCGACGGCCCCGGCTTCGACGTCGACGAGCCCCTCGCCAGCATCGGAGAGAAGCTCGCCCTGCCGCCCTTCCTGGAGCCGAAGCGCGCCGCCATCGAGCGGGGCCTGAAGCCGCTGGGCTGACGCGGGGTCGCGCTTGTCGCGGGCCGGCAGCGCCGCCTAGGATCGCCCCATCGATTCGAGACCTTCGGGGCACTCCATGATCCGCGCCGGCCTGCTCCTTGCCCTTGCCGCCCTCGGCCTCGCCGCCTGCCAATCCACGGCTTCGCAGCCGCCGGTTCCGCAGCCGGTGGCCTCTTCGACGCCGAGCTACGTGACGCGGCCCGACTTCCGCCTGCCGGAGGGTTCGGGCTGCGCCGGCGAGCTCGCCCGCTTCCGCGCGGTGATGGACAACGACCTCGCCACCGGTCACGTCACCCGCGAGGTGCACGGCCGCGTCATCGCCGACCTGCGCGGGCCTGAAGGCGCCTGCTCCGCCGGCCGCGCCGGAGAGGCGAGCGCCGGCCTCACCGCCGTCAAGCGGCGCTACGGCTATCCCGGCTGATCGCCCAAAGGCGACCTTGCGGCCGCCGCGCCGCAGTTGAAGGATGAGCCCACGGGTCGCATGACCCGGGAGGCGCCCATGCGCATCGCGCTCCTCACCGACATCCACGCCAACCGCGAGGCGCTCGAGGCGACGCTGGCCCATGTGGCGCGCCAGCAGGTCGGCCGCATCGCCGTGCTCGGCGACATCGTCGGCTACGGCGCCGACCCCGTCGCCTGCACCGAGATCGTCATGGACCTCGCGGCGTCCGGCGCCTTGGTCCTCCAGGGCAACCACGACGAGGCGGTTGCGCGCGACGACGTCGACATGAACGCCGACGCCCTGGCGGCGATGGTCTGGACCCGGGGCGTCCTCGGCGAGGCGCATCGCCGGTTCCTCGCAGGCTTGCCGCTCACGGCCCGCGAGGGCGATCTGCTGTTCGTCCATGCGGGCGCCCGCAACCCCGGCCAGTGGCCCTATGTCATGACGCCGCGGGACGCGGAGCTCAGCTTCGGCGCTTCCGACGCCCGGCTCATCCTGTGCGGCCACACCCATGTTCCGGCGCTGTTCTCACTCCAGCCGAACCGCACCTGCGTCGGCTTCACACCGGTCGCCGGCACCCCCGTCCCGCTCGCTGCCCATCGCCGCTGGCACGCGGTGATCGGCTCGGTCGGCCAGCCCCGCGACGGCATCGCCGCTGCGGCCTACGCCGTGCTTGATCTCGGCCAAGGCGTGCTGGAACCCCATCGTGTTCCTTATGACCATCCCGCCGCCGCCGCGAAGATTCGCGCCGCGGGGCTGCCGGATCGGTTGGCGAGCCGCCTCGCCCACGGGAGGTGATGAGGCATGCGGCCGCCGCGCATCGAGAAGGGCCTTGTGCTCGACGGCTTCACCCTGGTCGCACCGCTGAAGCTCGGCGGCATGGCGCAGATCTGGGAGGTGACCCGCGAGGGCGACGACGCGCCGCTCGTCATGAAGATCCCGCTCATCCTCGACGGCGACGACCCCACCATGATCGTCGGCTTCGAGATGGAGCAGATGATCCTGCCGCGCCTCTCCGGCCCGCACGTGCCCCGTTTCGTCGCCGCGGGCGACTTCGCCCACCAGCCCCACATCGTCATGGAGCGCATCACCGGCGGCTCGCTCTACGAGCGCATGACCGGCGCGCCCTTCGCGGCGGCGGAGGTCGCCCGGCTCGGCCTCGCGATGGCGCGGGCCCTCTGCGACCTGCACCGGCAGGACGTCCTGCATCTCGACGTGAAGCCGGCCAACGTGCTGTTCCGCGAGGATGGTACGGCGGTCATGGTCGACTTCGGCCTCGCCCGCCATCGCCACCTGCCCGACCTCCTGGCCGAGGAGTTCCGCCTGCCCATCGGCACCGCGCCCTACATGGCCCCCGAGCAGGTGCTGCGCGCGCGGGACGATCCCCGCTCGGACATCTTCGCCCTCGGCTGCGTCCTCTACGAGATGACGACGGGCCGCCAGCCCTTCGGCGACCCCCGCGGATCGCGCCGCCTGCGCAAGCGCCTGTGGTGGGATCCCTGGCCGCCGCGCGCCCTCCGCCCGGACTGTCCGGCCTGGCTGCAGGAGATCATCCTGCGCTGCCTCGCCGTCGACCCCGCGGGCCGCTATCCCACCATGGCTCAACTCGCCTTCGACCTCGCCCATCCCGCCGACGTGCGCCTCACTTCCGCCGCCTCGCGGATGAAGCGCGACGGCCGGATCGAGCGGCTCGGGCGCTGGTTCAGGGCGGCCGGCGCCGAGCGGCCGCCGCCGCCCGCGATCGACGGTGAGGCCACCGCTCCGATCGTCCTCGTCGCGGTGGACCTTTCCGCCGACTACTGCGCGGTCGCCGACGCGGTCCGTGCCATGACGGGGCGCATGCTGACCCTTCTCCCCGGCGCCCGGCTCGCCTGTGTCAACGTCCTCAGGCTGAAGCGGCTCGGCATCGACGACACGACCGACGGGGAGGGCAGGGCGCTCCACGTCGCCCGCCTGATCCAGCTGCGCGCCTGGGCGGCGCCTCTCGGCCTGGCCGCGGAGGCCGTCAGCTTCCACGTGCTGGAAAGCACCGATCCGGCGGAGGCAATCGTCACCCATGCCCGCGAGAACCATGTCGACCAGGTCATCATGGGCGCCCGCGGCCAGTCGGGCACGCGCCGCTATCTCGGCAGCGTCTCGGCGCAGGTGACGGCCGAGGCGCCCTGCACCGTCACCGTCGTGCGCGCCGCCGCCTAGATCGCCGCCCCGCCGGCGAGCCACCATTCCGCATAGGCGAGCTGGAACGGCGGCATCACGTCGGGCCTCAGGTCCTCGCGGCTGCGGACGATGTGGATGTCCGCCAGTTCCGGTTCCGTCTGGCGCGCGAGCCGGGCGAGGATGTCGGCCCTGAGATCCTCGGCCGGGAGCGTCGAACGCACCACCTTGACGAAGGCGGAGCGCTTCTCGTCCTCGTGCAGCCAGAAATCCGGATCGACGGTGACCTCGTCCGCCGTCAGCCCCGTCTCCTCCGCGAGTTCGCGCAAGACGCTGCCCGCGAGGTCGACCCGGCCGTCGACCACGTCGGAGGGGTCGGGTGTGCCGCCCGGGAAATAGATCTTGCCGGCATTGGCGGTATGGGCGCCCATGACACCCATCATCATCGCGCCGTCGGCGCTGGTGAGGCCGGCGAGGGCGAAGCCGTTGCGGGTCGACCCGTCCGGCTCGCCGTGCCGCATGTAGTGCAGGAACTGCGAATAGCGGACCTGGCGGTAGCGGGCCTCGAAGACGTCGCCCTCGACCGTCCGCTCAGCGATGACGAGCACCTGCCCGTCGAACAGCGCGGGATTGGCGGCGCTCGCCCTCCGCCAGGCCGCATCGATGGCCTCCGCATGGGTTTCGGCGTAGGACCAGGGGCCGGATTCCACCGTGGCGCGAATGTGGCGGATGCGGCGGAACCGGGACGTCATCAAGGCGTTGTCCTCGCGAGATGTCCTGCGGCTTCGGATAGCCGGCCAGGGGAGAGGGTCGTTGACCCGTCCTTAAGGCTGGTGGAACCGCAGCTTGGCAAATCGCACGACGGTCACCTATGGTCCACCCCGGGTCGGGGGCCTGCAGGAGGGAATATCCATGTTGAAGAAGCTCACTCTGGTTGGCGCTGCCGCCCTGATGATCGGTGCATGCACCCCGCGCGAGGAGCGTGCCGCGGCTGGCGGTGCCATCGGCGCCGGCGCCGGCGCCCTGATCGGCGGCCTCGCCACCGGTACGGGTGGTGGCGCTCTCGCGGGTGCCGCGATCGGCGGCGTCGCCGGTGCGGTCATCGGCGCGGAGACGACCCCGCGTCGCCGCTGCTACGTCAACCGCTACGGCGAGCGTATCTGCCGCTATCGTCGCTGAGCCATCGGCTCCGACAGACAGAAACCCGCCGGCATCGCGCCGGCGGGTTTTTTCATGGGCCGGTCATTCATGGGGCCGGTCAGAGGAACAGCCGCCCCTCGGTGAGGATCACGGCGCCGCCGCCGATCGTCACCGCCGTCACCTCGCCGCCCGCCAGCGTCAGGCCGAGGCGGATGCGGCTCGGCCGTCCCATCTCGAAGCCCTGCTCGATGACGACGGCGTGGGTACCGTCGGCGAGCCCCTCCCGCGCCGCCAGCACGCCGGCAAAGGCCGCCGCCGCCGATCCCGTCGCCGGGTCCTCGGCGATGCCGAGACCGGGCGCGAACATGCGCGCGTGGAAGCCGGCGTCCGGGTCCACGGTCTCGCGGGTATAGGCGAAGATCGCCGGATGGTCGTCGGCGATGGCCGCGAAGGTCTCGGCGAACCAGCGCGTATCGACCCGGATGCGCGCCATGGCCTCGCGCGTCTTCACCGGCACGTAGCAGAAGGAGACCGGCGCGCCGAACCGGCTGGGGCGGTGGCGGTCGAAGCCGATGTCGCGCAGCTCCAGGCCGAGGACACCGGCGAGCTGCGCCGGATCGGGCGCCGGGCCGAGGTCGCGCGGCATGCGCGGCGCCTCGAACTGTGCCTCATAGCGGCCGGCCGCATCGCGGGTGACGCGGCAGGGCACGGGACCCGCCTTCTCGCCGAGGATGAAGGCGGTCTCCTCGCCCGGCGCCAGGCCGTCGAGCGCGGCCAGAAGCACCGCCGTCCCCACCGTCGGATGGCCGGCGAAGGGCAGCTCCGCGCCGGGCGTGAAGATCCGGATGTCGGCGCGGTGGGCGGCCGTCGCCTGCGGCAGCACGAAGACCGTCTCCGACAGGTTGAACTCGCCGGCGATCTTCTGCATCGCGGCCGTGTCGAGGCCGCCCGCGTCGAGCACCACCGCCAGCGGATTGCCTGACAGCGCGTCGTGGGTGAACACGTCGAGCGTCTGGAACCGGCGGGAGGACGAGGGGGAAAGGGAGGACATGGACGGTCTCAGCCGATCTTTTCCGGAGCGAAGAGCGTCGTCGGGCTGACGAACTCGTCCTGTGCCTCGACGGTCAGGATCTCGCGCGAGCCCGCCGCCTCCGTCCGTTTCAGGAGGCCGAAGACGGACGAGGCCGCACGGGAGACCGCGAAGGCCTCGTCGCGGCTCGCGGCGGCGTGGACGAAGAACAGCGCGGCGATGGCGTCGCCCGCGCCGTTGACCGATACCGACAGCCGCGGGGTGCGCACCCGGAACCGCCCGTTGGGGCCGCAGGCGAGGAGGTCGATGGCATCCGCCGGCGTATCCTCCGTCATCAGGCTGGTGACGAGCACGGTGCGCGGCCCCGTGGCGCGGACGGCGTCCACCGCCGCGATGGCCTCCGCGATGGTGGTGATTCGCCGCCCCGACAGATATTCGAGCTCGAACTGGTTGGGTGTGATGATGTCGGCCGCCGGGACCGCCTTGTCGCGCATGAATTCGGGGATGCCCGGCCGCACGAAGACGCCGCGCCCGACGTCGCCGATCACGGGATCGCAGCAATAGAGCGCGTCCGGATTGAGGGCGCGCACGCGCCGGACCGCCGCCACGATGGCCGAACCGATGTCCGACGAGCCCATATAGCCCGAGAGGACGCCATCGCAGCGCCCGAGCACGCCGCGCTCCTCGATGCCTTCCACGAGCTCGTCGATCATCGGGCCGTCATAGACCCGCCCCTTCCAGGCGCCGTAGCCGGTATGGTTGGAGAACTGGACCGTATGGATGGCCCAGACTTCGTGGCCGAGCCGCTGCATCGGAAACACGGCCGAGGCATTGCCGACATGGCCGTAAGAAACCCAGGACTGGATGGAGAGAATGTTCATGGGGCGCGCTCCGTGGCGCCAGCCTAGCGCGGCCTCGCGGCGCTGCACCAATTCCGTTCGGTGAACTGAAGCATCACCGGCGGGCGGGTCAGGCGATCTTCACCCGGCCGCGCAGGATGGCGATGCCGCCCGTGTCGTAGAAATGCGTCAGCTCGACGATCAGCCCGTCCCGCACCCGGATGTGGTCGAGCACCTCGAAGGAGCCGGAACGGCCGTTGTCGAGGAACCGGACCTCGACGATCCACCGCACCAGCACGTTGTCGCCCTCGCAGACGATGTCCTCGATGGAGTGGCTGATATACTGGTTGTGGTCGTGCAGGTGCTGCAGGTAGCGGGCGATATCCTCGCGACCGAGACGCATGCCGGCTCCCGGGCTGAGCGCCGGATTGCCCACCACCGTCAGCCGCGCATCCTGAGCGAAGTAGGACACGAAGTCGTCCGTCGCGCCGGCCATGCGCGCGGCGTAGAGCGCGTGGACCGCCTCGGTGATCGCGCGTTGATGATTCTTGCGCTCTCCGGGGGGCGAAAGAGGTGTCGCCATGCTCAGATTCGACCTGCGAGGACCGCCAGGGAGGCGGTGTCCATGAACTGCACCAGTTCGACGATCTCGCCGTTCCGGAAGCGGACGAAATCCGCCACGTCGAAATCGGCGACTGCGCCGGTGACGGCACTACGCAAGGTGAGCTGGCGCCGGATCACCGCGAGATCGAATTCCGCGACGACGTCCACGACGAGGCCGTCGACATATTCATAGCGCTGGAAGAGCTGGCGTACGCCCTTGGCGATGGCGGCGCGGCCCCGGAACGGTCCCGCCTCCGGCACCAGGCGACTGTCGGCGACGAGCCTCATGAACCCGTCTTCGGCAAAACCGGCCGCGAACTGCTCGGCCTGGCCGTTGCGGCGAGCGGCGTAGAGCTCCGCAAGCCGTTCTTTCAGATAAGGCAACCCCGAGATTACGCGCAGGCTCGGTTGCGACATGAATGTTCCTGACCCCACCTCTAGCCGGAATAGCCCACGTACTTCCGTTTTAGCTCATCGCCAAGGCAATACGGCGAACCATGCATCATGTCCGCTGAGTGGAACATGAACGGCGCCCGGATCGCAAGATTGCATCATGGCCTGCGGCATCGGCCGCACGCGGTCCGAGGGGGGACGGGCGCGTGGGACCGGGGAGGCGAAAGGGCGGCCTTCCGAGCCGCCCCCGCGCCGGATGGACGGACCGGAAAGGGGCTCGCGCCCGCTCCCCGGTCCGTCACCGCTCAGTTCTTCGTCTTGTCGACCAGGGCCTTCGCCTTGATCCAGGGCATCATGTCGCGCAGCTTGGCGCCGACGTCCTCGATCGGATGGGCGGCCATGCGGGCGCGGGTGGCCTTGAACGAGGTCTGGTTGACCTTGTTTTCCAGCATCCAGTCGCGGGTGAACTTGCCCGACTGGATGTCGGTCAGCACGCGCTTCATCTCCGCCTTCGTCTCGGCGGTGATGATGCGGGGACCCGTGACGTACTCGCCGTACTCGGCCGTGTTGGAGATCGAGTAGTTCATGTTGGCGATGCCGCCCTCGTAGATGAGGTCGACGATCAGCTTCACCTCGTGGAGGCACTCGAAATAGGCCATCTCCGGAGCGTAGCCGGCTTCCACCAGCGTCTCGTAGCCGGCCTTGATGAGCTCGACGAGACCGCCGCAGAGCACGACCTGCTCACCGAAGAGATCGGTCTCGCACTCTTCCTTGAAGGTCGTCTCGATGATGCCGGCGCGGCCGCCGCCATTGGCCGAGGCGTAGGACAGGCCGAGGTCATGGGCGTTGCCCGAGGCGTCCTGGTGGATGGCGATCAGGGTCGGCACGCCGCCGCCGCGCTGGTACTCCGAGCGCACCGTGTGGCCGGGGCCCTTCGGGGCGACCATCAGCACGTCGAGATCCTTGCGGGCCTCGATCAGGTTGAAGTGCACGTTGAGGCCGTGGGCGAACATGATCGCGGCGCCCGGCTTCATGTTGGCGGCGAGGTCGTCGCGGTAGATGTCGGCCTGCAGCTCGTCCGGCGTCAGCATCATCATGATGTCGCAGACCTTGGCGGCCTCGGCCGGCGTCATGACGGTGAAGCCGGCGGCCTCGGCCTTGGCGCGGGTGGCGGAGCCCGCCTTCAGCGCGATGACCACGTCCTTCACGCCGGAATCGCGCAGGTTCAGCGCATGGGCATGGCCCTGGCTGCCGTAGCCGACGATGCAGACCTTCTTCGACTTGATGAGGTTCAGATCGGCGTCGCGATCGTAATAGACACGCATGGGATGCTTCCTTCCTTGGGACTTGGGTTGCGTGAGGGGTCAGGCGGCCGCCGGCTTTTGGTCCGTGCGGCCGTAGAGGGTGAGGAACTGGTCGGTCGCCGCCGCCGCGTCGCGGGCGATCTCGGCCTTGCCGAGCTTGAGCTCGTCGCCGAGCAGCAGGCGGATCTGCACATCGCGGCCCGCGAGGCCGAAGAAGGTCCGGAAGGCCGCTTCGGTGTCGTCGAACTGGAGCAGGCCGGCCGCCCGCCCTTCCTCCAGCACGGGCTTCAGCCTGTTGCCGATGGCGAAGCGGCCGTTCTCGAGCACGATCTGGCCGAGATTGCTCTGCTTCGACGCGGCGTGGGAGATCGCCAGCCGGTTCAGCGCGATCGAGGTCGGGCTGGAGATGACCGACAGCCAGTTCGCCGCGAAATCCCGGAGGCTGTCCCTCAGGCTCGACGCGTCGAGCCTCTGCCGGTCGTAGCGGCCGGCGCGCACGCGGGACGCCTGCCACTGCACCGTCGCGGTCAGGAGACCGTCGCGGTCGCCGAACCACTTGTAGAGCGTTTCCTTCGAGCAGCTCGCCCGCCGGGCGACGGCCGCCATGGTGAGTTGGCCGCCCTCCTCCTGCATGAGCGCCAGCACGGCGTCCAGCACCGCCGCCTGGCGGGCGGTCGGCTCGGCCGGATCGAGGCCCGGCATCTGGGGAGCGAGTGTCTTGGCGGCGGCGTTCATGCGTCACGACAGGAGGAAAAGGAACCGTACCGTACGTTACGGTTCGGTTGTCTAGCGCAGCGCCGGAGCGCAGGCAAGTGCGTCTGATAGCGGGTGACGGAGATCCTCTGCCGGCAAGCGGAAGCGCGTCCCGGACGGCATCGCGCCCGCGGCGCGCCCGTCAGCCGCCGCAGGCCTTCCGGTAGAGCCTGACGGTCTCCGCCATCCCGTGGATGAGGGCGTCGGCGGTCAGCGCATGGCCGATCGACACCTCGGCGATGGCGGGCGCACGCGCCACGAGCGGAGGCAGGTTGTCGAGGGTGAGGTCATGGCCGGCATTGACGGCAAGGCCCGCGGCCGTCGCCGCCGCCGTCGTCGCCGCCAGCTTGTCGAGCTCGGCCGCCTGCACGGCCGCGTCGCCCGCATGGCCGTAGGGGCCGGTATAGAGCTCGATGCGGTCGGTGCCGGTGGCCTTCGCCGCGGGAACCAGCGCCGGGTCGGCGTCGAGGAAGATCGACACGCGCATGCCGCCCGCCTTGAGCCGCGCGATGACGCGCTTCAGGAGGTCGGCGTCCCTGTGGACGTCCCAGCCGTGGTCGGAGGTCGCCTGCGCCGGATCGTCCGGCACCAGCGTCACCTGGTGGGGCTTCACCTCCTCGCACAGCGCCAGGAACCGCTCGTCCGGATAGCCCTCGATGTTGAACTCGGCGGCGGGGAAGTCGGCGCTGAGCAGGCCCGCGAGGTCGAAGACATCGTGCCGGCGGATGTGCCGCTCGTCGGGGCGGGGATGCACGGTGATCCCCGCCGCACCCGCCTCCAGCGCGATGCGGGCAAGGCCCGTGACGCTGGGCCAGGGCAGGTTGCGCCGGTTGCGCAGCTGCGCGATGGCGTTGACGTTGACGGACAGATGCGTCGGCATGGCTCTAGCCTCGGGCGGGCGAACTTAATGGACGCGCATTCAGCGTCCCTGGGCGCCGTCCGGCAAGGCCGCTTCCTGCATGCCTTCCGCGCCGCGGCTCATGGCGGCGATGCCGGTGCGGGACACCTCGACGAGACCGACCGCGCCCATCAGGCGGATGAAGCGCTCCACCTCCTCCGTCGTCCCCGTGAGTTCGAAGACGAAGGAGTTGAGGGTCGCGTCCAGCGTCCGCGCCCCGAAGGCCCCGGCGAGGCGCAGCGCCTCGACGCGGGCGTCGCCCTTGCCGCGCACCTTGACGAGGCAGAGCTCGCGTTCCAGCGCCGAGCCCTGGACGGTGAGGTCCACCACCCGGTGCACCGGCACGAGGCGGTCGAGCTGGGTCTTGATCTGCTCGATCACCTTCTCGGTGCCGGTGGTGACGATGGTGATGCGCGAGACGTGCTTCTCGTGCTCGGTCTCCGAGACCGTCAGGCTCTCGATGTTGTAGCCGCGGCCGGAGAACATGCCGGCGATGCGGGCAAGAACCCCCGGCTCGTTGTCGACCAGCACCGCCAGCGTGTGGCGGCGCTCGGCGTGGATGGCGTCGGAGAGGAAGTAGGCGGACTGGGACTGGGTCATTGTCTGATCTTTGTGATGAGCGGGAGGTGAGGCGCGGCGCGCCTCACACCAGCTGCTTGCCCTTGGCGTCGATGATGTCCGAGGTCTGCCCGGCGAAGTCGGGGAGGATCATCTCGTTGTGCGCCTTGCCCGATGGGATCATCGGGAAGCAGTTCTCCTCCTTCGCCACCAGGCAGTCGAAGATCACCGGTCCCGGATAGTCGATCATCTCCATGATCGCGGCGTCGAGCTTGGAGGGGTCGTCGCAGCGGATGCCCTTGGCGTGATAGGCCTCGGCGAGCTTGACGAAGTCCGGCAGCGCCGCCGAATAGCTCTCCGAATAGCGCCCGCCATGCAGCAGCTCCTGCCACTGGCGCACCATGCCCATGTACTCGTTGTTGAGGATGAAGATCTTGATCGGCAGGCGGTACTGCGCCGCCGTCGACATCTCCTGCATGTTCATCAGCACCGAGGCCTCGCCCGCCACGCAGACCACGAGATCCTTCGGATGGGCGAGCTGCACGCCCACCGCCGCCGGCAGGCCGTAGCCCATGGTGCCGAGACCGCCGGAGGTCATCCACCGGTTCGGCTCGTCGAAGTGGAGATACTGCGCCGCCCACATCTGGTGCTGGCCGACCTCCGTGGTGATGAAGCGCTTGCGCCCCTTGGTCAGCGCCTCCAGCCGCTCGAGGGCGTATTGCGGCTTGATGATGCTCTCCGAGTTCGTATAGGCGAGCGATTTGCGCGCCCGCCAGCCCTCGATCTGCAGCCACCAGGCCTTGATCGCCGGCTTGTCGACCTGACCCGCGACGTCCTTCCACAGCCGCACCATGTCCTCGAGCACGTGGGCGCAGTCGCCGACGATGCCGATGTCCACCTTGACGTTCTTGTTGATGGACGAGGGGTCGATGTCGATGTGGATCTTCTTCGAGCCCGGCGAGAAGGCGTCGAGCCGCCCGGTGATGCGGTCGTCGAAGCGCGCGCCGATGTTCACCATCAGGTCGCAGCCGTGCATGGCGAGGTTCGCCTCGTAGGTGCCGTGCATGCCGAGCATGCCGAGCCACTGCTGGTCATGGGCCGGATAGGCGCCGAGGCCCATCAGCGTCGAGGTCACGGGATAGCCGGTGGCGCGAACCAGCTCGCGCAGGAGCTGCGCCGCATGCGGGCCGGCATTGATGACGCCGCCGCCGGTGTAGAACACGGGGCGCTTGGCCTTGGCGATCAGCTCCACCGCCGCCTTGATCTTGGACAGGTCGCCCTTGATCTGCGGCCGGTAGGTCTTGTGCTGGTTGTCGCGCGGCTTCTCGTACTTGCCGCTCTTGAACTGGATGTCCTTGGGGATGTCGATGACGACCGGACCCGGCCGGCCGTTCTGCGCGACATAGAAGGCCTCGTGCAGGATGCGCGGCAGGTCCTCGATGTTCTTCACGAGGTAGTTGTGCTTGGTGCAGTGGCGCGTGATGCCGACCGTGTCGGCCTCCTGGAACGCGTCCGAACCGATGAGATGGGTCGGCACCTGGCCGGTGAAACAGACGAGCGGAATGGAATCCATCAGCGCGTCGGTGAGGCCGGTGACGGCATTGGTCGCGCCGGGGCCGGAGGTGACGAGCACCACGCCCACCTTGCCGGAGGAGCGGGCATAGCCCTCCGCCGCATGCACCGCGCCCTGCTCGTGGCGGACGAGGATGTGCTTGACGCTGTCCTGCTGGAAGAGCGCGTCGTAGATCGGCAGCACGGCGCCGCCGGGATAGCCGAACAGGGTGTTGACGCCCTGGTCGATCAGGGCCTGCACCACCATTTCGGCACCGGTCATCTCGCGGGACATGGGTCGGTTTCCTCTGGGTCGTCTGAAGGTCGGTTGTTGCAGCGAGGCGTTATGACGAAGGGTCGTTCAGGGCAACAAAAAAGGCCCCGTGAGGGACCTTGTGTTGAGCGCCACCGTTCGGCCGCCGTGTGAGTGATCACACGTCCGTCGATGGCGCCCCGGATACAATAAGGATGAAACGCACGGCGTGCGGCTCCGATTGAAAGAGGCGCGGACCATAGGGGAGGGGGAAGGGGGGTGTCAAGCGTGGGGTAGCTATGGTTGTGTCATCTGGTAATGTAGACTCTACGGCGCATGCGCCCAAAATGACTGCCGACGCAACATCTAAAGGGGATCTGCACATGGCAAACGAGATAGCGCCTCCTAAGATGTTTATTTCGTATAGCTGGAGTAGTGCAGAGCATCAGGACTTTGTCCTTCGGCTGGCAGAGGAGTTAGTCGCTTCGGGAATTTATGTTACGCTGGATAAGTGGGACCTCAAGGAAGGACACGACGCACACGCATTTATGGAGAGAATGGTATCCGATCCCGAAATAAGGAAAGTTGGGATTATATCTGACCGAAAGTATGCTGAAAAAGCCGATGCGAGGGTTGGAGGCGTAGGGGTTGAGGCGCAAATAATAACGCCTGAAATATATTCGAAGCAAGACCAGAACAAATTTGTCGCAATTGTCGTAGAACGTAAGGAAGACGGAAGTCCTTGGCTTCCTGTATATTATAAATCGCGAATTTATATTGATTTGAGCGAAGAAAATAGTTACGCAACTGAGTTCGAAAAGCTTGTTAGGTGGGTGTTTGACAAGCCCTTGTTCGTCAAACCCGCTATCGGGAATATGCCAGCTTTCTTGGCGCCTCAGGGTTCCATTTTACTTGCAACCAGCCTCGTAGCTAATCGGGCGCTGGATGCAGTAAAGAGCGGCAGGCAAAACGCACTGGCCGCTTTCTCGGAGTATCTCACCGTCCTCGGTGCCGAGCTTGCTAAATTGAAGCCGAATGCAGAAGCTGAACATTTTGATGAAGAAGTTATTAGGGTAATTGATGCATTCCACTCTTTTAGAGATGAATATATATCAATAGTATCTGCTGTTGCAGTCAGCAATAATTATTATGAAGGCTCGGAAAGTGTTCACAATTTTCTTGAGTCTGTTGTTCCCTACATGTACCCAGGCGAAAACCAGCCAAGTTGGAAAGAGTGGGATTTTGATGGGTATAATTTCATAATACATGAGATATACTTGTATTCGCTTGCGATATTTATCGGACATAAAAGGTTCGACGCGGCAACTCGCCTTATGGCAGACCTCTACGTTACAGGTCGGGCACGGGTCAACGGCGAGCCAATGCAGGATTTCACGTTGCTCCGGAACCATATGCGTTCCCTTGACTACAGAAATAAAAGGCTCTCACTCAATAGGCTATCATTGCGGGCTGACCTTCTGAAGGCACGGAATGTTGGCTCGGGAGTTAAATTTGACGATCTGATGCAAGCTGACTTTATCTTATATCTACGATCGGCGGCGTTGGGGCTATACTGGTGGCCCGAAACAATGCTTTATTTTGAGCGATACAAAAACTCATTGGAAATTTTTGCGAGATCGAAGTCAGCTAAGTATTTTCAGAGTGTGGTAGGGATGCTTGCAGTGCACGACAAGTCGGAGCTTTCGCAGCTAATAGAAAAGATTGAGAAAGATAAAAATAATCTTCCTAGATGGAGTTACAGAACAATCGAAGTTAGAGAAATTGTAAAGCTGGATGTGATTGGCAGTCAGGCTTAGTTGATTGGCGTTGGATTTCAATCTGCAACCCGCCGCTATGGGGCGCTCGGCGAGGGTCGAAGACGACGAGGGGCGGCGTGTCTTCGCCGTCTCACCGTCATGCCCGCCTTGTGGCGGGCATCCACGACTTGAACACCGCAGCGCGAAGAGAATTCGTGAATGCCCGGGCCAAGCCCGGGCATGACGTGCGGAGGGTCAGGGACAGTCCGGCGAGACGAGATGGCCGACGGTCCTGGGCCTCACCCCAACCTCCCCTCCACATCCCACGCCACCACCTTCTGCGCTACCCCGCCCCACCGCCACAGCACCAGATTCCGCATCCCCCCCGTCGAACCCACCGCAAAGCTCGGCACCACCACCCCGGCGGCCCCGGCCGCGATGAGCCGCTTCGTCAGCGCCCATGTGGGCGGCGTGCGGCCCTCGGCCCGGTCGAGCATCCAGGCGCAGCCGAGGGTTGGGAGGTCCGTGCCGGCGGCTTGCCGGCCCGCCTCCGCCGTGAGGTCGAGGATATCGGTGCAGTCCACGTCGTAGGTCACCACCGTCAGCGGCGGGAAGCGGTGGGCGAAGCCGTGGGAGACCTCCGCGAACATGCCCTCGATGGAGAGGGCAAGGTACAGCGCCGCCATGCCCTTCGGGTTGAACCGCCCGCCATGGATCGCCGCGCCCGCCCCGGAGGTCGGCGCGAAGGCCCAGCGCGGGTCGTGCGCCCGGTAGGCGAGGCCGCGATAGCGGGTGAGGGGGAGGGGTGGGGATCTCATGATGCTGCCGGCACTGCGTCCCGGTTGTTTGGCGCTACCCTCACCGCGTCATGCCCGGGCTTGGCCCGGGCATCCACGACTTGAACACCGCCCTCCAGAGAATTCGTGGATGCCCGGGCCAAGCCCGGGCATGACAGGCTGAGTGTCGTGTGGCCGCTGCGGAGAGGCCGCATCGGGCGCCCCATCCCTCAGGCAAAACCCCCGGTGGCGACATGGTCGAGCCAGTCGCGCACGGCCGCCGCCTTGCCGTCCTTGACGAGGCTCTCGGCCGTCCGGCCGCCGAAGGCGGGAAGAGGCTCGGCGCGATACCAGGCGAGCGCCTGTCTCTCGCCGCCCGCCCAGTCGCTGACCCGCGCGACGATCTCCACCATCTCGGTGACGCGGCCCTGCGTCTTCGGCGCCTTGGCCCGCGCGGCGCGGTGGAAGGTCTCGGGGCTCACCCCCATCGTGTCGGCGAGCTGCGCCTTCGACACACCGAAGCGCTCCGCCACCCGGTCGATGACGATGAGCCCGTCCTTGTCGAAATAGCCGGTGGCGCGGGCCGGGCCGCGCCGGACCATCTCGGCCGCCGCGAGTTCGCGGGACACGCGCTTGTCCGTCCTGGCGGTCATCGAATGCCATCTCCCATGGCAGATAAGACCGGCATAGTATATGGTATTTTCGGCGCCGCAGCAAGCCGCAACCTGGGGTGGCGGCGTGGCCGCGGTGGCGGACGGCGCGAAGGCGAGGGCGATCAGGGCCAGCACGGCGACGATGACGGGTCTCATGCGGTCCTCCTGTTGCGAGAAGGTGGAGGATGCCTGAAGGGGCCTACAGTGTCAAGGAAAAAATCCTAGGATAGGACAAAAGGCGGATTTACGACGCCGCCCTCGTCGCGTCATGCCCGGGCTTGTCCCGGGCATCCACGACTTGAACACCGCCCTTCGAGAATTCGTGGATGCCCGGGCCAAGCCCGGGCATGACGGGCGGAGGGTCTTGAGCCCACGGAACGAGGCGGCGTCCTCAGGCCAGGTCCGGGCATGACGGATGGGGTCCTTTCAACCGAACCTCAACCCTTCCGCCGCTCCGCCGCCAGCACCGTCTCCGCCACCCAGCGGGCGATGCCGGTGAGGGCATGATCGCCGTGTTGCTGGCCGATCACCTGCACGCCGCAGGGCAGGCCGTCGACCGCGAGCAGCGGCAGCGAGATGGCCGGCGCGCCGGTCACCGAGGTCCAGGCGTTGAAGGCCGGCAGGCCGGTGGTGTGGGCGATGCCGGAATCGGTGCCCTTGTTGTCGAGGCGCGGGGCAGCGCCGACATTCGACAGGCAGATCATGGCGTCGCCCGCCGCCGCCACGGCGAGCAGGGCGCGCTTGGCATGGTCGCGGGCCACCAGCAGGGCGCGGTACTCGTCCAGCGTCACCTTCTGGCCGAGAATGTGCCGCTGCATCATGCTGTCGGAGAGGCCGCCGCCATGCTCGGCCACGAGATTGTCGAGCGACCAGCGCATCTCGTAGGCGCAGATGTCGCGGGTCATGGCGAGGCTGTCGCCGATGGCCCGCTCGAAGGCCTCCACCACCGGATTGTCGCGGCGGGTTACGATTGCGACGCCGGCCTCGCGCAGCACCTTCAATACGCCCTCGAAGGCGGCGCGGGAGGCCGCATCCGTGGCCGCCCAGCCCTCGGCCTCGATCACCACCAGCCGGGACGGCGCGACGGGGGCATGCAGGGTCGCCGGGCCGACCAGGCCGGGATAGCCGGGATCGCCGCCGGCCCTGATGGCGATTTCATGGGCGACGCGCCACATGTCCTCGAGGCTGCCGGCATGGACGCCGAGATGGCTCTGGCTGAAGCCCTGGCGCTCGCCGCGGTGCAGGGCGCCCATGGTGGGTTTCAGCGCATAGTTGGCGCAGAAGCCGGCCGGGCGGATGCAGGAGCCGACCACCTGCGATCCCAGCGTCACCGGCACCATGCGGGCGCCCACCGCCGCCGCCGAGCCGGAGGAGGAGCCGCCCGGCGAATGCTCGGCCGAGAAGGGATTGGTGGTGGGGCCGGGATGGGACATGCCGAGCTCGGTCGTCACCGCCTTGCCGAGGATCACCGCGCCCGCCGCCCTCAGCGCCTGGACGCTGGCCGAATCCTGCTTCGGCCAGTTTTTCTCATAGAGGGGGCTTCCCATCTTCGTCGGCATGTCGCGGGTGGCGTAGAGGTCCTTGATGCCCACCGGGATCCCGTCGATGGGCGAGAGCGGCCGCCCGGCCTTGTAGCGCTCGGTCGAGGCATCCGCCGCGGCGCGGGCGCCCTCCGCGTTGAGCGTCACCCAGGCCTTCACCACCGGCTCGCGCTCCGCGATCGTGGCGAGGCAGCGCTCGAGATAGTCCCGCGGGCTGTCGGTGCCGGCGAGGAAGGCCGGCACGTGGTCGCAATAGGTGAGCGCTGCGAAGGTGGTCGGGCTGTAGGACGGCATCGGCGGCTCCTGGCGATACGAGGATATCGGCGATGCTAGCCGCGTTCGGCGCGGTGGGGATCGCCGCCGCCGCACGTCAGGGGCGAGCCCGGCGCAGGGACGTGCCGCAGGGCGGTGCGGCTCAGCCCGGCCGCTGCGCCTCCGGCCGGACGAGCGCGGCCAGCGTCAGCATGGTCTCGGCCGGCTCGTCCTCGGCGAGCGCCGCGATGTCGTCGAGCAGAGCGCGGATGGCGCGGCGCGGATCGCCGTCGAACTCGGCGAGCACGGCTTCCACTTCCGGGTCCTCGACGGCGGCGGCGCGGATGGCGGTCAGGCTCTGGGCCATGGGTCTCTCCTCTGGGTTGAGAGCACCCTACACGGCCTGTTGCCAAATTCTGTCAGCAGAATGGCAGTAGCTCCATCAACCCTAACGCGAGCTGGCGCTTGCCGGATGGTTTCCGAAGCGTTAAAGATGACGTTACGTCAGTCCATAGTCTGCTACCGGTGCCCACCCATGTTTCGCGTCCTGGGCCTCCTGAGCCTCCTCGGCCTCGCCGTCCTGTCGGTATCGGATTCCATCGCCGAGGACCGGGACGAGTTCTATGCCATCGCCCGCGGCGAGAGCGGCAGGCGCGCCGCGCCGGCGGCCCAGCCCCCGTCCATGGGCTGGTTCGGCCAGCGTCAGGCGCCGACCGTGTCGCATCTTCCCGCCGGCCGGGCGCCGCGCCAGATGAACACCCGCCCGACGCGCCAGGCCGAGTCCCTCGCCGGCACCGACGGGTCCTCCCGCGCTTTCTGCGTGCGCTCCTGCGACGGCTATTTCTTCCCCGTCGGCCCCGCCACCAGCGGCGCCGGCCGCAGCGCCCAGGCCGATGCGTGCGGCGCCATGTGCCCCGGCGCAACGGTGCGCCTGTTCACCGCCCGCAACGGCGCCATCGAGACGGCAAGGTCCGAGACAGGCCAGCTCTACGGCGCCACCGCCACCGCCTTCCGCTACCGCGAGCGGCTGCAGCCGGGCTGCTCCTGCCAGGCGAGCGTCACCCAGGGCCTGGCGCGCCTCGCGCTGGTGCAGGATCACACGCTGCGCACCGGCGACGTGGTGGTGACGGACAAGGGCGTGCGCGTGTTCCGCGCCGGCGGCCGCTTCCCGCACCAGCCGCGCGACTTCGTCACCGCGCGCGCCTATGGCCGCCTCTCGCCGGACCTGCGCCGGCGCGTCGAGGAGATCGAGACGGCCCGCCTGCCCGAGCGGCTGCGCTATGCCGGCATCGCGCCGGCGTCGACGACCGACACCTTCACCCGCACGTCGCGGCTCGAGGGCCTGCGCGAGATGACGGCGCTGCGCACGCCTGTCCGCCACATCGCCATCGAGGCGCCGCCGCGCCGTCCGCTG
>NZ_JBQVQL010000012.1:0-66107 GCF_052440005.1 Phreatobacter sp.
CGACCGGCACGGCATTGACGGTGCGCACCGGCGGCTGGCCGGGATCGGTGACGACACCCGGCGACGCCGGCTGGTTCGTGGCGAGGGGAATGACCCGGGCCGGGGTCGGCGGCACCTGGACCTGAGCCGCCTGCTCGCGGACGCTCACCGGACGCTCCTCACGCGGAACGACGCGCTCGCCACCACCGGCGACGCGCTCGGCGACGGGCTTGGCTTCCTGCGCCTGCTGTGCGGCGACGCGAACGGGGCTGGTGTCGGCCCGGACGACCCGGGGCTCGCCGGCAGGTCCGGCGCCGGACATGGACCGGTAGGCATAGACGCCACCGCCGCCCAGGGCCGCGAGGGTGAGGATGGCAGCGACGGCGGTCACGCCGGCGCGGCGGCGACGCGGCGGGGCGTCATCGGCGTAGGCGTAGACGTCGGCATCGGGCTGCGGCGCGGCGGCCTGGGGTTCCTGCCCCCGCCCCTGCTGATGGCGCGCGGCGTAAGCGAGGCCGGCGGCCCCGGCCAGTCCAGCGGCTCCGGCAGCGAGATAGCCGCTGTTGCCACCACCGGCTGGTTCACCCTGCTCGAAGGAGCGCTCGAATTCGGCGGCAAGGCGCCGCTCCAGATCGTCGGCGGCCGCCGCCTCGCCCGGCCAGGCTTCGTGCGAGCCGCGCAGGTCGTCCATCGGGAACTCGTCCGTGGGGGCCGCCTCGGCCGCCTGGCGATGCTTGGCGAGCTCTGCCTCGAGATCTTCCCAGTCGATCCCCTGCTCGTCGGCGGCCGGAGCGCGCAGCGGCATGGCGGGGATGGCGATCTCGTCGTCACGCTCCGCCACGGCCGGTTCGGCCGTCACGCCACGGGTACGCGCCACCGACTTGAGGAGGTCGGCATAGCCGTCGTCCTGGCCCATGATGCGGGCGAGATCCGCCAGCGGATCGTTCCCCGTACGACCGGCGACAGCCGGCTCAGGCTCCCGGGCCCCGCGATCATACGCATCGTAATCGCGATAGCTACGCACACTGTTCTCGTTGGCCATGGGCCCCGCCGTCGGTGGGCGCCGCAAACGAATACGCGCGGCGCGATCAACGCATTTCTTCGACGGCCTCGACGCCAAGGATCGCAAGTCCCGATCTGAGAACGGTCACGATACCCTGGACCAGCGCAAGGCGCGCCGCGGTCATTTGTCGATCATTTTCCATAATGAAGCGTAAATGCGGCGAATCTTTCCCGCGATTCCACTGGGAATGGAGGTCGGACGCAAGCTCGTAAAGGTAGAATGCGACGCGGTGTGGCTCATGTGCCTGTGCCGCCGCCTCGATCAGCCGCGGATACTGGGCCAGGCGCTGGATGATGGCGACCTCTCCGGCATCGTCGAGCTTCTCCAGCGACGCCGCCGCCAGCGAGCCCGGCGCCAGGTCGAGATCGGCCATGGCGGCCGCCGCGTTGCGCAGGATCGAGCGGCCACGCGCATGGGCATACTGGACGTAGAAGACCGGATTGTCCTTCGACTGCTCCTTCACCTTGGCGAGGTCGAAATCGAGGGTCGCATCGTTCTTGCGGTAGAGCATCATGAAGCGGACCGCGTCGCGTCCGACCTCGTCCACCACCTCGCGCAGCGTGACGAAATCGCCGGAGCGCTTGGACATCCGCACGGGTTCGCCGTCGCGGAACAGGCGCACGAGCTGCACGAGCTTCACGTCGAGCGTGGCCCTGCCGCCGGTGATCGCCTTCAGCGCCGCCTGCATGCGCTTGACGTACCCACCGTGGTCGGCGCCCCAGACGTCGATCTGGTCGAGGAAGCCGCGGTCCGCCTTGTCCTTGTGGTAGGCGATGTCGGAGGCGAAATAGGTATAGGACCCGTCCGACTTCATCAGCGGGCGATCGACGTCGTCGCCGAAGGCGGTCGAGCGGAACAGTGTCTGCTCGCGCTCCTCCCACTCGTCGTCGTCGGCTCCCTTCGGCCGCTCCAGCACGCCCTCGTAGATCTGCCCGTCGGCACGCAGCGTCTCGATGGCGCCGCGCACCTTGTCCACGGGGGTCTGCAGCGAGCGCTCCGAGAAGAACACCGCGTGCCTGACGTCGAGGGCGGCAAGGTCGCCGCGGATCTCGTCCATCATGGCGTCGATGGCCGCGTCCCGGCAGATCGGCAGCCATTCGGCCTCCGGCGCGCTCATGAGCCGGTCGCCATGGGCCGCCTTCAGCGCCTCGCCCACCGGCTTCAGGTAGTCGCCGGGATAGAGCCCGTCGGGGATGCTGATGGTCTCGCCGAGCGCCTCGCGGTAGCGCAGATAGGCGGACCGGCCGAGCACCTGAACCTGGGCCCCGGCATCGTTGATGTAATATTCGCGCGTGACGTCGTAGCCCGCCACGTCCAGGAGGTTGGCGAGCGCGTCGCCGAACACGGCGCCGCGGCAATGGCCCACATGCATGGGGCCCGTCGGGTTGGCCGAGACATATTCGACATTGACCTTCGCGCCCTTGCCGAACGACGCCCGGCCGAAGGCCTCACCCTCCTCAACAGCCGCCTTCAGCACGCGCGGCCAGACGGCGGCCTTCACCGTCAGGTTGATGAAGCCCGGGCCGGCGATGTCGACCTTTTCGACGTCCGGCACGGCGGCAAGGCGCGCGGCGATCTTCTCCGCAAGGTCTCGCGGCTTCAGGCCCGCTTCCTTCGACAGGACCATGGCCGCATTGGTGGCGAGGTCGCCATGGGTCGGGTCGCGCGGCGCCTCTACCACGATGCGGTCGAGGGAGGCCTCGGGAAGGACGACGCCCTCCGAGGCGAGGCCTGCGACGGCCGAGCGGACGTGCTGGGTGAAGAGAGCGAAGATGTTCATGCCGATACCTGACCAGAAGCGGTCGCCTCTAGCGCAGATCGGGGGTCTGGGCAAACAGCCGGCGGTGTTCGTCGAGGGCGTAGCGGTCGGTCATCCCGGCGATGTAGTCGGCGGCGCGCCTTGCCCGGCGCGGCTCGTCTAGCAGTTCGACGCCGGCCGACCATTGCGGTGGCATGGCGCTGGGATGGTCGAAATAGGCGGAGAACAGGTCGCGGACCACGCCGGCCGCCTCGCGCCGGACCGGCACCACCCGCGGGTGGCGGTAGACGTTGGCGAAGAGGAAGGCCTTGATGCCCTCGTCATAGGCGCGGATGGCCGGCGAGAACTGGACGAGCGTGCGCCCGCAGCGGCGGATGTCGTCGGCGCTCTGCGGCGCGACTTCCGCGATGGCCCGGCCCGCCTCGGTGATCACGTCCTCCACCAGCCGGGTGATCACCCGGCGCGTCAGCTCGTTGATCTCGCGCGGCTTCTCCAGCGCGGGATAGCGGGCCCGGATGTCGCCCAGGAACTGGCGCGCCAGCGGCACGGCGTCACCGAGGTCGTCGAGCGTGAAGAGCCCCGCCCTCAACCCGTCGTCGATGTCGGCGGCGTCGTAGGCGATGTCGTCGGCGATCGCGGCCGCCTGCGCCTCGGCGCTGGCATGGGTCGCGAGGTCGAGCGGCTGCAGCGCGTCATATTCGAGGATGGCGACGGGGATGCCGCGTTCACGGTAGCGCTCGGTGGGGGTCCCGTCGGGCGCGATCAGCGGCCCGTTGTGCTTGACGAGCCCCTCGAGGGTCTCCCAGCTGAGATTCAACCCGTCGAAACCGGCATAGCGGCGCTCCAGCCGCGTGACGATGCGCAGCGACTGGGCGTTGTGGTCGAAGCCGCCATAGGGCCGCATCACCTCGTCCAGCGCGTCCTCGCCGGTATGGCCGAACGGCGTGTGGCCGAGGTCGTGCGCGAGGGCGAGGGTCTCGGCCAGATCCTCGTCGAGCCCGAGGGCGCGGGCGAGCGAGCGGGCGATCTGGGCCACCTCGATCGTGTGGGTCAGGCGCGTGCGATAGTGGTCCCCTTCCGGAGAGACGAAGACCTGGGTCTTGTGCTTCAGCCGGCGAAAGGCGGTGGCGTGGACGATGCGGTCGCGGTCGCGGTGAAACTCGGTGCGCGTCGGCGAAGCGGGCTCGGCGACGAGGCGACCGCGGCTCTTGCGGGCGTCGCAGGCATAGGGCGCGAGAGGCGGATAGAAATAGCTCGCGACGGCCATGCCGCTCCCCGGACCTTCCGTACGGCCCCGTGGCCGGCGGTTTCCGCACAACGGCCCCGCGGTGATTGACCGGGGCCTGGGGCGCACATACCTATGAGACAGCCGGGCCGCAAGGCGGCAGGCCCCCTTTCCTGTGTTTCCGGCCTTGAACCGGGGAGACAAGCCCATGACGTCCACCGACACCCTCGCCCCTCCGGTGACGGTCACCGACCGCGCCGCAGCCCGGATCGCCAGGATTATGGCGAACGAGCCGCCGGGCTCCATGCTCCGCATTTCGGTGGAGGGAGGCGGCTGCTCGGGCTTCCAGTACAAGTTCGACTTCACCACGACGCGCAATCCCGACGACTTCGCCATCGTCAAGGACGGCGCCACGGTGCTCGTCGACGAGATATCCCTGCCCTACATGGCGGGAACGCAGCTCGACTGGGTCGACGACCTCATCGGCTCGGCCTTCAAGCTGCAGAATCCGAACGCCGTCGCCAATTGCGGCTGCGGCACCAGCTTCTCGCTCTGATCAGTAGAGCGTGGCTGCGAGCCGCGCCGGCAGCGCCTTGTCATAGGCCTCGGCGTCGAAGCCCTCCCGTGCGCCCTTGAGCATCTGCCCCGGGGTCGGCAGTTCCGCGCGGTCGCGCTGCGCCGCCGGGTCCCACAGCCGCGAGCGCACCAGCGCCTTGGCGCACTGGAAATAGACGCTCTCGATGGTGACGACGAGGCCGCTGGCCGGCACCTTGCCGTCCATCATCGACGGCTCCAGCAATGCGGGATCGGTGGTGATGCGGCCGCGGCCGTTGACGCGCAGGGTCTCGGCCACCCCCGGCACGAGGATGAGCAGCGCGAGGCGCGGATCCCGCACGATGTTCAGGAGGCTGTCGATGCGGTTGTTGCCGCGCCGGTCGGGGATCAGCAGCGTCTTCTCGTCGAGAACCCGGATGAAGCCCGGAGGATCGCCGCGCGGGGTCGCGTCCAGACCCTCGGGTCCGGCGGTGGCGAGCACGCAGAAGGGCGAGGCTTCGACTAGGGCGCGATATTGCGGCGTCAGCGCCGGAACCTCCTTAGTCAGGGACGCCTCGCCGGCCTGGCCGTAGAGCGCCCGCAGCGCCTCCTCGCTGTCGATCCACATGGGTCTCGTCTCCGTCGGCTGCTGTCGTGGCGGGGGCGACCGCGTGCCAAGCTGGCGCTAGACTGCCCCTGAGAAGAATCGCAGGACCCGTCATGATCGTCGCCACGTGGAACGTCAATTCGGTCAAGATCAGGGTGGAGAACACCCTCGCCTGGCTGAAGGAGCGCGATCCCGACATCGTCTGCCTCCAGGAGATCAAGTGCGTCGACGAGGCCTTTCCGCGCGAGGCCTTCGAGAGCGCTGGCTACAATGTCGCGACCCACGGCCAGAAGACCTACAACGGCGTCGCCATCCTCTCGAAACTGCCGCTGGAAGACGTGACGTCCCGCCTGCCCGGCGACGAGACGGACGAGCAGGCCCGCTATCTCGAGGCGGTGGTCTCCACCCCCACCGGCGCCGTTCGCGTCGCCAGCCTCTACCTGCCCAACGGCAACCCGCTCGGGACCGAGAAGTTCGGCTACAAGCTCGGCTGGATGGACCGGCTCATCCGCCATGCCCGCGACAGGCTGGCGCTGGAGGAGCCCTTCCTCCTCTGCGGTGACTACAACGTCATCCCCATGCCCGAGGACGCGAAGAACCCGAAGGACTGGGTGAACGACGCGCTGTTCCAGCCGGAATCCCGCGGCAGGTTCCGGCAGCTCGCCGCGCTCGGCTTCACCGACGCGCTCAGGGCCTGCGACGATTCGGGCGGCCTCTACTCGTTCTGGGACTACCAGGCCGGCGCCTGGCAGCGGAACAACGGCATCCGCATCGACCACCTCATGCTCTCGCCCCAGGCCACCGACCGGCTGGTGACGGCCGGGATCGACAGGCACGTTCGCGGCTGGGAAAAGCCGAGCGACCACGTGCCGGTGTGGTGCGAGATCAGGGTCTAGCGCGGCTCCACGCGCATCGGCATGCCGCCGTCGGGGCGCAGCGTCAGCCGGATCGTCGGCAGCGGCTGGTGGCCGGCGAGCGGCACGAAGCGCACGGCCCTGACCAGCGTCGCCAGGATAGCCACCGCCTCGGCCATGGCGAAGGCGGCGCCGATGCAGATGCGCGGCCCGGCGCCGAAGGGCAGGTAGGCGCCGCGATGGAGCGCCCTGGCGCTGTCCGGCGCGAAGCGGTCGGGGTCGAAAGCCTCCGGCCTCTGCCAGATTTGCACGTGGCGGTGCAGCGCATAGACCGGCACGTAGACGGGCGTGCCCTTGGCAATCGTCTCGCCCCCCAGCATCACGTCCTCGCTGGCGATGCGCGGGATCAGCGGGGCCGGCGGATAGAGCCGCATGGCCTCCTGCATAACCTGCTTGGCATAGACCAGCCCGTCGATGTGACCGGCCTCGACCGGTCCGGCGCCGACGACGCGTTCGATCTCATCGAGGAGGCGCGCCTCGACATCAGGCGCATTGGCGAGGAGCCACAGCGCCCAGGTGAGCGCGAGAGCCGTCGTCTCGTGGCCGGCCACGACGAAGGTCAGGAGGTTGTCGGCGAGCTCTGCGTCGGTCATGGACCGCCCGGTCTCCGGGTCGGCTGCGGCGATGAGGAAGTCGAGGAGATCGGGCGTCGCGCTGGGTCTTGCCCGCCGCTCCGCGATCACCCGCGCCATCTCGCGCCTCAGGAACAGGTTGCCCTCGCGGGCGCGTCGCTTGCCGGGATAGGGGACCCAGGACGGTGCCCGCAGGATCGACAGGGCGGCGATCCATCCGACCGTATCGAAATAATGGGAGATCTCCTGCCCGAAGCGCTTGGTGTCGAAGCTCGCCGCCCCCGACAGCATGGTCTCGACGATCACGTCGAAGGTGGTCGCCATCATCAGTTCGGCGACGTCGATGGTCTGGCCACCCCGGGAGCGGAGATCGGCGGCGGTCCGCTCCGCCGCCGCGTGGAAGGCGGGCACGAAGCCGAGGATGGTGGAATGGCGGAACGGCGGCGCCGCCGCCCGGCGCTGCCAGCGCCATTGCGCGCCCTCCGCCGTGAAGATCGAATCGTTGCCCACCGCAGGGCCGATGGTGCGGCGGATGATCGGCGCCTTGGGGAAGACGGCGGCCTTGGCGACCAGCATCTCGTCGACGAGCGCGGGATCCATCACGAAGAGCAGCGGCCGGCCGGCGAATCGCTGCCAGAACAGACGCTCGGTGAAGAGCGGCTGCGGCCAGGTCTCCAGCGGATTGTGGACGAGCGTGCGCAGCAGGCGCCAGAGGCCGAGCGGCCGGTCCGGATGGTCGAGGGACTGGGGTGTGAACAGGGCCGGCTCGACCAGCGTCATCGACGCGCCTCCCTCACCTTCGGACGGTCTTGATCCAGGTCTCGACCATCCGCAGCGCAACGCCCCGCTCGTCGTCCGAGGCCTGGCGCATGGCCTCCTCGTACATCTCGCTGATCCAGGGCTCGTTCTCGCTCGCCGCTTCCTTGGCGAGCGTCAGGAACATGAGACCGCGCGGCGCCGCGCGCGGCACGTCCCGCCCGGTGAACAGCATGTGTCCGAGCACCGCCTGCGCCTGGTGGTGGCTCTTCTGCGCCGCGAGCTGCAGCCAGCGCGCCGCCTGGCGCGGGTCGCGCGGGGCGCCCTTGCCCTCGAGCAGCATGCGCCCGAGGCGGAACTGGCCGTCGGCGTCGCCGAAGGTGGAGGCGGCGTAGAAGTAGAGCTCGACCGCCTTGCCCGGATCGGGACGCACATAGGTGTTGGGGATGCCCTCGACGAGGTAGTTTCCCATGGCGACGAAGGCGGAGGAGATGAACCGCGCGTCGGGCGAACTGGGCCCTTCCTCGCGCCGGGTGATGGTGATCTGGCGGAAGGTCTCGAAGGCCTTGAGGTCCGAGCGGGCGACGCCCTCGCCTTCCATGTACATGCGGCCGAGGCGCCAGGCGGAAGCCGCATGGCCGCCGCTGGCGGCATACTGGAGGGCGGAGACGGCATCGTCGGTGCGCCCGTCGCGCAGGGCGCGACCATAGGCGCGGAAGGCGTCGAGGGCAGAACGCGCGTCGCCCGACGGCTGGCCGTCGAAGGCGAAGGCGCCCCCCGCCGGCAGGGTCGCCGCCAGCACCGTCGCCACCAGGGCGACACGCAGGGTAAGACGATCAGATATCCGCATAGACGTGCTTTTCCCCGGCGCCGCCCGGATGGGTCACTGCACCGTCAACCGCAGGTCCGACCTGCTGGGCATATTTCCAGATGGCGCCCGACCCGTATTCCGTGGGTTTCGGGCCTTTCCAGTCCTTCTTACGCGCCCGCAATTCGGCGGCCGTAAGGCGAACTTTGAGCGTTCCTTTGACCGCGTCGATTTCGATCATGTCGCCGTCGCGCAGCAGCGCGATGGGCCCGCCGACCTGCGCCTCCGGCCCGACATGGCCGATGCAGAAGCCGCGGGTCGCGCCGGAGAACCGGCCGTCGGTGATGAGGGCGACCTTGTCGCCCATGCCCTGGCCATAGAGCGCCGCCGTGGTCGCCAGCATCTCGCGCATGCCGGGGCCACCCTTGGGCCCCTCGTAGCGGATGACGATGACCTCTCCCTCGCGGATGGTGCGCTCGGTCACCGCCTTGAAGCACTCCTCCTCGCGGTCGAAGCAGCGCGCCGGTCCCTTGAAGCGCAGCTTCTTCATGCCGGCGACCTTCACGATGGCGCCGTCGGGAGCGAGGTTGCCCTTCAGGCCGACGACGCCGCCGGTCTTGGTGATGGGCTTCGAGGTCGGATAGACCACGTCCTGGTCGGGGTTCCAGCGCACCGTGGCAATGTTCTCCGCCATGGTCCGGCCGGTGACCGTCATGCAGTCGCCGTGCAGGAAGCCGCCGTCCAGCAGCGCCTTCATCAGGAGCGGAATGCCGCCGGCCTCGAACATGTCCTTGGCGACATATTTTCCGCCCGGCTTCAGGTCGGCGATGTAGGGCGTCTTCTTGAAGATCTCGGCCACGTCGAACAGGTCGAACTTGATCCCGCATTCGTGCGCCATCGCGGGCAGATGCAGCGCCGCGTTGGTCGACCCGCCCGAGGCGGCGACGACGGTGGCAGCGTTCTCCAGTGCCTTGCGGGTGACGATGTCACGCGGGCGGATGCCCTTGGCGATGAGCTCCATCACCTTCTCGCCCGCCGCGTAACAGAAGGCGTCGCGGATGTCGTAGGGCGCGGGAGCGCCGGCGGAATAAGGCAGCGCGAGACCGATGGCCTCCGAGACGGTCGCCATGGTGTTGGCGGTGAACTGGGCGCCACAGGCGCCCGCCGAGGGCGCGCCGACCCGCTCCAGCTCGTCGAGGTCCTCCGCCGACATTTCGCCGACCGAGTGCTTGCCGACGGCCTCGAACAGATCCTGCACGGTCACCTGCCGGCCGCGGAACGTACCCGGCAGGATCGATCCGCCGTAGATGAAGATCGACGGCACGTTGAGCCGCACCATGGCCATCATCATGCCCGGCAGCGACTTGTCGCAGCCGGCGAGGCCGACGAGGGCGTCATAGGCGTGGCCGCGCATGGAGAGCTCGACCGAGTCGGCGATGATCTCGCGGGAGGGAAGCGAGGACTTCATACCGGCGTGGCCCATGGCGATGCCATCGGTCACGGTGATGGTGCAGAACTCGCGCGGGGTCCCTTGTGCGGACTCGACGCCCTTCTTCACGGCCTGTGCCTGGCGCATCAGCGCGATGTTGCAGGGCGCGGCCTCGTTCCAGCAGGTGGCGACCCCGACGAAGGGCTGGTGGATCTGCTTGGTCGTCAGCCCCATCGCATAGAGGTAGGACCGGTGCGGCGCCCGCGAGGGGCCCTCCGTCACGTGGCGGCTGGGCAGCTTAGCCTTGTCGAATGCGCTCATCGGGCGGCTCCCCCGCGCGATGCGGAGACGCCGGACGGGCAGCCGGGGGAACGATGAAGGCGAAGGCGGAAGGTCATCTACGCGCAGGCCACTCGATGGTTCCACGGCGGGCGCCGGAAACGGGGGATTTGCGCTAAATTTCTGCGCTTCGGCCTGTGGCGGGATTGCGGCAAAACATGGTGAACGGATCGCGCCGATGCGAGCCGTTCCAGCCTGTTGCCAAAAGGACACGAAAACGCCGGCGGCCGAAGCGCGCCGGCGTTTACCGGATCATGACTGGCGGGATGCGCGACGCCTCAGCCGAGGGTTGCCAGCCTTTGCAGAGCCGCCTCGACGCTGCGGCGGCGTTCGGCCGCCTCGGCGCGCTTCTCGTGCTGCTCGGCCACCACGTCCTCGGCCGCCCGGGCCATGAAGTTGGCGTTGTTGAGCTTGGCGTCGCAGCGGTCGATGTCGCTCTCCGCCTCCTTCAGCGCCTTGGTGAGGCGTGTACGCTCGGCAGCGACGTCGATGAGCCCCGCCATGGGCAGGGCCAGCGTCTCGCCGCGCACCACGATCTGCACCGATCCCGCAGGCGCCTCCGCAGCCAAGGTGATCCCCGAGAGCCTCGCAAGACGGTTGAGGAGATCGCCATAAGCATCTGTCACAGAGCGGGTCTTGTCGGACGGAGACAGCAGGACGAGCGGCACCTGCGTGCCCGGCGCGACGTTCATTTCCGCGCGCACCGAACGGATCGCGGTGATGGCGTCGACCAGCCAGCCGATCTCGGCTTCCGCCGCCTCGTCGGCGAGCCCGTCCAGGACCGGCCAGGCGCTCAGCGCCAGCACGCCTTCGCGCGCGGGGCCCGCTTCGCCCGTCACCGTCCAGAGCTCCTCCGTGATGAAGGGCATGAACGGGTGGAGCAGCTTCAGGATCTGGTCGAGGGTCCAGGCCGTGGCGGCACGCACCTCGGCCTTGGCCGCCTCGTCGGTGCCGGTGAAGATCGGCTTGGCGAATTCGAGGAACCAGTCGCAGAAGATGTTCCAGACGAAGCGATAGGCCGCACCCGCGGCCTCGTTGTACTTGTAGGCCTGGATGGCGGCCTCGGTCTCGGCCACCGCCTTCGCCGTCTCTCCGACGATCCAGCGGGCGAGCGTCGTCTGCACGCGCGCCGGGTCGAAGCCGTCGACGCGGCGGCACTCGTTCATCTCGGCGAAGCGGGCCGCGTTCCAGAGCTTGGTCGCGAAGTTGCGATAGCCCTCGACGCGCGAGCGGGCGAACTTCACGTCAGACCCTTGGCTCGCCTGCGCGACCAGCGCGAAGCGCAGCGCATCTGCGCCGAACTCGTCGATGAGGCCGAGCGGATCGACGACGTTGCCGAGCGTCTTCGACATCTTGCGGCCCTTGTCGTCGCGGACCAGGCCGTGGATGACGACGTCGGAGAAGGGCTTGTCCCCCATGAAATGGAGGCCGAGCATCATCATCCGGGCGACCCAGAAGAAGATGATGTCGAAACCGGTGACCAGGGTCGCCGTCGGATAGAAGCGCGTGAGCTCCCCCGTCGTGTCGGGCCACCCGAGGGTCGAGAAGGGCCACAGGCCCGAGGAGAACCAGGTGTCGAGCACGTCGGGATCGCGGGTGAGCGCCACCCCTGCCCTGCCGAAGTGCGCATCCGCCAGGGCCTGCGCCTCCGCCTCGCTCGCCGCGACGAAGACCTCGCCGTCCTCGGCGTACCAGGCGGGAATCTGGTGTCCCCACCAGAGCTGGCGCGAGATGCACCAGGGCTGGATGTTCTCCAGCCAGCGGAAATAGTCGCCGGCGAAGCGCTCCGGCACGAAGCGCGTCTCACCCTTGCGGACCGCCTCGAGGGCGGGCTTGGCGAGGGTTGCAGCATCCACATACCACTGTTCGGTCAGCCAGGGCTCGACCACGGCGCCGCCGCGCTGGGCGTGCGGCACCATGTGGGTGTGCGGCTCGATCTTGTCGACGAGGCCGAGCGCCTCCATGTCGGCGACGACCTTCTTGCGCGCCTCGAAGCGCGGCAGGCCGCGATAGGCCTCCGGCGCGTTCTCGTTCACCACCGCCGACGCGTCGAAGATGTTGATGAGCTCGAGGTCGTGGCGCTTGCCCACCTCGAAGTCGTTGAAGTCGTGGGCCGGCGTGATCTTCACCGCGCCGGACCCCTTCTCCGGATCGGAATAGGTGTCGCCGACGATCAGGATCTCGCGGCCGACCAGCGGCAGGACCACGGTCTTGCCGATCAGGTGCCGGTAGCGCTCGTCCTCCGGGTGGACGGCGACGGCGGTGTCGCCGAGCATGGTCTCGGGCCGCGTCGTGGCGACGACGATGTGCTGGGTCGGGTCATCCTTCAGCGGATAGCGGAAGTGCCAGAGGTTGCCCTTCACCTCGAGAGAATCCACCTCCAGGTCGGAGATCGCCGACTGGAATTCCGGGTCCCAGTTCACCAGCCGCTTGTCGCGGTAGATGAGGCCCGCCTTGTGCAAATCAACGAAGACCTTGGTGACGGCCCGCACCATCTGGTCGCCGGCCTCACCGCGCGTGCCCATGGTGAAACGCTCGCGCGACCAGTCGCACGATGCACCCAGCCGCTTCAGCTGGTTGAAGATCGTGCCGCCGCTCTCCGCCTTCCAGTCCCACACCTTCTCGATGAAGGCCTCGCGGCCGAGATCGCGCATCTGGATGCCCTTCTCGGCCAGTTGGCGGGAGACGACCAGCTGCGTCGCGATGCCCGCATGGTCCGTGCCCGGCTGCCAGAGGACGTCCTTCCCGCGCATGCGCTCGTAGCGGCACAGCACGTCCTGCAGCGTGTTGTTGAGCGCGTGGCCCATGTGCAGGGAGCCGGTCACGTTCGGCGGCGGGATCATGATCGCATAGGCCGCGGCGCCCGCACGGTCCGGCCGTCCGGCCCTGAACGCCTCCGCCTTGTCCCAGGCGGCCGCGATGCGGGCCTCGATATCGTTCGGCGAATAGGTCTTCTCGAGCATGACGGTCCGGCGGCTGAGCGGCGATGGGAGCGCACCAAAGCCGCGCCCCGACGGCAAAGTCAACATTTCTGCCATGCGAAGCCGTGACTTGCCGCAGTGCAGGATCAGGGCACATAGGCTGGAGATGACCCATCCCCCCGCCGATGACGTGCCGACCGACGCCGTACCGTGGCGGGCCCTCTTCCTCCTGGGGTCGGCCTCCTTCGCCTCCTCGGCGGGCCTGCGCTTCTGCGATCCACTGCTCCCGACCCTCGCCGGTGCGTTCGACACCACGCCGGGGGCCGCGGCCATCGTCGTCACGGCCTATGGCCTCGCTTATGGCGGATTCCAGCTCATCACCGGTCCGCTCGGCGACCGCTACGGCAAGGTCCGGATGATTGCCCTGGGGGCGACGCTCTGCGGGCTCTTCACCCTCGCCTGCGCCTTCGCCACCACGCTGGAGCAGATCGCCCTGTTCCGCTTCTTCGCCGGCCTGACCGGCGCCGCCATCATTCCCAACTGCCTCGCCTTCATCGGCGACACCATCCCGCTGGCGCAGCGCCAGGCGGTGCTCGCCCGCTACATGATCTTCATGAGTTCGGGCGCCATCAGCGGCCAGGCCGTCGGCGGCCTCCTCGCCGACGCCTTCGGCTGGCCCGCGGCCTTCGTCATGGTCGGCGGCTTCATGATCGCGGCGGGCCTCACCCTCACCATCCAGCTGCGGACGAACCCCGTCCTGTCGCGCCGCACGGCCGTCCCCTCGGGCGGTCTCGTCGGTTCGTTCCGCCAGATCCTCGCCAGCGGCCGCACGCCGCTCGGCCGCCTCGTGCTCGCCACCGTGACGGTAGAGGCGGTGCTCTACATCGGCGCCTTCACCTTCGTCGGCGCGCATCTCCACGACAAGTTCGCCGTGAGCTTCACCGTGGTCGGCATCATGACGGCTCTCGCCGCGGTCGGGGCCGTCGCCTATTCGTCCTTCGCGCCCATGCTGCTGGCACGGTTCTCCCAGTCGAGCCTGATCGCGCTCTCCGGCCTCGCCTTTTCGTTGAGCTTCCTCGTCATTGCGCTGTCGCCCTGGCTCTGGCCCGTGGCGCTCGCCATCGTGCTCTGCGGCGGCGCCTTCGCGCTGTTCCACAACGCGCTGCAGATCATGGCGACGCAGATCAATCCGGAGGCCCGCGGCGCCTCCATCGCGACCTTCGCCTTCTGCTTCTTCGCCGGTCAGACGCTGGGAGTCCTCTGCACCAGCGTGATGTTCGATCGCTGGGGGCCCGAGCCGATCTTCCTCGCCGCGGCAGCGCTGATGCCGGCCATGGCGCTCGTCTTCAGGGCACGCCTTCAGGCCGTACAGAAGGCCTGACGGGCCCGCCTCAGCGGCCAGGGCCGCGCGATACCCGTTCGATCTCGGCGCGCACCAGACGCTCGACGAGCTGGGGCAGGTTGTCGTCCAGCCATGTCTTCAGCATCGGGCGGAGCATGTCGCGGAGCAGGTCCTCGATGGTGCGATTGCCGACCAGCATGGAATTGGCCAGCGAGCCGAACGCGGCGCCCACGGCCGCATGGGCCTCGGCCGACAGCAGCGGCGACGGAGACGCGGCGGGCGGGGGCGGCGGAGCGTAGCGCTCCGGCGGCGGCGGGGCATCGACGAAGTCGAGATCGGCCCGCTGCGAGATCGGCTTGATGATGCCCATCCGCTCAGGGACGGCATCGGCCTTGCTCAGCTCGAAGATTTCGGGCTCGGGAGCCGCCGCCTTGGGCGGAGCGGGAGGCGGCGGCGGAGGCGGAGCAGGCTCCGGCTCCTCGTCCATGGCATCGAAGCCGGCCAGAAGCGCGTCGATGTCGTCCTGCGACTTCGGAGCCTCCTCGGCGGCGGGCTCAGGCGCAGGCGGCGGAGGCGCGGGTGGAGCGGCCTTGGCCGCAGGCGCCTTGGCCGGTTCGTCGTCGGCGATGATCCGGCGAATCGACGCCAGGATTTCCTCCATCGACGGTTCGTTCGCCTTGGCCGTCTGTGACATCCCCGCCCACCTCAAACGTCGCACGCATGGGAAGCGAAGGGCATAGATCGGCCAAAAACCGAATCGCTTCCGAATCAACTCCGCTGACTATGCACCGCCCGGGCAGTCGAGGCCAACGCGCGCGGCCGCGATCCACAGGCAAAGTCCGCCGCGGGAGACGCGGCGGGACGGTTCAGCGGCCGTCGGGCGTGCGCACGCCGATCCACTGGTCGCGCACCTGATTGTAATGGGTGGTGGGATCGAAGATTTCGGTGCGCAGCGCCAGCTTGCTGCCGCTGAGCCGGCCCATGGCCGAGAGCACCGAATAGGACAGGACCACGCGGTCGCGCTGGGCGCGGACGAGCGCCACGCGGGCTTCCGTGAGGTTCTGCGTCGCGTTCAGCACGTCGATGATCGTGCGCTGGCCGACCTTGTACTCCTCGCGGATGCCGTTGACGGCGATGTCCTGGGAGCGAACCTGAACCTCGGCCGCCTGGATCTGGGCGCGCGAGGCTTCCAGCGCCGCCCAGGACTGGGTCACCGCCTGCCGCACGCTCGCCGCCGCAGTCTCGATCTGGATGCGGCGCTGGCCGTAGGTCTCCTTGGCCGCACGGATGGTCGCGTAGTCGCGGCCGCCGTTGGCGAAGATCGGGATGGTCAGCGTGACGCCGAGGGATCCGGACAGGGACTGGCCGCTGCTGGAGGACTGCTCGGCAGCCCGGGTGACGCTCGCGGACAGGCCGAGCGTCGGATAGAGCGCCGACTCGGCGATCCGCACCTGGAGGAGCTGGGCGTCGGCGCCGTGGCGGGCGCCGCGGATGGCGGGATGCTCGGTCTGGCCCGCGATGACGGCCGCGTCGAGGCTGCGCGGCAGCAGCCGCTCGATCGTCCGGGCGGGCGTCAGGCGGCCGGCCTGCACGCCGACCTGCTGCATGTAGACGGAACGGGCGTTGGCGAGATCCGACTCGGCGCCGGTCGCCGTGGCGATCGCCGCCTGCAGCGCCGATTCGGCCAGGGCCACGTCGGTGCGAGTCACCTCGCCGACGTTGAAGCGGTCGCGCGTCGCGCGCAGCTGCTCGCGCAGCACCTCGACGTTCCGGCGCCGGAGGTCGAGCACGGCCTGCTCGCGCAGCACGTTCATGTGCGCGGTCGCCGAGGCGAGCAGAACGGTCTGCTCGGTGTTGCGCAGCGTCTCGCGCGCCACCAGCACGTTCTGGTCCGCCTGGCGGACGGAATTGCTGGTCCGGTTGCCGTCGAAGAGCGGCTGGGTCACCGAGAGGGTCGCGGCGCGGGGAAGACTGCGGATGGTCCGGTCGCTGCCGGGGCTGCCGAGGTAAGCGGAGGAGCCGACGCTCGATTCGGCCACCTGGCCCGCGGCGGTCACGGTCGCCGTCACCGAGGGACGATAGCCCGAAAGCGCCGCCGGAAGGCCTTCGTTCGCGACGCGGACGCCAGCCCGCGCGGCATTGAGATCGGGATTGTTGCGGTAGGCCTGGACGAGGGTCTGCTCGATGGACTGCGCGCCTGCGGGCAGCGCCGACAGAACGATGGAAGCGAACGCAACGGACACTACCGCCGCGGAGCGCGCGCGGGACCTCGTGGCTCCGGTCATGAACAACACCTGCTGTTTGGCGCCACCCCGGAGTGGTCCGCCACGACCCCAAGGCACTGTAAGAAATAGTTAGAGAATTTCGTCTGCGGAGAAAAGCCCCGCAGGCGGTCTAGACCACGCTTCGCGGCCTAGTGGGACAAGTCGGCAACACCCGGAGGGTGATCAGAAGACGAATCCACGCGGTTTCTCGAAACCGGGCAGCAGGGGAATAGCGGCGTCGAAGGCAGGACGTACGCTGAATTCCTCGCCGAGCCTCGCATGGACCATGCACTTGGCGGCCCGGCCGGTGCCAACGACCGCCACGAGCCGGCCGCCTTCCTTCAACTGTCCGAGAAGCGCCGGGGGCACGATTTCCGCAGCGCCCTGGAGCAGGATCACGTCGAAGGGGCCGTGAGCGGCAGCGCCCCCAGCCAGCGGACCTTCGACCAGGGTCACGGCCGAATCGCCCGCGAAAGCCGCCATGGCCCGGCCCGCGAGGTCGCCGTCTTCCTCGAGCGCCACCACCGATCCGGCAATGCGCCCGAGAACCGCGCTGGAGTAGCCGGTGGCCGTGCCCACATCCAGCACATGGTCGGCCGCGCCGATCCCGGCTGCCTGGATCATCCGCGCCAGCACCACGGGTTCGACGAGATAGCGGGCGCCGCGGCTGCCGCCCTCGCCCTTCACGGCGAGATCATCGTCGAGATAGGCCAGCGGCCGCAGCGTCTCGGGAACGAAATTCTCCCGCGGCACCGCCATCAGCGCATCGACGATGCGCGTATCGGTCACGTCGTTCACGCGGATCTGGGTGTCGACCATGGTGCGGCGCGCCCTGGCAAAATCCATCATGGGCTCAATCCCTCGATCGCGGCACCGGGAAGATGCCAAAAAGGCCGTGTCGTCGCGTCGTCTTTACCGGTGGTGGAGCGCCAAAGGCAAGGCGCCAGCGATCACCCGAGGGTTGTTGCGGGGCCATCGGCACCATGCTAGAGCGGTCGCACTCCGCGCCGGCTGGTCCGGCGAGATCAGGATGGCCTCGTGGCGGAGTGGTTACGCAGAGGACTGCAAATCCTTGCACCCCGGTTCGATTCCGGGCGAGGCCTCCACCTTTCTCCCTTCACCGTCGCTTCGGCTGCATCGCTGCGTTGAGCCTCGGCCATCGCCGGCCGATGGTGATGGTCAGGCGCCTGCGCGAGCGCCGCATGCGCGCGCTGTCCACAGAGAGAATCACGAAGCCGACCGGGAACATCCAGGGCCCCAAGACGGGCAGGAAGCTGAACATGCCCCCGGCGATGAACGACCAGCCGAGCGCCCGGCGACGAAACGGCGTGCCCGGAAGCCGGTAGCGCCGGCCGAAGACGACCGCCGTCGCTCCCGGGCGGCGCGCGGGGGATGCGGACTGCGGATCGGTGGGGCCGGCTGTCGCCATGGCGCCAGTCATGGGCCCGGCGGGCTGCGCGATCAATCGCTCCGGCGATCAAAATCACCCCCGGCGACGATTGGCCCTTGGCAATGGCGAAGCACCTGTGTTATTCGCGCCGCTCTCACGACGAGCACGTGATCCTCGGTAGCTCAGTGGTAGAGCAACCGGCTGTTAACCGGTTGGTCGCTGGTTCGAATCCGGCCCGGGGAGCCAATTCGAAGAACCCTGGAACGCTTCCGCGTTCCAGGGTTTTTTCTTGAGCCCCGCGCCCGAGCCGGTGAACCGGCTGGATGGCACGCCCGTAAGCCGGTCATGTCGCAAGCGCCTGTCGTCGTCTGGTTTCGTGATGATCTCCGCCTGGCGGACCACCCTGCCCTGTCGCGGGCCGCGGCCACGGGCGCACCCGTCGTCTGTCTCTATATCCGCGAGACGCCCTCGCAGGGCCAGCGCGCCATGGGCGCCGCGGCCGGCTGGTGGCTGGCACAAAGCCTCAGGGCGCTGGACGCTTCCCTCCGTGCGATCGGCAACAGCCTCGTGCTTCGGTCGGGGATGGCCGAGGAGGTCATCGCCGACGTCGTCGCCGCGACGGGAGCCGGCACGGTCCTGTGGAACCGGCGCTACGACGGCGGCGGCATCGCCGTCGACAAGGCGCTGAAGGCTGCCCTCCGCTCCGGCGGCGTGGAGGCGGCGAGCCTGCGGGGCAATCTCCTGCGCGAGCCCTGGGAGGTGAAATCTGCCGCCGGAGACCCGATGAAGGTGTTCTCGCCCTTCTGGCGCGCCCACCAGCGCCTCGGCGACATCCGGCCGCCGCTGCGCGCGCCGGAGGCGCTCGAACCCGTCGCCGCGCCGCTCCCATCGGAGGATCTCGCGTCATGGGCGCTGGAGCCGACGCGGCCGAACTGGGCCAGCGCCTTTCCCGACGCCTGGACCCCCGGCGAGGCCGGTGCGCAGGACGCCCTGTCCGCCTTTCTGGACGGAGGCATCGCCGGCTATGCCGACGGCCGCGACCATCCGGACAGGCCCTCCACGTCGCGGCTGTCGCCGCACCTGCGCTTCGGCGAGATCTCGCCTGTGCAGATCTGGCACCAGGCGCATATCGCCGCTGGCATGGACCATGGCCGCGACCTCGCCAAGTTCCTCGCCGAGATCGGCTGGCGGGAATTCGCCTACCACCTGCTCTTTCACTGGCCGACCCTGGCATCCGACAATTTCCAGCCGCGCTTCGACGGGTTCCCCTGGCGCGCCGACACCGGGACGCTGCGCGCCTGGCAGCGCGGCTTGACGGGTTACCCGCTGGTCGATGCCGGCATGCGCCAGCTCTGGCAGACCGGCTGGATGCACAACCGGGTGCGCATGGTCGTCGCCTCCTTCCTGGTCAAGCACCTGCTGATCGACTGGCGTGAGGGTGAAAGCTGGTTCTGGGACACGTTGGTGGACGCCGACGTCGCCAACAATCCCGCGAGCTGGCAATGGGTGGCCGGCTCCGGAGCCGATGCCGCCCCCTATTTCCGCATCTTCAATCCCATGCTCCAGGGCGAGAAGTTCGACCCCCGCGGCGACTATGTCCGGCGGTGGGTGCCCGAACTCGCGGCCCTGCCCGCGGCGGTCATCCACGCCCCGTGGCAGGCGCCGCCGGCCGTCCTGGCAAAGGCGGGGGTGCGCCTCGGAGACAGCTATCCGGCGCCCGTCGTCGACCATGACGCGGCGCGCGAGCGTGCCCTCGCCGCCCTTTCTGAAATCCGCGAAACCTCCGCCGCATGACGGCCCCACCCGCGCCGCATCGCGGCCCGCCGGGAACACCCGGCGGCATTGAAGGATTTGTCGAATTGCCTAGTCTGTACCCGGCACCAGAAACTGCAGTCGACGGCGGATGTCCGTCTCGGACCCACCGCCCGGCCCGGAACGGTCCGCCGCACCGCCGGTTTCGAGAGCCCAGTGTCATTCCGAAACAACGGAAGGCGACGTTCCAATGAGCATGACCAGCAACCCCGCCCCCGGTCTGGCCGATACGATCGAGGTCACCCGGGAGAGCCTCCGCCGCGCCACCGCCGGCCTGCCCTCGATCATGCGCCTGGCCCTCGGCTACCCGCTCAAGATTCGCTACGGCCAGCTGACCCTCAGGCTCCCCGACGGCCGCCGCCTGCTGTTCCGCGGCGCCGAGCCCGGCCCCAGCGCCGACATGGTCGTCAATGATCTCAAATTCGCCCGCCGCCTGATCCTCGACGGCGATGTCGGTTTCGCGGAGGCCTATATCCGCGGCGAGTGGGACACGCCCGATCTCTCGGGCTTCCTGCACTTCTTCGCCTTCAACATGGAAGCGGTGCGCAACCTCACCCGCTTCAATCCTGTCGCGCGCCTGATGCAGCGCTACCGCCACTGGCGCAACCGCAACACCCGCACCCAGGCGCGCCGCAACATCGCCGCCCACTATGACCTCGGCAACGCCTTCTACCGGCAGTGGCTCGACCCCTCCATGACCTATTCCTCGGGTCTCTTCGCCAAGGGTGACGAGACGCTGCACGAGGCCCAACTCGCCAAGTACCGCCGTCTGGCGCACCAGCTGAAGCTCAGCCCGGGCGACGAGGTGCTGGAGATCGGCTGCGGCTGGGGCGGCTTCGCCGAGGTGGCTGCCCGCGAATTCGGCGCCCGCGTCACAGGGCTTACCCTGTCGCAGGAGCAGTTCGAGCACGCCACGCGCCGGATGGCCGAGGCGGGTCTGTCCGACAAGGTGACGATCAAGCTGCAGGATTACCGCGACGAGCGCGGCCGGTACGACGCGGTGGCCTCCATCGAGATGTTCGAGGCGGTCGGCAAGGAATACTGGCAAACCTATTTCGACCGTGTCGCCGCCTGCCTGAAGCCGGGTGGGCGGGCTGGCCTGCAGGTCATCACCATCGACGAGGCCTATTTCAGCGACTACGTGCGCGAGATCGACTTCATCCGCGCCTATATTTTTCCGGGCGGCATGCTGCCGACACCGACCCACATGCGCGATCTGCCGCACCGCGCCGGCCTCGCCGTCGAGGACGAACTGGGCTTCGGGCAGGATTACGCCCGCACGCTCCACGCCTGGGCCGACGACTTCACCGCCGCCTGGAGCAGCCTCGCGCCGCTCGGCTTCGACGAACGCTTCCGCCGGATGTGGCTCTACTACCTCTGCTACTGCGAGGCGGGCTTCCGAACCGGCGGCATCGACGTGCGGCAGATGGTCTATCGCCGGCTGTAGCGGCCCGCCGCGCGGCGTGCCGCGGGGTTGAGCGGCACACGGCGCTCGGCTAGCGTCCCGGGCCTGAGCGGAGCCTTCGCATGTCCCCGAGAGCCAACGTCGTCGACGCCATCGGCAACACACCCCTCATCCGTCTGGCGCGGGCGAGCGAGGCGACCGGCTGCACCATCCTCGGCAAGGCGGAGTTCATGAACCCCGGCCAGTCCGTCAAGGACAGGGCGGCGCTCTATCTCGTGCGCGACGCCATGGCCAAGGGGCTCGTGCGGCCGGGCGGCACCATCGTCGAAGGCACCGCAGGCAATACCGGCATCGGCCTTGCCATGGTCGGCCGCGCCCTCGGCCTCGGCTGCGTCATTGTCATCCCCGAGACCCAGTCGAAGGAGAAGAAGGACACGTTGCGCCAGCTCGGCGCTCGCCTCATGGAGGTGCCGGCCGTGCCCTATGCCAATCCGAATAACTTCGTGAAGGTCTCGGGCCGGGTCGCCGAGCGGCTGGCGCGCGAGAACCCCAACGGGGCCTTCTGGGCGAACCAGTTCGACAATGTCGCCAACCGGCAGGCCCATGTGGAGACGACGGGTCCTGAGATCTGGCGCGACACCGACGGGCGCATCGACGGCTTCATCTGCGCCGTCGGCTCCGGCGGCACGCTCGCCGGCACGGCCATGGCGTTGAAGGAGCGGTCCTCTGCCGTGACGATCGGCTGCGCCGACCCCTTGGGAGCAGCCATGTATTCCTGGTTCACCAGCGGCGAGCTGAAGGCCAGCGGCTCGTCCATCGCCGAGGGCATCGGTCAGGGCCGGGTGACAGCGAACATCGCCGGCGCACCTGTCGACGTCGCCTTCCAGGTGCCCGACGAGGAGGCGATCCCCGTGATGTTCGAACTCCTGGAGCACGAGGGCCTCTGCGTCGGCCCCTCCTCCGGCGTGAACGTCGCCGGCGCCATCCGCCTCGCCCGCCAGATGGGACCCGGCCATACCATCGTGACCATTCTGTGCGACTACGGCTTCCGCTATGCCTCGAAGATCTACGATCCGGCCTTCCTGCGCAGCAAGGGCCTGGCCGTTCCGCCGCTGCTCGAGCAGTCGGCGCTGCCCCTGACAGACCTCCTGCCGGTGACCTGATGCCGACCCACTTTCTCTTCCGCGACGACGCCTACCTCGCCGAATGCGAGGCGGTGGTCACCGCCGTCACCGAGAAGGACGGCGCCGTCGGCGTCGAGCTCGACCGGACCGTCTTCTATCCGACGGGCGGCGGGCAGCCCGGCGATAACGGCTGGCTCAAGGTCGACGGCGCCGATCTTCCCGTCGCCACCGCCGTCTATGGCGAGACCAAGGGCGACGTGGTCCACGTCCTCGCCCCGGGAACGGCGGCGCCCCCCATCGGGACACGGGTCGTCGCCCGCCTCGACTGGGCGCCGCGCCATCAGCGGATGCGGATGCACACCGGCCTGCACCTCCTCTCCGTCGTGCTGCCCTATCCCGTCACCGGCGGATCGATCGGCGCGGAGGAGAGCCGGCTCGACTTCGACATCCCCGAATCCGGCCTCGACCGCGACGTTCTGACCGAGAAGCTCAACGCCCTCATCGGGCAGGATGCGGCGGTGACCGACCGCTGGATCACGGACGCCGAGCTCGAGGCCAATCCCGGCCTCGTCAAGACCATGGCGGTGAAGCCGCCCATGGGGTCGGGCAAGGTGCGGCTGGTGGAGATCGCCGGCCTCGACCTGCAGCCCTGCGGCGGCACCCATGTCCGCCGCACCGGCGAGATCGGCCGCCTGGCCGTGTCCGCCATCGAGAAAAAAGGCAAGCAGAACCGGCGCGTCCGCGTCGTGTTCGCGTGAGGAGACGACACCCGTGACCACCCTGCCCTCGCCCTGGCTGCGATCGACCGACTGGCTCGCCGACCATCTCGGCTATCCCGACCTGGTGATCCTCGACGGCTCCTATTTCCTGCCGACCATGAAGCGGGACGCGGACGCCGAATTCCTCGAGGCCCATATCCCGGGCGCCCAGCGCTTCGACATCGACGTCGTCAAGGACCCCGATTCCGACCTGCCTCACATGATGCCCTCGGCGACGGTCTTCTCCGCCGCCTGCCGCAAGCTCGGCATCGGCGACGGCAAGTCCATTCTCGTCTACGATTCCCTCGGCCTGTTCGCGGCGCCCCGCGTCTGGTGGATGTGCCGCAGCTTCGGCATCGAGCGCGTCTTCATCCTCGACGGCGGCCTGCCGAAGTGGGTGGCCGAGGGCCGCGAGGTGGAGACCGGCCCTGCCCGCCCGCGCGAGGCGCGTCACCTCACCGCCCGGCAGAACCACGGCGCGGTGGCCGATCTCGGCGACGTCAAGAAGGCCCTGGCGAGCGGCAAGGTCCAGGTGGTGGACGCGCGCTCCGCCGAGCGCTTTCGCGGCGAGGCGCCGGAGCCGCGCGCAGGCCTGAGGGGCGGCCACATGCCCGGCTCCTTCAACGTCCCCTCCTCCGCTCTCGTCGAGGACGGTCGCCTCGTGTCCCAGGAGCGCATCCGCGCCGCCTTCACCGCCGCGGGCGTCGACCTCGACAAGCCGGTCATCACCAGCTGCGGGTCCGGGGTTTCCGCGGGCATCCTCTGGCTCGGGCTCGACGCCCTCGGCAAGCAGCCAGCCGGCCTCTATGACGGCTCCTGGAGCGAATGGGGTGCCCGTGACGACTGCCCGGTTGCCACCGGGCCGGCCTGAACCGCCACGTCCATCCGAACGAAGAAGGGCGCCTCGGGGCGCCCTTCTTGCGTCGGCAGGCGCAATAAACCTCAGTGCAGGATCTGGCTGAGGAAGAGCTTGGTGCGCTCGTGCTGCGGGTTCGAGAAGAAGGCAGCCGGCTCGTTCATCTCGATGATCTGCCCGTAGTCCATGAAGATCACCCGGTTCGCCACCTGCCGGGCGAAGCCCATCTCGTGGGTGACGCAGAGCATGGTCATCCCCTCCTCGGCGAGGCCCACCATCGTGTCCAGCACCTCCTTGACCATTTCCGGGTCGAGGGCCGAGGTCGGCTCGTCGAACAGCATGATCTTCGGGCTCATGCATAGCGCGCGGGCGATGGCGACGCGCTGCTGCTGGCCGCCCGAGAGCTGGCCGGGATATTTCAGCGCCTGCTCAGGGATCCGCACGCGCTTGAGGTAGTGCATGGCCACCTCCTCGGCGTCCTTCTTGGGCATTTTCTTCACCCAGATCGGCGCCAGCGTGCAGTTCTCCAGGATCGTGAGATGCGGAAAGAGGTTGAAGTGCTGGAACACCATGCCGACCTCGCGGCGGATCTCGTCGATCTTCTTCAGATCGTTGGTCAGTTCGATGCCGTCCACGACGATCTTGCCCTGCTGGTGCTCTTCCAGCCGGTTGATGCAGCGGATCATGGTCGACTTGCCCGAGCCCGAGGGGCCGCAGATGACGATGCGCTCGCCGCGGTGGACGGTGAGGTTGATGTCCTTCAGCACATGGAACTCGCCGTACCACTTGTGCATGCCGGTGATGGAGACAGCGACCTCGTTGGTCGTCGTCGGCATCTTCGCGATGGAAGAACTGGCCATGCGGAACTCCTGAAATCCAGTCTGGCGGAGGGCCGCTCTTAGCGGCGGCGTCCGGTGTTGAGGCGGTTCTCGACGAAGATCGAGTAGCGGGACATGAAGTAGCAGAACGCGAAGTAGATGATCCCCGCGAAGGCGAAGCCGGTGTAGAGCGTGACGGGGCTCGCCCATTGCGGATCGGTGAAGCCCGCGCGGATGCCACCGAGAAGATCGAAGATCGCCACGATCGAGACCAGCGTCGTGTCCTTGAACAGGCCGATGAAGGCGTTGACGATCCCCGGGATGACCAGCTTCAGCGCCTGCGGCATGACGATGAGGCTCATCATCCGCGGATAGTTGAGGCCCAGCGCCATGGCGCCCTCGAACTGGCCCTTCGGGATCGCCTGCAGGCCGCCGCGGATCGTCTCGGCCATGTAGGCGCCGGAGAAGATCGACACGCCCACCAGCACGCGCACCATGGCGTCCGGCGAGCGCTCGAGGAAGAGCGGCAGCATGTAGGTGGCGAAGAACAGCACGGTGATGAGCGGCACGCCGCGCACCAGCTCGATCACCGCAACCGACAGGAGGCGGATGATCGGCATCTTCGAGCGCCGGCCGAGCGCCAGCGCCACGCCGATGGGCAGCGCCGCGACGATGCCCGTCGTCGCCACGACGAGGGTCACGAGCAGGCCGCCCCACTGCCGCGTCTCGACCACCGGCAGCCGCGGCACGTCGAGGAGGCCGGTGCGGACCAGCAGAAGAAGGAGGACGCCGACCACGATGGCCGCGCCGCCCGCCTGCAGGAACAGGAGGTTGGGCGGCCCCTCCACCCGGCTCATCAGGTAGCCGACCACGAGGGTGATGCCGCCGAGGATCGCCAGCCAGCCGATGACGCTCAGCCACGGATTGATGAGCGAGCCGCCATAGAGGAGGTTGAAGGCGAGGATCGGGAAGGCGCCGAAGAAGAGCACTGCGTTGAGCGGCTTCTGCGGCACAGCAGGAATCAGCAGCGGCACCAGCAGCGCCACGGCGACGCCGTAGGTCAGGTTGACCCGCCAGCGTTCGTCCATGGGGTAGAAGCCGTACATGAACTGGCCGAACTTCGCCCAGACGAAGGGCCAGCAGGCCCCGACCGACCGGCCGACCTTCTCGTCGAGACAGGCGTCGCGGTCGGCACCGGTCCACACGGCCCGGATGATGGTGAAGTCGATGAAGGCCCAGAGCAACGTCACCGCGATATAGGCGCCGACGACGGTCAGCAGCGCCTGGAGCGGGCTGGACAGGAGATTGGCGCGCACCCAGCCCCAGGGGCCGACGAGGCTCGCCGGCGGCGGCAGGGGCTGCAGCAGTTCCGAACGGGTGAAGGAAGTGGTCATCGCCGCGCCCTCACCGCTCGACCAGCGCAATGCGCTGGTTGTACCAGTTCATGAAGATGGACGTGACGATGGAGATCGTCAGGTAGCAGCCCATCCACATGGCGATGATCTCGATCGCCTGGCCCGTCTGGTTGAGGATCGTGCCGCCGACCGACACCATGTCCGGATAGCCGATGCCGACGGCCAGCGACGAGTTCTTGGCGAGGTTCAGGTACTGGCTGGTGAGCGGGGGGATGATGACCCGCAGCGCCTGGGGAACCACGATCAGGTTGAGGATGCGGCCCTCTGCGAGGCCGAGCGAGCGGCCCGCCTCGGTCTGGCCGTAGCTGACCGCCTGGATGCCGGCGCGCACGATCTCGCCGATGAAGGCGGCGGTGTAGGCAACCAGCGCGAGGGTGAGCGCGACGAATTCCGGGATCAGCGTCATGCCGCCGGTGAGGTTGAAGCGGCCCTGCTGGGCATAGTCGAAGGAGATCGGCATCCCGCTGAGGAAATAGGCGAGAATCGGCAGGCCGATGATGAGACCCGCCATGCTGGCCGCCACGGGGAACTGCTCGCCGGTGGCCGCCTGGCGCTTGTAGGCCCAGGAGCGGACGAAGAAGGCGATGACGATGCCGGCCACCAGGGCGATGCCGATGGCGCCCGATCCCGCCTCGAAGATCGGCCGCGGCACGGTGATGCCGCGCTGGTTGGCGAAGAACAGGCCGAACAGCGAATGGGAATTGCGCGGTGTCGGCATGGAGGCGAGCACGGCGAGGTACCAGAAGAGGATCTGGAACAGCAAAGGCAGGTTCCGGATCACCTCGACGTACCAGTAGGCGATCTTCGAGATCACCCAGTTGGGCGAGAGCCGCGCCACGCCGACGACGAAGCCCAGAAGCGTCGCGAAGAAGATGCCGACGACGGCCACGAGGAGGGTGTTCAGGAGGCCGATCAGGAAGGCCCGCCCGTAGGACATCGATTCGGCCCAGGGGATCGGCGTCTGCGAGATGCCGAAGCCTGCCGTCTGCTCGAGGAAGCCGAAGCCGCCGGCGATGTTCTGGTTGCGCAGGTTGGTCACCGCGTTGGTGACCGCCGTGAAGATCACAAAGACGAGGAGCGCCAGGGCCAGTCCCTGAAAGATCAGGCTCCGCGTCTTCGGATCGTTGAAGAACGCCACTTTGGGCGCACCTGTCGCGCGAGCCGGCAACGTGCCGTCCGTCATATTCGCCATCCCCTGCTCTGGCCCGGCGAGTGCCTCCTCGATGGAAGGCGGTTGTCTTCGCCGGAATACCGTCCCGGATCGTGGACCCGGGACGATGATCGTGTCTAGTCGCTCAGCGCCGATATTTTAAGCGCGCTCAGCGGATGGGCGGAGCGTACTGCAGGCCGCCCTTGGTCCACAGGGCGTTCAGGCCGCGCGAGATGCCGAGACGGGTCGACGGACCGACGTTGCGGTCGAAGGCCTCGGCATAGTTGCCGACGTGGCGGACGATGCGGACCACCCAGTCCTTGGTCAGACCGAGGGCCTCGCCGCCATTGCCCTCGACGCCGAGCACGCGCCGGATCTCGGGGTTGGTCGACTGCATCATCTGGTCGAGATTGGCCTTGGTGATGTTGAGCTCCTCGGCCGTGATCATGGCGTAGTGGACCCATTTCACGACGTCGAGCCACTGGTCGTCACCGTGACGGACCACCGGGCCGAGCGGCTCCTTGGAGATGATCTCCGGCAGAACCACGTGGTCGTCGGGCTTGGCGAGCTTCACGCGCTCGGCATAGAGGCCCGAGGCGTCCGTGGTGAACACGTCGCAGCGGCCGGAATCATAGGCCTTGATCGTCTCGTCGGCGCTGGCGAACACCACCGGCTCGTACTTCAGGTTGTTGGCCCGGAAGAAGTCGGCGACGTTGAGCTCGGTGGTGGTGCCGGTCTGCACGCAGACCGAGGCGCCGGAGAGTTCGCGGGCGCTCTTCACGTTGAGCGACTTGCGGACCATGAAGCCCTGGCCGTCATAGTAGTTGATGCCGGCGAAGTTCAGGCCGAGCGAGGTGTCGCGCTGCAGCGTCCAGGTGGTGTTGCGCGACAGCACGTCGATCTCGCCGGACTGCAGGGCGGTGAAGCGGTCCTTGGCCGAGAGCGGCGAGAAGCGCACCTTGGTCGGGTCGTTGAAGATGGCGGCGGCGAGAGCGCGGCAGAGGTCGACGTCGAGGCCCGTCCAGTTGCCGGCGCTGTCCGGCATGGAGAAGCCGGCGAGACCCTGGGTCACGCCGCACTGGACGAAGCCCTTGTTCTGGATGTTGCGGAGCGTCGAGGGCGCCTGAGCCAGCGCAGCCGTGGCGCCGAGGCCGAGCGCGGCTCCGAGCGCGAGCGTTGAGACGATACGTTTCATGGTGGCAGCCTTTCCCACTCTGAATGTGGATTGTTTGTTGTCTTTGCGGGCACCTGGAAGGCACCGTCGTCGAGGACATTCATCCCGAAGACCCCGCATTTCTGCATCTCAGGCCATCTCGCCTGCGGGGTCAAGGGCTTGACGGGAGACCATTTCGCCGCGGAAATGGCCGCGCCCCCGCCGGGGGAGAATCTTTCCTTCTGACGACTTTCCCAACAATTCGAGGCAGGTATGGCTGGCTCTTCCGATTCCAAGCGCCTGTCTGAGCGCACGCGACTCGTCCTCGGCGGCCGCAAGCCGGCCGAGCAGTTCGGCTTCGTCAATACGCCGATCTACAGGGGCTCAACGGTTCTCTACCCCACCTACGAGGAGTTGAAGGCCCGCCGCCAGAAGTACGTTTACGGGACCAAGGGAACGCCGACGACGCGCGCCCTCGAGGAGGCCTGGACGGACCTTTCCGGCGCCGCTGGCACGGTGCTGGTCCCCTCCGGCCTCGCCGCCATAGCGATCGCCCTACAGTCCTGCCTCAAGGCCGGCGACCACATGCTGGTCACCGATTCCGTCTATCGCCCGACCCGGCAATATGCCGACGGCGTCCTGAAGCGCTTCGGCATCGAGACGACCTATTACGACCCGCTGATCGGGGCCGGGATCACCGACCTGATGCGGCCCAACACCACGGTGGTCTTCACCGAGGCCCCCGGCTCCCAGTCGTTCGAGATGCAGGACATCCCGGCCATCGCCGCCGCCGCCCATGCCAAGGGCGCGCTGGTGGTGATGGACAACACCTGGGCGACGCCCCTCTATTTCCCGCCCCACGAGCGCGGCGCCGACATCGCCATCGAGGCCGGCACCAAGTATCTCGGCGGCCATTCCGACCTCCTCATGGGCCTCGTCACCGCCAATGAGCGCGCCTGGCCCATGCTGAAGGAGACGGCCGAGCTGACCGCCGTCGGCGCAGGGCCGGAGGATTGCTTCCTCGCCTTGCGCGGCCTGCGCACCATGAAGCTGCGCCTCGACGAGGCCAACCGCCAGGGCATGGCCATGGCGGAATGGCTGTCGCAGCGCCCCGAGGTGAAGACGGTGCTGCACCCCGCTTTCCCCTCCCATCCCGGCCACGCCATCTGGAAGCGCGACTTCAAGGGCGCGTCCGGCCTCTTCTCGGTCATCCTCCATCCGCTGACCGAACGGCAGATCGGCGCCTTCCTCGACGGGCTCGAACTGTTCGGGATGGGTTATTCCTGGGGCGGCTACGAGAGCCTCGTCGTGCCCTTCGACTGCGCACCCTACCGCACCGCGACCACTTGGAACCCCGGCGGCACGGCGCTGCGCTTCCAGATCGGGCTCGAGGACGTCGCCGACCTCCAGGCCGACCTCGCCGCCGGCTTCGAGCGCGTGAAGGCGGCCGGCTGACCTCAGCCGGCGAGGCGTCCGACCATCCGGCCGAGCGCCTGCCGCACCCGCCGCGCCGGCATGGGGAACGGCCGGCGTGACGGCCCCGGCGTGAACACGATGGCACGGCGCGCGAACCAGTCGCGCGTCATCAGCGTGAACCAGGCACCCCAGAGCGAGCCGACGACGATGTCGGTGAAATAGTGCGCGTCCACCGCGATCCGGCTGAAGGCGACCACCGCCGCCGCGGTGATGAAGGCCTTGCGCCAGCGCGGAAACAGCGCCGCGAACGCCAGACCGATGGCGAAGGCCGTCTGTGAATGGCCCGAGGGAAAGCTCGCATAGGACGACGCCCAGCTCGGAAACTGGAAGTGCAGTGCGCCGAACTCCTCGAAATAGCGCGGCCGGCCGCGGGCGATGATGCGCTTGACGATGGTGATGATCAGGCCCGAGCCTCCGACGGCGATGAACACGAAGGCGAGCCTTGCGGCGAGCGCCAGCATCACCTTGTCGGCGAAGCCACGCACCGGGCGCACCACCGTGAAGATGACGAGGATGGCGACCCCGCTCGGGATCAGCACCCAGGCGGACTTGCCGACATCGGTCACCGCCTCCCAGACGATGGCGCTGGTTCCCGACGTATAGGCCCTGACGCCCTGGAAGATCGGGTCGAGATAGGCCATGCCGGCAAGGATCAGCGCCAGCGCCAGGAGGGCGGCGCAGAAGCGCTCGGCGCCACTGTCGAAGAGGTGAAGCGCCGGCGACGCGCCGGGCCGCACCGGGCGGAACAGGCGCTGCAGCGCCCCGGCGAAGGTCGCGCCGAGATGGCCGAGAATGCGCCGCGGTCCGCGACCAGCCTCAGGGGCGGCATGGGAGGCGGGCTGGGGTGGGCTCGACGGGGTCATGGCGACGGTTTAGGGCATTCGCGGCCGCGGGTCACGACCCCGCCGGCGGCAGAGTTGCGCAGTTGAGGGATGACGGGACGCGCCCTTGCCGTTATGGAGGCGCCTTCCCCTGAACGCGTTTCTGGTCATGCTCGGTTATCTCGCCCTCGCCGGCTTCGTCGCCACCATTCCCGCCGCCAACTGGCTCATCGCCAATGCCGGCACGGTCTGCGTGCCGAACGGCCCCTGCCTTATCCCTGTCGGCTTCGGGCTGATGGCGCCGAGCGGCGTGCTGATGATCGGCCTCGCCCTGGTGCTGCGCGACCTCGTGCAGCGCCGGCTCGGCGTGCTGTGGTCCCTCGCCGGCATCGTCTTCGGCGCGGCCCTCTCCTGGGCGGTGGCGGCCCCTGCCCTGGCGCTCGCCTCCTGCGCTGCCTTCCTCTTCTCGGAGCTGGCGGACACCGCGGTTTACACGCCGCTGGCGAAGAAGCGCCTCATCGCCGCCGTCTGGGCCTCGAGCCTCGTCGGCACGGTCATCGATTCCACACTCTTCCTGTGGCTCGCTTTCGGCTCCGTGAGCCTCCTGCCCGGCCTCGTGCTCGGCAAGATCTGGATGGTGGCGGCCGCGACCCTCGTGCTCTGGATCATGCGCCGCCGCGATCCCGCAGCCTTCGCCCCGCGCTGAGTTCCCCCTCTTCCGCACGGCCGTATTGACGGCGGCGCCTGCCGGCAGGTCCGATGGCGCCCCTCAGCCGCGCGAGGATGCCCCATGTCGACCCTCTTCGATCTCTCCGGCCGCGTCGCCGTCGTCACGGGCGGCAACGGCGGCATCGGCCTCGGTATGGCAGAGGCGCTGGCCGGCAGCGGCTGCGCCGTGTCGATCTGGGGCCGCAACGCGGAAAAGAACGAGGCGGCGGTGGCCCGGCTGAAGGCGACCGGCGGCCAGGTCTCCGCCCGTTTCTGCGACGTCGCCGACCGCGCCTCCGTCGAGGAGGCCTTCGCCGCGACCCTCGCGGAGTTCGGCCGCGTCGACGGCCTCTTCGCCAATGCCGGGATCACGGGACGGACCAAGGGCCCCTTCATCGACCGCGACATGGACGACTGGCGCCGCGTGATGACGGCCAATGTCGAGGGCGTCGCCCACTGCTTCCAGCTCGCTGCCCGCCACATGGTGGAGCGCGCCAAGGCCGGCGACCCCTACGGCCGGCTGGTGGCAACCTCCTCCGTCGCCTCCATCGAGGGGGCGGCGCAGAACGAGCACTACGGGGCCTCCAAGGGCGCGGTGAATTCCTTCGTCCGCGCCGTGGCGGTGGACCTCGCGCGCCACGGCGTCACCGTCAACACGGTGCTCCCCGGCTGGATCGAGACCGACATGACGGCGGGCGCCTTCGCCGACGAGCGCTTCGTCAAGGCGGTTTCGCCGCGCATCCCCGTCCGCCGCTTCGGCACACCGGCCGATTTCGGCGGCATCGCCGTCTTCCTGATGAGCCGCGCCTCGTCCTATGTCACCGGCCAGACCCTGGTGGTCGACGGCGGCTACAGCATCTTCTAGCCGGCTCCGCACGATCATCGCGGGCCCCGCCCGATCGCCTGGGCCCGCGCTGCGCCATGACCGGCATATATTTCCATATGCGAATGCAAGTACGATCCGCTACCCTGTGGCAAAGACCACGGGAGGACGACATGCAGCTGACACGACGGACCCTTATCGGCACGACGGCGGCGCTGCTCGCCGCCGGCCCGGCCCGCGCCCAGGTCGCGAGCACCCGGCTCGGCGCTGCCGAACTCGCGGTGCTCACCGACGGCACCATCACCCTGCCCGGCAGCATGCTCGCCAGGGACGCTCCCCGGGACGAGGTCAACGGCCTCCTGACGGCCGCCGGCCTGCCGACGGACGAGGTGACCAACGCCCTCAACGTCCCGGTGCTCAGGACCGGCGACGAGCTCGTCATGTTCGACACGGGCGCCGGGCGGAACTTCCTCCCCACCACCGGCCGCCTTCCCGATTCCATGGAGCGTGCCGGCATGGACCCGGCCCGGGTGAAGCACGTGCTCTTCACCCATGCCCATCCGGACCACCTGTGGGGTGCCCTCGACGAGTTCGATACGCCCGCCTGCCCGAACGCGACCTATCACATCGCCCAGGCCGAATGGGACTTCTGGTTCGACGCGGGCGTCTACGGGCGCCTGCCGGAGGACCGCCACGCCTTCGCCGCTGGCGCGCAGCGGGTGCTCAAGGCTCTCGAGCCGCAGTTGAAGCGCTTCAAGCCGGGCGAGGAGGTGGTGCCCGGCATCGCCGCCATCGACACGGCCGGACACACGCCCGGCCACGTCTCCTTCGAGGTGCGACTCGGCGGGGATCCCTTCGTCATCGTCGGCGACGCCTTCACCCACCCGGTTCTGTCCTTCGCGAGGCCCGACTGGACGACCGGGTTCGACCAGGACGGTGCGACGGCCGCCACCAGTCGTCGCCGTCTTCTCGGCAAACTGGCCGCGGAGAAGTTGCACTTCTCGGCCTATCACCTGCCCGGCGGCGGGCTCGGCCGGGCCGAGGCGAACGGGAGCGCGTTCCGCCTGCTGCCCGCGGCCTGACCGGTCACTCGGCGGGCCAGCGCCGGCCGTCTGCGCGGCGCGTCAGCGCCCGCACCCACTCGATCGTCGACCCCTCCAGCAGGATCGCAATGCCGATCCGCGCGCCGAGCACCATTCCGATCACCGCCACGGGCCAGGACACCGCGAGCAGGGAGCCGGCGGTCAGGCCCTGGCCGATGGTGCAGCCCCCGGCCAGGACGCCGCCGACCCCCATCATGGCGGCGCCCGCCAGGTGGCGGCGCATTTCCTGCTGGTCGTCGAAAGCCTCCCAGCGGAACTCGCGCGCGTGGAGGGCAGCGGCCGCTGAGCCGAGGATGACCCCGAAGACGGTCATGATGCCGAAATCGATGAGAAGTCCCTCCCCCGTCGCCAGCGCGAAGAGGGCACGCGCCACCGGCGCAACGAAGGTCAGGCTCTGCACCCGGATCTCGCTCGCGAAGGGATCGGCCAGCGGCCCGGTCACCGCCCAGCCGGCGACGACCCCGATCCCGAGGACGACGGCAGCGGTGAGGAGGCGCGGCGAGCGCCGCAGGCGCACATCCCGCAGCGCCGCCACGAGGAGCCCGGTCGCCACCACGGGACCCGCCAGATGGCGCGAGAGGGGGCCGAGCCAGGTCGCGAGGAGGTCCGGATAGGAGCCGGTCGTGCCGGGCGGAAGCGAGAGGGCGACCGCCTCCACGGTGCCGATCCGCAGGCCCGCCAGCACGCCGCGCAGCACGGCATAGGCGAGGACAGCGAAGACCAGCAGCGTCACCAGGCTGCGCAGGTCACCGGTGCCGAGCCGCACCAGCGAGCCGAAGGCGCAGGTGCCCACCAGCGCCATGCCGAGGCCGAAGAGAATGGCGCCTGCGAAAGTGCCGAGGAGCGCAAGTCGCGCAGGAACATAGGTCGTGCTGGCGGGATCGAAGCCGAGGAACACCACCAGCGCCTGGACGCCGAGGATCGCGATGGCGAGCGACAGGCCAAAGGCCTTGAGCCGCCGCCAGTTGCCGCCGACGAGCGCATCCTCCACGGCGCCGAAGGTGCACAGGCGGGCCCGCTGGACGGTGAACCCGCATGCGAAGCCCACGGCGAGCCCGGTCAGCCCGACGGCGATGGCCGCAAGCCCCTGCATTCGTCCTCCCTCGGGAGCGGCGAGCGCCCCCGTCTTCGTCAGGCGCCCGGTGTTCCGGGTCGGCGCGGGGCGGCCGCACGGCCGCCGCCGCAGAAGATGTCGTACACGACGCGGATGACCTGCCGCACGTTCTCGTTGGCGAGGCTGTAATAGATCGTCGTGCCCTCGCGGCGGGTGGTGACGAAACCGTCGAACCGCAACCGCGCAAGCTGCTGCGAAACCGTGGGCTGGCGAAGCGACAGGATGGTCTCGAGTTCACCCACCGAGCGTTCCTTCTCGGCGATGAGGCACAGGAGCAGGAGACGGCTCTCATGGGCCAGCGCCTTCAGGAAGTCGCTGGCGTCGCGGGCGTTGCGCATGAGCTGTTCGAGCTCGATGGAATACTCCTCGCCGTCGCGCAGCGCGTCCTCGATCGCCTTCGAAACGATGGTCTCTGTCATCCTGGCTGTCCCTGCGGCGGCTTCGGCGCCTCCGTGCCGGACCGTTCTCGGTGGTCGCGCACCATCTTGGTCAGGAGGCCCCAGAACGTCGACGCGTCAATATAGCCGATCACGCGGCCAATTTCCCGTCCATCGTCGACCAGCACGAAGGTCGGGGAGTAGTGCACCGGCATGGCGAGACCCAGCCCCTGGGGCTGGCCCCTGTCCAGGTTGATCCGCCGGAGGGGGGCGAGGCGGCCCTCCTCCGAGGCTTCGTAGGCGGGTGCCACCTCCCGGTTCCAGCGCAGGCACCAGGGGCAGCCCGAACGCTCGAACATCAGGAGTTCGAGGGCCGCCGCCGGCTGCACCGGCACGATGCCGAGGCATCCGAGCAGAACCAGCCAGCGGAGAAGGCGCATGGGCGTGCTCGCTCAGGGCTGGTTGACCGGCGACTGGCGGTCGAACAGATAGGCCAGCACGTCCTTGATCTGGTCGATCGTCAGCACTTTCGACGACCCGAAGCGCGGCATGTTCGAACAGGCGACGACGGCCTGGGCGTTGAAAATCTTGATATAGGCGTCGCGGATCATTTCCGGATCGTAGTTCCGCTCCCGCCCATAGCCGGCGAGGCTCGGCCCCAGCGTACCGTAGCTGACCTCCTTGGGGTCCATCTGATGACAGGCGTAACAGTTGCCGCCAGCGACCGTACCCGCCGGGTCGGAGAACTGGAACCCGCGGCCGTTGTTGGCAACCTGGAAGCCCTTGCGCCAGTCGCCGAGGAAATTGCCGTCGGGCGGCAGCACCACCGACGCGCGCTCGCGCGCCTGGATGGCGTCTGCTTCGGCGCCCGACACATGATTGCGCCGGTCGGTACAGGTGCGCTGGGTCGGATCGAGTTCGGCGCGCGCGCGCCATTCCGGCGACACCCGCTGGAACATGCCGCTGATCAGAGCATCCATCCTGGCGGGATCGGCGGCGGGCCGGTCCTGCGTCGCGGCGGGAGTGATGGCGAGTACCGTGCCGCAGGCGATGAGGGCCAGGGCGCGGAGAAGGGAGGACGGGAACGTGACCATTGGGCCCTCCGCTCAGCGCTTGATGGAGGGAACGGTGATCTCACCGCCCGCCGCCTGGACATTCAGGAACATCTGGAGGGCCGTCAGGCCGTCCGAGGCATAGGCCGGCTCCGGCCAGCGCTGCTGGCGGAAACAGTCCCACAGGCGATGCTGCATCGTCCTCAGCGCGCTCTGGGAGACGCGGTAGGTCGGCCAGGAGCCCATGGTCTCCTGCGCCTGCTTGCCGGGCGCGGAGAAATCGGGAAGCCCCTGCAGGCGGATGCGCTTGCCGGGTTCCGCATGGCAGGTGGCGCAGGAGAAATCCATCGCGCCGGCGCGGCGGTAGAACATCGCCTCGCCCATCGCCGTCATCTCGCGCTCGCGCGGATGGGAATTCTGCGGCGCGATGCGCATTCCGTTGGACTTGTTGGCGATGAAGGCGACGAGATCCTCCATGTCCGAGGCGCGCCCGGGCCCGGAGAATCGGCGCCGGATGACGTCGGCCGTGTCCAGCCCCTGGATCTTCTCCATGCACCAGAGCAGACGCTGCTCGAGATCCATCACGCGGTCGGCGTCGGCGAAGAAGCGCGGCAGCTTGGCATAGGCGCCCTCGAGCTTGCCCGGCCCCTCGCCCAGATCGCAGGTCTCGAGCGAGACCGCCTTGGTGCCGCGTGCCTGCGCCCAGAGCACTTCGCCCCGGTCGACCGCCAGATAGCCCGGATTGGCCATCGGATCATTGATCATCGCGCGGTAGCGCTCGATCTCCCGCTCACTCTCGTCCTGCGTCTGCGCCAGCGCGCCGGCGATGCCGGCACAGGTGGCTGCCGCCGCGACGAGGGCCCGTATCCCCGTCATCCGACCCATGGTAGTCTCCTCCGTGATCTCCCCGGTCGCTCTCTGGCGGAGCGATCCGATAGGCGTCGTCTTTCGCGCTTTACATTCACGAAAAACTATATTCCTATATATCGAAGCTTGCAGGCATGGACCTGCGGCGTCAAGAAGAAGATCGAACGGTTCCGGAAGAGGACCGTCGGGTTGGAAACCACGAAGGAGGTCCCCTATGGCGGGTCCAGTCGTCTATCGGACGAGACGCAGCGTATTGCGCATGGCGGCCCTCGCGGCGGCCGCTTCCATCATTGCGCCGAGCCTGTCGAGGGCCGATGCCAAGGCCGTCGAGGCCGAGATCAAGAAGCTCTACGACGGCAAGACCATGGCCGAGGGCCGGGTGAAGCTGGACGTCCCGCAGATCGCCGAGAACGGTCTCGTGGTGCCCATCACGGTCGACGTCGAGAGCCCGATGACCGAGCAGAACTACGTCAAGGCGGTGCACGTCTTCGCCGACGGCAACCCGCTGCCCGGCGTCTTCACCTTCCGCTTCTCGCCGCTGTCGGGCCGGGCTTCCGCCTCCACCCGCATGCGCCTCGCGCAGACGCAGAACATCGTCGCGGTCGCCGAAATGTCTGACGGAACGCTGTTCACCACCAAGGCCGAGGTGAAGGTCACCATCGGCGGCTGCGGCGGCTGAGGGAGGAAAGAACCATGTCGACGAGACCCACTCCCCGCGTTCGCGTGCCCGGCAACATCAAGGCCGGCGATACGGTCGAGGTGAAGACCCTCATCTCCCACGAGATGGAGAGCGGCCAGCGCCGCGGCCAGGACGGCAAGCCGATCCCGCGCAAGATCATCAACCGCTTCACGGCGACCTTCAACGGCAAGCCGGTCTTCGACGCCGACTGGCATGCCTCGATCTCCGCCAATCCCTACCAGTCCTTCTTCTTCAAACCGTCGGAGAACGGCGAACTGAAGATGGTCTGGAAGGACGACGACGGCTCGGAATACACGGCGACGAGCCGCATCACCGTCAGCTAGGCGACAGCCGGGCGCGGCTTCTCCGCGCCCGCACCGCCCTTTCCGCGACAGGACATCCCATGATCTCGCGCAGGCACTTCCTGCATGCGACGGCGGCTGCCCATGCCCTGGCCATGGCCTCGGGTCTGGGTCCGCTCGGCCGCGCCGCCGCCCAGCAGCGCCTGACGGAGGCGGACATCCTCCGCTTCGAGCCCCTGGGGCAGGTGACGATCCTCCACGTCACCGACATCCATGCCCAGCTCGTACCGCTCCATTTCCGCGAGCCCTCGATCAATCTCGGCGTCGGCCCCGCCAAGGGCAAGCCGCCGCACCTCACCGACCAGGCCTTCCGCGATTTCTTCCAGGTCGCCAACGGCACGGCCGAGGCCCATGCCCTCACCGCCGACGACTTCACCCAGCTTGCGCGCACCTACGGCCGTATGGGCGGCATGGACCGGGTGGCGCGCCTGGTCTCCGCAGTGCGCGACGAACGCGGCACCGACAAGGTGCTGCTGCTCGACGGCGGCGACACCTGGCAGGGCTCCTGGACCTCGCTCCAGACCCGCGGCGACGACATGGTCCAGGTGATGAATGCCCTCGGCGTCGAGGCCATGACCTCCCATTGGGAGTTCACCTATGGCGAGGACCGCGTGAAGGAGCTGGCGGAGAAGTCGAAGGCCGCCTTCCTCGCGCAGAACGTCCGCGACAACGAATGGCAGGAGGCGGTCTTCGAGCCACGCAAGGTCTTCGAGAAAGGCGGCGCCAGGATCGCCGTTATCGGCCAGGCCTTCCCGCGCACGCCGATCGCCAATCCCCGCTGGATGATCCCCAAATGGGAGTTCGGCCTGCGCGAGGAGGACGTCCAGAAGCAGGTGGACGAGGCCCGTGCCGACGGCGCCGACGTGGTGGTGCTTCTCTCCCACAACGGCTTTGACGTCGACGCCAAGCTCGCCACCCGCGTCAACGGCATCGACGTGATCCTCACCGCCCATACCCACGACGCCATGCCCGGTGTGGTGACGGCCGGCCGGACGATCCTCGTCGCCACCGGCTCGCACGGGAAGTTCGTCTCCCGCCTCGACCTCGACATCCGCGACAGGAAGATCGCTGGCTATCGCTACAAGCTGATGCCGGTCTTTTCCGACGCCATCCGGCCCGACGCGACCATGGCGGGGCTCATCGACACCATCCGCAAGCCCTTCGCCGCGGCGCTCGGCGAGGAGATCGGCCGCACCGACAGCCTTCTCTACCGGCGCGGCAACTTCAACGGCACCTTCGACGACCTGATCGCCGAGACCATGCTCGCCGAGCGCGACGCCGAGATCGCACTGACCCCCGGCTTCCGCTGGGGCGGCACGCTCCTGCCGGGCGACCCCATCACCTTCGAGGCGATCTCCAACGCCACCGCCATCACCTACCCCGCCTGCTACCGGATGGAGATGACCGGCGCCCAGCTCAAGGACGTTCTCGAAGACGTCGCCGATAACATCTTTCACCCCGACCCCTATTTCCAGGGCGGCGGCGACATGGTCCGCGTCGGCGGCGTCGGTTACGCGATCGACGTCTCGGCAACCATGGGCCGGCGCATCTCCGACCTCACACTGCTGAAGTCCGGCAAGCCGCTCGAGGCCTCGAAGGCCTACACGGTCGCCGGCTGGGGGAGCGTCAACCAGGGCACCCAGGGCCCGCCGATCTGGGACGTGGTCAAGGCCCATGTCGGCCGCCGGAAGACCGTGCGCATCGAACCCAACTCTGCCGTGAAGGTCAGCGGCGCATGACGAGGATCACCATTCCCCAGGAGACCGCCATGACGGATGCCGGCATGACGACGCGCGAGACCGCGCGGCTCGACAGGCGAGGCTTTCTCGGAGCAGCCGGCCTCGCCGGCGCAGGCCTCGCCGCCACGGCGACGGGCCTGAAGGCCGCGCCGCCCGCGACCCCCGACCCGCTGATCACCACCGTGCAGGACTGGTCACGCGTGCTCGGCGACGGCGTGCAGGCGCGCCCCTATGGCTCGCCATCCCAGTACGAGAAGCACGTGGTGCGCCGCGACGTCGAATGGCTGACGGCGAGCCGCGAATCCTCGGTCAATTTCACGCCGTTGCACGAGCTGGACGGCATCATCACGCCGTCCGGCCTTTGCTTCGAGCGGCACCACGGCGGCATCGCCGAGATCGAGCCGGGCAAGCACCGCCTGATGATCAACGGTCTCGTCGACAAGCCGATGGTCTTCACGGTGGAGGATCTCAAGCGCTTTCCCGGCCGGCAGAACCACGCCTATTTCCTCGAATGCGCCGCGAACTCCGGCATGGAATGGCGCGGCGCCCAGCTCAACGGCTGCCAGTTCACCCACGGCATGGTCCATAACGTCTGGTACACCGGCATTCCGCTGAAGGCCCTGCTGGACGAGGCCGGCGTCAGGACGAACGCCAAGTGGCTGCTGGCGGAGGGCGCTGACTCCTCGGGCATGACCCGCTCCATTCCCCTCGAGAAGGGCCTGAAGGACTGCCTCGTCGTCTGGTCGATGAACGGCGAGGCGCTGCGCCCCGAACAGGGCTACCCGGTCCGCCTGGTCGTTCCCGGCTGGGAGGGCAACATGTGGGTCAAGTGGCTCCGCCGCATCGAGGTCGGCGACCAGCCCTGGCACCAGCGGGAGGAGACGTCGAAATACACCGATCTCCTCGCCGATGGGCGCTCGCGGCGTTTCACCTTCATCATGGACGCCAAATCCGTGGTGACGAACCCCTCCCCCCAGGCGCCCTTGAGGCACAAGGGGCCGAACGTCCTCTCCGGCCTCGCCTGGTCGGGCCGCGGCCGCATCAGCCGCGTCGACGTCTCGCTGGACGGCGGGCGCAACTGGCGCACGGCGCGCATCGACGGCCCCGTCATGCCGATGTCGCTGACCCGCTTCTACGTCGACTTCGACTGGAACGGCCAGGAGATGATGATCCAGTCCCGCGCCATCGACGAGACCGGCTACGTCCAGCCGACCAAGGACGAGTTGCGCAAGGTGCGCGGGGTCAATTCCATCTACCACAACAACGGCATCCAGACCTGGCTGGTGCACGCCAATGGGGAGACCGAAAATGTCGAGATCGGCTAGGCTCCTCGCCGCAGCGACGCTTCTCGCCGGCCTCGCCGGTACGGGCATGGGTCTCGCCCAGCAGCGTCCCGCGGCAGCTCCCGCCCCCACGGCTGCGGCTCAACCGGCCAAGACCGGGCTCGGTCGCGAGGCCCACCAGGCCGAGGTTGCCGCCTGGTCCATCGCCGTGCGCCCGGACGGCCAGGGGCTGCCGCCCGGCCGTGGTTCGGTCAAGCAGGGCGAGGACATCTTCCAGACGCAGTGCGCCGCCTGCCACGGCGAGTTCGGCGAGGGCGCCGGACGCTGGCCGGTCCTCGCCGGCGGCCGCGGGTCCCTGAAGGGCGAGAACCCCGAGAAGACCCTCGGCTCCTTCTGGCCCTACCTGTCGACGACCTTCGACTACGTCCGCCGCGCCATGCCCTACGGCAATGCCCAGTCGCTGTCCAACGACGAGGTCTATGCGCTCACCGCCTACATCATGTTCCTCAACGACCTCGTGCCGGAGAGCTTCGAGCTGACCCGGGAGAACTTCACCTCCATCCCCATGCCGAACGTCGGCGGGTTCTACGACGACGACCGCGAGACGAGCGAACGGGCGTTCTGGAACCCCAGCCCCTGCATGACCGACTGCCGGCCGACGCCGCCGCGCGTCACCGGCCGCGCCCGCGTCATCGACGTGACGCCCGAGGGGCGCAGCGGGCCGAGGGTCGAATGACGAGACGCCGGCGATCCCCCGCGCTGGCCTGGCTCGCCCTCCTGCCGGTCGCTCTCTTATCCCAGCAACCTGCGCAAGCGGGAGACCGCGCGCTCGGCGAATATCTGTCGGCCGAGTGCGTCACCTGCCACCAGATTTCGGGCCGGCAGGTTGGCGGCATCCCCGCCATCATCGGGCTGCCCGAGGAGGCCTTCGTCGCGCTGATGGAGAGCTACCGGCGGCGCGAGCGCGACAATCAGGTCATGCAGGCCATGGCGGCGCGGCTCTCGCCTGAGGAGGTGGCGGCCCTCGCCGCCTATTTCGGCGGGCTCAAGCCCCGGAACTGATGCTCGGCCCGATCCAAAATCGGGTAGGGTTTGCCGTAAGGCCGGAGCAACCGGTCCACGAACGACAAGGGAGGACGACCAATGACGATCCATCGCAGGCAATTCCTGGCAGCGGGCGGCGCCGTGGCGGCCGTGGCCCTCGGCGCGCCGGCCGTCCTCGGCCAGGCGCGGGCGCGCGTCGTCGTGGTGGGTGGCGGCCCCGGCGGCGTCACCGCCGCCAAGTACATCGCCAAGGACGCGCGCAACGCCATCGACGTCGTGCTGGTCGAGCCGCAGCGCCAGTTCACCACCTGCTTCCACTCGAACCTCTACCTCGGCGGCTATCGCTCCTTCGAATCCATCACCCACGGCTACGACGCGGTCTCGGCGGCCAACGGCTTCCGCACGAACCACCAGATGGCCACGCGGGTGGACCGCGAGAAGAAGGAGGTGGTCCTCGCCGACGGTTCGCGCCTCGGCTACGAGCGGCTCGTCCTGTCGCCCGGCATCGACCTGAAATACGATTCGGTGCCCGGCTGGGGTCGCGAGCACGAGGAGACCATGCCCCACGCCTGGCGGGCGGGTCCCCAGACCCAGCTCCTCAAGGCGCGGCTCGACGCGGTGCCGGACGGCGGCGTCATCGTGATGATCGCCCCGCCCAACCCCTATCGCTGCCCGCCCGGGCCCTACGAGCGCGTCTCGATGATGGCGCACGTGCTGAAGGCCTCGGGGCGGACGCGGGCCAAGATCATTGTCCTGGACCCCAAGGAGAGCTTCTCCAAGCAGGGTCTCTTCCAGGAGGGCTGGGAGAAGCACTATCCCGGCATGGTCGAGTGGATCGGCCCCAAGGTTCACGACGGAATCAAGTCGGTGGACCCGAAGACCAACACCGTCGTGACCGGCTTCGAGAATTACGAGAAGGTGGCGCTCGTCAACGTCATCCCCGCGCAGATGGCGGGCGCCATCGCCCGCGATGCCGGCCTCGCCAACGGCTCGGGGTTCTGTCCCATCGATCCGGCCAACATGAAGTCGGCGAACGACACGAGCATCTACATCCTCGGCGACGCCTGCATCGCGGGCGACATGCCGAAATCGGGTTTCTCCGCCAACAGCCAGGCCAAGGTCGCGGCCCTGATGGTGCGCGGCGAGCTCGCCGGCGCCCGCACCTTCCCGGCCCGCTACGCCAACACCTGCTGGAGCCTCATCGAAACAGATGACACGGTGAAGGTCGGCGGCCGTTACGAGGCCAAGGACGGCAAGATCTCCGCCGTCGAGACGTTCATTTCAAAGACCGGCGAGACCTCCGAGCTGCGCAAGCAGACCCAGGAGGAGAATATGGGCTGGTATGCAGGGATCGTCGCCGACATGTTCACCTGAACCGCTCGGCCACGAGCCGCGTTTCTATCGAGGGGGATGGCGCTCGCCGCCATCCCCCGAGCTTCCACGCAAAGGACCACACCCATGCGCATCGCCATCGCCGCGCTCTTCGCCTCGGCCACCATGCTCTCCCCCCTGATGGCCCAGGCCCCGACCCCTCCGGCGGCTGCACCGGCCGCACCCGCCGCGGCTCCTGCCGCGGGCGATGCCGCGGCAGGCGAACGCGTCTTCGCCCAATGCCGCGCCTGCCATCAGGTCGGTGAAACCGCCCGCAACCTCGTCGGCCCTAATCTGAACGGCCTGTTCGGTCGCCAGGCTGGCAGCGTGGCGGGCTTCAACTATTCACCGGCCTTCAAGACGCCAGCCGTGGCGGAGAAGGTCTGGTCGCCGGAGAATTTCGCCGTCTACATCCGCAATCCCCGCGAGGTGACGCCGGGAACGCGGATGGTCTTCGCCGGCATCCGCAGCGAGAACCAGATCGCCGACCTCATCGCCTACCTCCGGCAGTTCGGCGCCGACGGCAAGCGCACCCAGTAAGGCCCGACGGGCCCGCTCCCGGTCGGGGGCGGGCCCGCCGCCAGGCTGACCGCCGCGACACGTCCTCCCTCCCCGGCCGGCCGCCAGCCTTGAACCCCCGGGCGAAGTCCGGTCTACTGCCCGCCGGAAGGAAATGCCGGACCGCCGAACAGCGCCGCCAGAGCGCGATGGGGGTCTGCACAGGAGGAAGACCATGCCCAAGACGCTCTGGACGCCGTCGCGTCGCCGATTCATCACGTCCTCATCCGCCCTCGCCCTCGCCGGGCTCGCAGCGCCCGGCCTCGCCCAGACGCGCTTTCCGAGCCGCCCGGTGACCCTCATCGTGCCTTGGACGGCGGGCGGCTCCACCGACATGGGCTTCCGGGCGCTGGCCGAGGCCACCCAGAAGCATCTCGGCGAGCGCGTCATCGTCGAGAACAAGCCCGGCGCCGGCGGCACGCTCGGACCTGCCCAGATGGCGGCGAGCGCGCGTCCCGACGGCTATACCCTCGCCCAGATGCCGATCACCATGTTCCGCCTGCCGCACATGACGCGGGTGGCGTTCAATCCGCTGACCGACTTCAGCTACGTCGTCCACGTGGCGGGATACTGCTTCGGCACCACGGTGCGCGCCGACAGCCCGCACAAGACCATGAAGGACCTGATCGAGTTCGCCCGCGGCAACCCCGACAAGGTCACCTACGGCACGCCCGGGGCCGGAACCTCGCTGCACATCACCATGATGGACATCGCCGCCCGCGAGAACATCAAGTGGACCCACGTGCCCTTCCGCGGCGCCTCCGAGACCAATGCCGCCGTGCTCGGCGGCCACGTCACGGCGCAGGCCGATTCCAGCGGCTGGGCGCCGCTGGTCAATGCCGGCCAGCTCCGTCTCCTCGCCACCTGGGGGAAGAAGCGCACGAAGACCTGGTCCAGCGTGCCGACCCTCCAGGAGAGCGGCATCGACATCGTCTCGAACTCGCCCTTCGGCCTCGCCGGCCCCAAGGGCATGGACCCGGGCATCGTCAAGGTGCTGCACGACGCCTTCAAGAAGGGCATCGAGGAGCCGGACCACATGCGCGTCATGGACCAGCTCGACCAGGAGGTCGACTACATGGACACGCAATCCTACGAGGCCTTCGTCAAGACCATGTACGAGGACATGCGCCAGCAGGTGGAACGCCTCGGCCTGCGCCGCAGCTGACCGCCCGGAAACCCCCGACATGCGCATTCCCGACCTCGTGGCCGCCGTGGCCATCGCCGGCCTCGGCGCCTATCTCGTGCGGGAAGGCGGGGAGCTCGGCCTCGGCGAACCGACGGAGCCGGGGTCCGGCTTCATGTTCTGGTGGATCGGCGCCGCCATGATCCTCGCCGGCGGCGCGCTGGGCGTCACCGGCCTCCTGGCTCCGGCAGGCCGCCAGCCTGCCGACATGCCGCCGGCCGGCGGACCGCTGGCTCAGCCGCTGATCGGCATCGTCGCGCTCGTCGGCTATGCGCTGGCGCTCCAGCCGATCGGCTTCATCCCGACCTCGGCGGCGCTGCTCTCCGGCCTCTTCATCTTCGTCGGCGGCTATCGCTGGCAGGTCTCGCTCGCCATGGGCGTTGCCGGGGCCTTCCTCTGCTGGCTCCTTTTCGCGAGGCTCCTCGGCAGCAATCTGCCCGCCGGCATCCTCGTCAACACCATGTTCGGGAACTGACCGATGGAACTCCTCGGTCAGCTCGGAACGGGCTTCGCGGTCGCCCTCTCGCCGGACAACCTGTTCTACTGCTTCGTCGGCGTCCTGATCGGCACGCTCGTCGGCGTCCTGCCCGGCATCGGCCCGATCGCCGCCATGTCGCTGCTGCTGCCGGCGACCTTCGCCATTCCCCCGACCGGCGCCGTCATCATGCTCGCCGGCATCTACTACGGGTCCATGTACGGCGGCTCGACCACGTCCATCCTCGTGCGCATCCCCGGCGAGGCCGCCTCCGTCGTCACCTGCCTCGACGGTCACGAGATGGCGAAGCAGGGCCGCGCCGGCGCGGCGCTCTTCGTTGCCGCGATCGGTTCGTTCTTCGCCGGAACCGTGGCCCTCGTCGGCCTTATTCTCGTCGCGCCGCTGATGATCACCGTGGCGCTCGCCTTCGGCCCGGCGGAATACTGCGCGCTGATGCTCCTCGGCCTCTGCCTCATCGCCTACCTGTCCCAGGCTTCGGTGATCAAGTCGCTGGTCATGGCCGGCATCGGCCTCATCCTCGGGCTCGTCGGCATCGATTCCATCAACGCCCTCCCCCGCCTTACCTTCGACCGCCTGGAGCTGCTCGACGGCATTGGCCTCGTGCCCGTGGTCATGGGCCTGTTCGGCGTCGCGGAGATCTTCAAGAACCTCGAGCAGGGCACGGACCGCACCGTGGTGGAGAGCAAGGTCGGGCGGCTCTGGCTGACCTCGACCGACTGGGTCCAGTCGCGCTGGGCCATCGTGCGCGGCACGGCGCTCGGCTTCGTCCTCGGCATCCTTCCCGGTGGCGGCGCCGTCATCTCCTCCTTCGTCTCCTATGCCATGGAGCGGCGGCTCTCGAAAACGCCGGAGCGCTTCGGCAAGGGCGCCATCGAGGGCGTCGCGGGACCGGAAGCCGCCAACAATGCCGCCGCCGGATCGGCCTTCATCCCGCTGATGACGCTCGGCATTCCGCCCAACGCCGTGCTCGCCCTGCTGCTCGGCGCACTGATCATCCACAACGTGCCCGTCGGCCCGACCATGATCACCCAGCGGCCCGACCTCTTCTGGGGCGTCGTCGCCTCCATGTATGTCGGCAACGTCATGCTGCTGGTGCTGAACCTGCCACTCATCGGCCTGTGGGTGAAATGCCTCCAGGTGCCCTATGGCATCCTGTTTCCCCTCATCCTCCTGTTCTGCTGCATCGGCGTCTACGCCACCTCCGGCCAGATCTTCGACCTCTACGTGATGATCGCCTTCGGCATCGGCGGCTGGCTGGTGGCGCGCTGGGGCTATGAGCCGGCGCCGCTCGTGCTGGGCTTCGTGCTCGGGCCCATGTTCGAGAACAACCTGCGGAAGGCGCTGATCCTGTCGCGCGGCAGCTGGATGACGTTCATCGAGCGGCCGATCTCGGCGTTCTTCGTCCTCGCCTCGGCGATCATCCTGGCGACGGCGCTCGTTCCCTGGATCAACGCCAAGCGCAAGGAGATCGCCGTCGAGGGTTGAAGGCGCCGATCCGACCCGCTCCTCCCACACGCCGCGGGGCGCTTGCCAAGCGCGGCGATTGTCCCCACAAGAGCCCCATTGAGCGGGGCTCCATGGGTATTTTAAGAAGTTCTTTTGTGCGGACGACCGCGCTGATGCTGGCTGCCGGCATCACGGTTCTTGTCCTCATCGTCGCGGCCTCCCTGTGGCTCACCGCCCGCTCGCAACAGCATTTCGGCGAGGTCGTCACCTCACGCGCCATCCGCAGCGCCACCGCCGACATGCTCTCGCTCATGCAGGACGCGGAGACCGGCCAGCGCGGCTTCCTCATCACCCGCGATCCGGTCTTCCTGCGCCCCTATCGAAACGCCGTCGATAATTTCGAAGTGCGGCTCGGCGCCTTCAGACAGGCGATCGCCGACGATGCGGCCCTGGCCGAACTCTCGAGGCGCCTCACCGACAAGCTTCGCCGCAAGATGGACGAGTTGCGCAACCGGGTCGAACTCGGCGAGGCCAACCGGTTCGAGGAGGCCGCCGCCCTGGTGCGGACCGGCTCGGGCATGCGCCTGATGGACGAGATCAGGGCCGACCTCGGCGAGGTGCTGCAACGCAGCGAGCGGTCTCTGCAGCAGGCTATCGCCGCGCAGGACACCACCACCGACCAGCTGCAGCTCGTGTCCATCGTCGGCGCTATCATCATCCTCGGCCTTGCAGCGGCCGCCGCCTGGCTGATCTCGGGCTATACCCGCGAGCTCGCCCATTCCCGCGCCGAGCTGGAGGTGCTCAACACCGGTCTCGAGCAGCGCGTCAGCGAACGCACCGAGGCGCTGACCAAGGCGAACGAGGAAATCCAGCGCTTCGCCTATATCGTCACCCACGACCTCAGGGCGCCACTGGTCAACATCATGGGCTTCACCAGCGAGCTGGAGACTTCCATCAAGCCGGTGGCGGCCGTGCTCCAGGGCAAGGAGCCGAGCCCCAACGATCGGGAGGAGGCCCGCCAGGCCATCGCGGAGGACCTCCCCGAGGCGATCGGCTTCATTCGTTCGTCCACCCAGAAGATGGACAACCTCATCAACGCCATCCTGAAGATCTCCCGCGTCGGCACGCGCACCCTCAAGCCCGAGCCGATCGACCTGAAGGCCCTCGCCGAGGCGAGCGCCGCCGCCGTGCATCATCAGGCATCGGACGATGAAGGCGATGCGGGCATCCGTATCGAGGTGCCGCGGATGGAGATCGTCAGCGACCGGCTGTCGGTCGACCAAATCCTCGGCAACCTCCTGGACAACGCCATCAAGTACCGCGCCGCCGACCGCCCCATCCGTATCGCGATCCGCGGCCGCCGCGACCGGCACTTCGCCTATCTCGACGTCGAGGACAATGGCCGCGGCATTGCCGCCTCCGACACCGAGCGCGTTTTCGAGTTGTTCCGCCGCTCCGGTCCCCAGACGGTCGCCGGCGAGGGCATCGGCCTCGCCCATGTGCGCACGCTCGCCCGCAATCTCGGCGGCGACATCAGCCTGTCGTCGACCCTCGGGCGCGGAAGCATCTTCACGGTCAGGCTGCCCATCGATTTCAACGAGTTCAAGAGGAGAGCCGCGCTATGACCCCCAGCGGAAACCCCGTCACCATCATCATGATCGAGGACGATGAGGGGCATGCGCGCCTCATCGAGAAGAACATCCGCCGCGCCGGCGTCTCGAACGAGATCATCCCCTTCACCAACGGCACGGAGGCCCTCGCCCACCTTCTCGGAGCCGACGGGTCGGGAACGGCCAGCATCGGTCGGCAGCTCCTCATCCTCCTCGACCTCAACCTGCCGGACATGGGCGGCGTCGACATTCTGGAGAAGGTGAAGTCGAACCCCCATACCAAGCGTGCGCCCGTCGTCGTCCTGACGACGACCGACGACCAGCGGGAAATCCAGCGCTGCTACGACCTCGGCGCCAACGTCTACATCACCAAGCCGGTGGACTATGACGGCTTCGCCCAGGCGATCCGCCAGCTCGGCCTGTTCTTCGCGGTGATGCAGGTGCCCGAGGCCGACTGACGGTGGCGACCTGACCATGCCCGACACCCAGAAACGCGTCCTCTACGTCGACGACGACGCCGCCCTCGGGCGGCTCGTCCAGCGCCGGCTCGCGCGCCACGGCTTCGCCGTGGTCCATGCCGCCGATGCCGCCGCCGGGCTGGAGGCACTCGCCGGGGAGGCCTTCGACGTCGTCATCCTCGACCATGACCTCGGCACCTCGACCGGCCTCGACCTCCTGCCGCGGATCAGGGAACAGGCGCCCTCGCTGCCGGTCATCTACGTGACCGCGTCGACGGAACTCGCCATCGCCGTCGAAGCGCTCAAGGCCGGCGCCTTCGACTACGTCGTCAAGACGGTCGGCGACGACTTCGACGCGCTGCTGCTCTCCGCCATCACCCAGGCGGTGGAGAAGGGCGTCCTCCTGCGCCTCAAGGAGAAGGCCGAGCGCGAGGTGGCCGAGGCGCGCGACCATGCCCTGGTCCTGTTGGCCGAGGTCAACCACCGCGTCAGCAACAGTCTCGCCCTCGTCTCCTCGCTGATCCGCATGCAGGCCTCCGCATCAAAGGACCCGGAGACCCGCGCCGCCCTTGTCACCACCCAGGCGCGCATCGCCGCCGTCGGCGACCTCCACCGCAACCTCTATACCTCCGACGACGTCCGCTCCGTCGACCTCGGCGCCTACCTGACCTCCGTGCTCGACGCCGTCCGCCAGTCCGTCGCCGATACCGGCTCCGCGGCAACGCTCACCTTCACGCCGGCGACCGTCCTGTGCCGCACCGACAAGGCCGTCTCGGTCGGGATGATCGCGACGGAACTCGTCACCAATGCTCTGAAATACGCCTATCCCGACAAGGCGGGTGAGGTCCGGGTGACGCTGGCGACCGACGCCGACGGCATCACCCTCACCGTCGCCGACGACGGCGTGGGATGGCGGGGGACGGGCCCCGTCCGCGGGTCCGGGCTCGGAAGCCGCATCATCGCCTCGATGGCGAAGAGCCTCGACAGCCAGGTCGACTATGTCGACGTCTCCACCGGCACCTGCGCCCGGCTGAAGGTGCCCGCAGCGGTCATCGAACGGCGCTGAGCCACGCCGACCGCGCCTGTCCGCCGGCCGAGCAGCATGCTATTTGCTTGGAACCGTCCGCCCTTCTCCTGTCCCTGCGGGTGGCCCTGCCTTGAATCTGCGTCAGCTCGAACTCCTCCGCGCCGTCATCCGCTGCGAGACCACCGTCGGCGCAGCGCGCGAACTCGGCCTGTCGCAGCCGGCCGTTTCCAACGCCATCAAGCATCTGGAGGACCAGCTCGGCTTCGCCCTTTTCGAGCGGATCAACAATCGCCTCTTCCCCACCCAGGAGGCACGGACGCTCTACCAGGATTCCGAGCCCATCTTCGCCATGCACACGGCGCTGGAGGCCCGCGTGCAGGACCTGCGCGAGAACCGGGCGGGCCGCATCCGCATCATCGCCACCCCGCCGCTCGGCTATGGTCCGATCCCCGTGGCCCTGCAGCGCTTCCTCGCCCGCCGGCCGAAGGTGCGCATCTCCTTCGACGTGCTGCGCCTCGAAGACGTGGCGGAGAAGGTCGAGCTGGGCGTGTCCGAACTCGGCTTCGTGCTCGGCATCGGCGATCACCCCGCGCTGAAGGTGGAGCCGGTCTACGAGGGCCGCATGGTCTGCGTCCTGCACCGCAGCCATCCCCTGACGGCCCGCGACGTCATCACCCCGGCGGACCTGCGCGACTGTCCCTTCATCGCCCTCGAGCGCGGCACGCGGCTCGGGACCGCCGTCCGGCAGGCCTTCGAGGCGGCCGGCGAGCCCTTCCGTCACGCCGTCGAGGTCCGATACTGCCACACCGCCTGCGTACTCGCGGCCAGCGGCATCGGCGTCGCCGTCGTCGACCCCTTCTCGCCGGCGGGCAGCGGCCGGCCCGACCTCGTCGTCATCCCGTTCGAACCGGCGACGCCCGTCAGCGCCTATGTCGTCTCCTCACGCAGCCGGCCACTCTCACGCCTGGCCGGCGACTTCCTGAAGGAGGTACGGCTGGCCCTCGACGAGGCGACCGCACGGCTGCCGTGATCTGCCGCTGGCTCGGGGAACGTTGAGACGCCAAAGCGGGTATTTGCCTAGCGAATAGGCTTGCCCAAAAAATCATAGTCTGCAGGATTGTCCCATGCCCGGGCGCCGTCGCAGTCTGGCCGTCGGCGCACTTGCGGGTGCGCCGCCGTCCCGAGCCAGAGGTCTTTATGTCTCGCATCCTGCGCGTCGCCGCCGCCCAGATGGGCCCCAACCAGCGTGCCGACGACCGTTCCACCATCCTCGCCCGGATGATCGCGCTGCTCGACCAGGCGGCGGATCGCGGCGCCGAACTCGTGGTCTTTCCCGAACTCGCCTTCACCACCTTCTTCCCGCGCTGGCTGCTCAGCCCCGGAGAGGTCGACGCCTGCTTCGAGGCCGACATGCCGAACCCGCAGGTGGCAGCCCTGTTCGAGCGGGCGCGCGAGCGTCGCGTCGGATTCTATGTCGGCTATGCCGAGATGGCCGGCGACCGGCACTTCAACAGCGCCATCACCGTCGGGCCTGACGGCACCATCCTCGGCAAGTACCGCAAGGTGCACCTGCCGGGCTCCGTCGAGCCGCGCCCCGGCGACCGGTTCCAGCAGCTGGAGAAGCGCTACTTCGACTACGGAGACCTCGGCTTTCCCGCCTTCTGGGGCCCGAAGGCGTGGCAGGAGCCGGTCCTCGGCATGCTCGTCTGCAACGACCGGCGCTGGCCCGAGGCCTGGCGCTGCTACGGCCTGCAGGGCGTCGAGCTCATGCTCATCGGCTACAATTCGGCGGCCTACGACCCCAACGGCGGCACAACCGAGAACGAGAGCCTCAGGACCTTTCACTCGACCCTCGCCGTCCAGGCCAATGCCTACATGAACGCAACCTGGGCCATCTCCGTCGCCAAGGCGGGCAACGAGGACGGATCCGGCCTCATCGGCGGCTCCTGCATCGTCGATCCCAACGGCGTCGTCGTGGCGCAGGCCGAGACCCTCGGCGACGAGGTCCTGGTGGCCGAGGTCGATTTCGACGCATGCCGCCAGGGCAAGGAGAAGATGTTCAACTTCGCCGCCCATCGCCGTCCGCAGCACTACCGCGCCATCGTCGAGCAGACCGGCGCGGTGCTGCCGCCGAAGCCCCCGGTGCCCACGGAAAGGCTCAGCGCATGACCACCCCCGCCGCCTCCCATCCCTCGCTGCCGGACATTTCGGGGCACACCATCGTCGCCGAGCGCTACTGGGGCCGCTGGGTGGCCGTGGCCATCATCACGGTGCTGATCGCCGCCCTCGCCCGGGCCTTCGCCGTCGGCCAGATCGAATGGGCCTTCGTCGGCCAGTTCCTCACCGCGAAGTCGATCCTCGACGGCCTCGCCAACACCATCCTGATGACCATCGGCGCCATGACGCTGGGGATCGTGCTCGGCGTCGTCGCGGCGGTGATGCGCATGTCGCCCAATCCGGTGCTGAAGGGCGTCGCCATGGGCTACGCCTGGCTCTTCCGCGGCACGCCGGTGATCCTTCAGCTGCTGCTCTGGTTCAACCTGGCGCTGATCTTCCCGACCCTCGGCATTCCCGGCCTGTTCTCCTTCCGCACGGTGGACGTGATGACGCCGGCGGTGGCGGCGCTGCTCGGCCTCGGCATCAACCAGGGCGCCTACACGTCCGAGGTGATGCGCGCCGGCATGCTCTCGGTCGACGTCGGCCAGTACGAGGCGGCCAAATCCATCGGCATGACGCGGCTGAAGGCGCTGCGCCGGATCGTCTTCCCCCAGGCCATGCGCGTCATCATCCCGCCTCTCGGCAACGAGTTCATCGGCATGGTGAAGCTCACCTCGCTCGCCAGCGTCATCCAGTATTCGGAAATCCTGCACAACGCGCAGAACATCTACTACGCCAACTCGCGGGTCATCGAACTGCTGATCGTCGCCGCCATCTGGTACCTCGTGGTGGTCTCGGTCCTGACCCCCGCGCAGATGCTGCTGGAGCGACACTACGGCCGCGGTGGGGGGGTCGGCCGATGACCGCCGTGGCCCCTTCCACCATGACGCCTTCCGCCATGCCCCCTCACCCGGGCCTGCCGCCCATCGTCTCGATCATCGACGTCCACAAGAGCTTCGGCACGTTCAAGGCAGTCGACGGCGTCTCGCTCGACGTCGCCCCCGGCGAGGTCGTGTGCATCATCGGCGCCTCGGGTTCCGGCAAGACGACGCTGCTGCGCTGCATCAACCAGCTGGTGCAGATCGACCGCGGTGCGATCTGGGTCGACGGCGAACTCGCCGGCCTGCGCATCGACGGCGACAAGCTCTACCACCTGCCGGAGAAGGAGATCGCCCGCCAGCGCCTCGCCACCGGCATGGTGTTCCAGCGCTTCAACCTCTTCCCCCACCTGACGGCGCTCGAGAACATCATCGAGGGCCCGGTCCAGGTTCTCGGCAAACCGCGGCGCGAGGCCATCGAGGAGGCCCACGCGCTGCTGAAGCGGGTCGGCCTGTCGGAAAAGGCGGATGCCTATCCGACGAACCTCTCGGGCGGCCAGCAGCAGCGCGTCGCCATCGCCCGCGCGCTCGCGATGAAGCCGAAGCTGATGCTCTTCGACGAGCCGACCTCGGCCCTCGACCCCGAACTCGTCGGCGAGGTGCTCGCCGTCATGCGCGAGCTTGCCGCCTCCGGCATGACGATGATCGTGGTCACCCACGAGCTGGGCTTTGCCCGCGAGGTCGCCGACCGCGTCGTCTTCATGGACCACGGCGCCATCGTCGAGACGGGTCCCGCGAGCCAGGTTCTGGGATCGCCGAAGGAAGCCCGCACCGGCGCCTTCATCGCCGCGGTGCTCGCATGACACCCCATCCAAGCGACCAGAGCCGGACCCGCCGGCCGCCCTTCCAGACACCCGGAGCCACCCCATGCTGAAACGACTGATGCTCTCCGCCGCACTCTGCGTCACCGCCTTCGCCGCGGGCGCCCAGGAGCTTCCCGCTGCCGTCAAGCAGCGCGGCACGATCATCGCCGCCGTCATTCCAAACTACCCGCCGCTGGAGATGAAGAACCCGCAGACCGGCGAACTCACCGGCTTCGACATCGATCTCGGCAACGCCATCGCGGCCAAGCTCGGCGTCCGCATGCAGTGGCAGGAGACGAGCTTCGAGCAGATGCTCGCCGCCGTCCGCACCGGCCGCGTCGACATCATCCTCTCCGGCATGAGCGACCTGCCCGCCCGCCAGGAGACGGCGACCTTCATCAATTATATCCGCTCCGGCACCCAGTTCTTCACCCAGCATTCCCGCGCCGCGGAGTTCCCGACGCGCGAGTCCCTCTGCGGCAAGACCGTGGGTGCCTCGCGCCGCACCTCGCTGCCGGCCGAGATCAAGGCCTTTTCGGACGCCAACTGCGTCGCCCAGGGCCGCCCGGAGATCCGCTACGTCGGCACGGAGGGCTCGGCCGACGCCCGCACCCAGCTGCGCCAGGGGCGCATCGACGCCGCCATGCAGGGCTCGGAGACTCTTCCCTACATCATGGGCCTCGAGCCCAACACCTTCGCCCTGGTCGGCGAGCCGACGCGCTACACCCTGATGGGCATCGCCACCGCCAAGGAAGCGGAAGAGCTGCGCCAGGCCATCGTCGGGGCGTTCAAGGCCCTCATCGCCGACGGCACCTACAAGCAGCTTCTGGTCAAGTGGCAGCTGCAGCCGTCCGAACTCACGGAGATCACCATCAATGCCGGTCGCTAGTCTCGACGCCCTGCCGCTGCTGCCCGCCAACCGGGCGCCGCTCTCGCCCGTCTATCCCTGGCCGAAGGGGAACAAGGCGGCGGTGTTCCTCTCCTTCGACGTCGATGCGGAATCCGCCTGGACCGCGAAGGACCCGAACCACTACGAGCGGCTCGTCACCATGTCCTATGGCGGCTTCGAGGCCCGCGTCGGCATCCCCAAGCTCCTGGAGATGCTGCGCCAGCAGGAGCTGAAGGCGACGTTCTTCATCACCGGCTGGGCGATCGAGGCCCACACGGCCGCCTGCGAGGCGATCCTCAAGGACGGCCACGAGATCGGCCACCACGGCTTCCACCACCTCATGCCCGACCCCGGCGCGCCGCACATCGTCGAGGAGATGGACAAGGGCCTCGACAGCCTGAAGCGCCGGCTCGGCGTGGTGCCGGTCGGCTACCGCGCCCCCCTCGGCGAGAGCTGCGAGGAACTGCGCGTGCTCCTGAAGAAGCACGGATTCCTCTACTCCTCGTCCTGGCGCGACGATGTCCGGCCCTACCGGCAGGTCCTCGCCGACGGCACGCCCGGCGTCGTCGAGCTTCCCGCTACCATGACCTTCGACGACTGGATGTACGGCCTCACCCACCGCTACTCGCCCCGCCCGCTGTTTCCGCGCGAGCACGTGCTCTCGATCTGGAACGACGAACTGGCCGAGACGCGCGACTGGGGCGGTCTCATCACCACGGTCCTGCATCCGCAGGTCTCCGGCCGGCCCATGCGCCTGAAGCTGCTGCGCGAGTTCCTCGAACACGTGAAGAGCTATGGCGACGTCTGGATCGCCACCGGTGCCGAGATCGCCGGCCATTTCGCGGCCTGCGAGGCTGCCGACACCAAGGCGGCGTGAACGGAACGAACCAGCAGGTCGCCTCGCTTCGGCAAGGCGGCCTGCACTTCCTGCATGCCATCGCGATCGATCACAGGGAACCGAGCCATGACCTTCCGCCGAAACCTGCTCGCAGCCGGCCTCGCCGCGCTCATCTCGACCGCCGCCCTCGCCCAGCAACCGATCCCCCTCCCCGACGCCATCAGGACGGCGGGCGTGGTGCGCATCGGCATCGAGGCGACCTACCCGCCCATGGCCTACAAGGACCCGGCGACCAACGAGCGGCGCGGCTTCAACGTCGACCTGGTCACCGAAATCGCCAAGGTGCTGGGCCTGCGCATCCAGTGGGAGGAGATGGCCTTCGCCCAGCTCATTCCGGCGCTGACCACGAACCGCATCGACTTCTCCGGCTCGTCCATGACCGACCTGCCGGCGCGCCGCGAGCGCCTCTCCTTCGTCGACTACATCTCCACCGGCCCGCAGATCTTCGCGATGACGGCGCAGGCCGCCGACATCAACCAGCCGACGGATCTCTGCGGAAAGTCCATCGCCACGCCCCGCACGACCGCCTATTTCCCGACGCTGCAGGCCTGGAGCCAGACGAACTGCGTCGCGCAGGGGCGCCCCGCGATCAACGTGGTGGGAACGGAGGGCGCCGCCGCCACCCGCACCGACCTCCGCCAGGCGCGAGTCAACGCCGCCGTCCTCGGCGCCGAATATGTCGTCTTCCTCTCCCAGCAGGAGCCGGGCGCCATCAAGCCGATCGGCACGCCCATCGGCCGCAACATGTCCGGCCTCGCCTTCCCGAAGGAATCGACCGTGCTGCGCGACGCAGTCGCCGCCGCCCTCAACCGCCTCATCGAGAACGGGACCTACATGACGCTCCTGAAGAAGCACGGCTTGGAGGCGCAGGCCCTCGCCCGCGCCGAGATCGACGCCGGCCAGCCCTGAACCGTCCCATCGGTGCGGACCGGCCCGCCGGTCCGCACACTTGCCGCAGGCCGACGCCATGGACCTCCTGATCACCGACGCCGTCGTCGTCACCTGCGACGATCACCGGACGATCCACGCCGCGGCTGCCGTCGCCGTCACCGGCAATCGCATCGTCGCCGTGGGCCCGACCGCGGACCTCGCGCGCGACTATCCGCAGCACGCGCGCTTCGACGGGCGGGGTCTCGCCGTCTTTCCGGGCTTCATCAACGCCCACACGCACACGGTCCTGCTGGCCCTGCGCGGCACCATCGAGGACTGGCCGGGCGAAGCGATCTACCGCTACATGACGCCGATCTCCTACGCGATGACCGGCGAGGAGCGCTCGATCATCGCCCAGCTCGGCTGCCTGGAGGCGATCCGCTCCGGCACCACGACCCTGGTCGACCCGTTCCGGCACGTCACGACCTACGCCCCTGCCATGGCGGACACCGGCATGCGGCTCTGGCTGACCGAGAGCTGTGCCGACATCGACACCCGCCGTATCCGCCACGGCGACTACCGCGTGAACGAGGCCTTCGGCGCCGCCTTCCTCGACCGCGCCACGGCGCTCATCGAGGGCTTCCACGGCTCCTATGGCGACCGCGTCCGCTGCCAGGCCGCCGCCCACGCCCCCGACAACTGCTCCCCGGCCATGCTTCGCGCCGTGCGCGACATGGCGGAGCGCCATGGCCTTACCCGCACCATCCACCTGTCGCAGAGCCCCGGCGAGGTTGCAGCGGTGAAGGCGGTCCACGGCCTGACCTCGGCGGAATATCTGGATCGCGAGGACTTCCTCGGGCCCGACCTCGTCGCCGCCCACTGGACGTTCTGCACGGAAGAGGACATCCGCCTGCTGGCGTCACGGGGCGTGCAGATGGCCCATACGCCGGCCAGCATCTCCCGGCGCAACTTCCACAAGGTGCGCATCGGCCAGATCCGCGATGCCGGCGTGAAAGTCGTCTTCGGCACCGACAACATGAGCGAGGACATGTTCCAGGCCATGGCCTTCGGCTCCATCGTCCACCGCACCGGCCGCGGCCGCGAGGTGGAAGGCGGCGTCGACCCCTCGCCCGAGCAGATCCTCGACAGCGTCACCCGGCTGTCGGCGGCGTCTGTGGCGGCCGGCGACGAGATCGGCTCCATCGAGGTGGGCAAGAAGGCCGATCTCGCGATCATCGACCTGAACACCCCGTCGCTCAGGCCGCTCATCCGCCTCGTCTCCAACGTGGTGCACTACGGCCACCCCGGCACTGTCCATTCGGTGATGACCGACGGCGAGTTCCTGATGCGGGATCGGAAGGTGCTGACCATCGACGAGCCCGCGCTCATCCGCGAGGCCGAGGCGGTCACGCGCCGCGTCTGGGAGCGGATGATCGACGAGAATCCGGACATTGCGCCGCCGCCTGGCGAATTGCGCTGGCTCGGCTGAGGCTCAGCGCTCTGCGGGCGGGCGCGGCTGCCACGGATCGAGGCCGAGACCCGCGCGCCAGTGATGGGCAATGGCGTCGCGCCGCGCGAACCACACGCCGGGCGTCGCGGCCATGTGGTCGAGCAGGCGTTCCAGGCCACCGATCCGGCCGGGACGGCCGATGATCCTGAGGTGCAGGCCGATGGACAGCATCCGGGGCTCCTCGGCTCCCTCCGCCAGGAGCCGGTCGAAGGCGCCGATGCAGTAGCGGGCGAAGTCGTCGGACTGGATGAAGCCGCCGCCCGGCTGGAAGCGCATGTCGTTGGTGTCGAAGGCATAGGGGAGGATCACGAGGTCGCGCCCACCGTCCTCATGCATGAAGGGAAGATCGTCGTTGTATGCATTGGAATCATAAAGAAACCCACCATTTTGAAGGAGCAGGCGGCGGGTGTTGATCGAGGTCGCGGACCGGGTGTGCCAGCCGACAGGCGGCATGCCAGAGGCGGCGCCGATCGCCTCGACGGTCCGGGCGATGGCGACGCGCTCGGCGTCCTCGGCCATGTGGACGTGCTTCTCCCAGCGCCAGCCGTGGCACGAGATCTCATGGCCGTCGGCCACCGCTTCCTCGGCTAGCCAGGGCGACAGGGCGATGGCGCGGCCGCAGGCGTTCAGGGTCGCGCCAATGCCGCGGTCGGCGAGCGCCTTGCGGATGCGTGGCCAGCCCCGGCGGGTGCCATATTCGTAGTGACTCTCCATGCAGAGGTCGCGGGAACCCTCGATGCGCTCCACCGCCTCGTAGATGAACTCGTTGGCCTCGTCGCCGGCGCCGAGGGAGAGTTCGGCCCCCTCCTCCACATTGACGACGATGGAGACGGCGAGACGGGCATCGTTCGGCCAGCGGATGGCCGGCGGAGAGGCCCCGTAGCCGCGGAAGTCGCGGTCGGTGGTCGGATGAGGAAAGGACGACATCAGAAATCCGCGAGGCGTCTGAGACCCACCAGCCTGTCGCCGATGATGAGCGCGATCACCGCCAGCAGGATGAGGCCCGCCGAGATCGCGGCGATGACCGGATCGGGGCGCTCCTCGACGAACTGTAGCATCTGGATCGGCAGCGTCTTCGTCCAGGCGTCGGTGAAGAAGATGGAGATCGGGTAATTGTCCATCGAGGCGAGGAAGGCGAACATCGCGGAGGTCAGGAAGGCCGGGGCCAGGGCGGGCACCATCACCTTGCGCAAGGCCTTGCCATAGGAGCAGCCCAGCGTCCGCGCCGCGTCGATCAGGGTGAAGTCGAAGAGGCTGAGGGCGGCGAGCACCGTCCGCACCACATAGGGCATGGTGATCACCACATGGGCGACCAGCAGGCTCGGCCAGGCCTCGCGCAGCCCCACCGCCTTGAAGCCCTGCAGCATGGCGATGCCGACGACGAGGCCCGGCAGCATCAGCGGCGAGACGAGGAAGGTGGCGATGGCGTCGCGGCCGGCGAAGCGTCCGCGCACCAGCGCGATGGCGCAGAGCGTGCCGAGCACCAGAGACACCAGCGTCGAGAGGGTGGCGATCTGCAGCGAGGTGGCGAGCGAGGGCCAGAGGCCCCGCGTCGCCGGCAGCTGGTTGTACCAGCGCATCGACCAGCCCGGCGGCGGCAGGGTGAAGACCGCCGAGGAGCCGAAGGACACCGCTACCGTCACCACCAGCGGCGTCAGCAGGAAGACGATGGCGAACAGGGCGACGGCCCAGACCAGCGCCGAGGCGACGCGCTCGATCGCCGTCATTGCGAGCCTCCCAGGCGCTTCGCGAGCCACGACGAGGCGACGACGATCGACACCGCCATGACCAGCAGCACCACGGCCGTGGTCGAACCCAGCGCCTCGTTGCGCATGAGGAGGAAGGACCGCCCGGTGAGCGTCGCCAGCATCTGGAAGCGGTCGCCGATGAGGAGGCTCGGGATGACGAACATCGACACCGACATCGAGAAGACGAAGGCGATGCCGGAAACGAGGCCCGGCAGCGTCAACGGCAGGAAGATGCGGCGGAACCGGTAGAGCGGGCTCGCGCCCAGCGTCGCGCCCGCCTCGGACAGGCGGGGATCGATGAGCTTCACCACCGAATAGATCGGCAGGATCATGAAGGGCAGGAAGACGTTGGCAGCGCCCATGACGAGCCCCGTCTCAGTGAAGAGCAGCCGCTGCGGCTCGCTCCAGATGCCCGAGCCGACGAGGAGCTGCGACACGACGCCGTCGCGCCTGAGCACGATCTGCCAGGCGAAGGCCTTCACCACCACGCCGATGGACAAGGGCAGGATGATCGCCACGAGCAAAGCCACCTGCATCAGGCCCTTCGCCCGCGCCATGGCGATGGCGACGGGAAAGCCGATGAGGAGGCAGACCAGCGTGGTCAGCAGCGCGATGCGCAGCGTGTTCCAGATCACCCGCCAGGAATAGGGATCGGTGAAGAACTGCCCGAAGAGCTGGAGGGTGAAGCCTTCCGGCCCGGTGACGCTGCGCGCCAGCAGGAAGACGAGCGGCAGGGCATAGACGAGACCGAGATAGGCCACCGCCGGCAGGGCGAGCCAGCCGATCGGGTCTCTCTGCGCTGCGGTGCTCACGAGACCCGGTCCGGCATCGGATAGAGCAGCGTGTCGGCGACGCGCCAGGACAGCGCCAGCGTGGCGCCGGGGGCGGTGCCCGCGGGCAGGCCTGCGACGCTCTCGATCTGGATCGGCATGTCGGCCGGCGCCTCGAAATGGGCCTGCACGCGCGAGCCCTGAAAGACGACGTCGGTCAGCCGCGCGCGGATGGTGTTCTCGTCCGCGTTCTCGCCGAAGGCCATGAGTTCGGGCCGGACGGCGACGAGGACGGGGCTCCCCGCCACGAAGCGACCGGGCGCGCGGATGCGCCCCGCGGCCGTGTCGATCGCCACCTCGCCCTCGCCCGTCGTCTCCACCACCGTGCCAGGGATGCGGGTCGACAGCCCGACGAATTCCAGAGCGAACGGCGTCGCCGGCTTCTTGTAGATCGTATCGGGATCGGCGAGCTGCTCGATCCGGCCGCGGTTCATCACCGCGATCCGGTCGGACATCATCAGCGCCTCGTCCTGGTCGTGGGTGACGAAGATCGCGGTGGTGCCAACCTCGCGCAGCAGCCGCTTCAGCTCGATCTGCATGGTCTCGCGCAGCTTGCGGTCGAGCGCCGAGAAGGGCTCGTCGAGGAGCATGAGCTTCGGCTTGACCGCGAGCGCGCGGGCAACCGCGACGCGCTGCTGCTGGCCGCCGGAAAGGGCCCGCACCGAACGGTCGGCGAAGGCCTCCATGTGGATGAGCTCGAGATGACGCGAGACCGTGGCGCGGATCTCCTCCCGCGGCGCACCCCGCGCCTCCAGCCCGAAGGCGACGTTCTCCGCCACCGTCAGGTGCGGGAACAGCGCATAGCTCTGGAACACCACGCCGACGCCGCGATGATGCGGAGGCTTGGCCGAAATGTCTTCGCCGTCGAGGACGATCGACCCGGAATCGGCCGAGAGCAGGCCGGCAACGATGCGCAGGAGCGTGGTCTTGCCGCAGCCGGACGGGCCGAGCAGCGATACGAACTCGCCCGGTGCGACGCCGAGATCGACGCCGTCGAGCACCATGGTGCCGCCGAAGGCCTTGGCGGCGCGGCGGACGTCGAGGAAGGCTGAGGGCTGTGTCATCGCATGAACGGAAGGGCGGCGAACCGCCCTTCCTGTCGCCTTATATGGACATCTCGCGATCCCAGCGCTTGACCCAGTCGTTGCGGTTGTCGGCGACGAAGGCCCAGTCGATCGTGTGCACGGAGACGCCGGTGGGCATGCCCGGGGGCGGCGGAACGTCCACGTTGGTCGGCAGCGCGAAGGTCGGCGGCGCGATCTTCGCCTGCACCTCGGCGCCGAGGAGCTCGTTCACATAGGCGAAGGCGAGGTCCTGGTTCGGTCCGCCCTTCACCACCGCGATGCCCGAAGGCACCGGGAAGATGCCCTCCTTCGGCGCAGCGAGGCCGATCGGCGCGCCGTCGAGGCGGCGCTGCAGGGCGAAGGAGGAGAGCGCGCCGACGATCATGTGCGCCTCGCCCTGCTCCAGCAGGCTGAATGCCTGCGGCATCTGGTTGTAGACGGTGAGAAGGTTCGGCTTCAGCGAGATAAGCTTCTTGAACCCGGACTCGGTGTCGCGGGTCGCCTCGGCCATCGGCTTGCCGGTGGCCAGGTGCGAGGCCATGAACAGGTTCGGCAGGCCTTCCGTGTTCTGCAGCGACGGAATGATAATACGGCCCTTGTATTTCGGGTCGTAGGCCTCGGCCCAGGAGGCCGGCGGCGTCTTGATGACGTTGGTGTTGTAGGCGATGCCCTGCCAGGGCTGCAGGTAGTTCGCCCACTGGCCGTCCATGTGAACGGTGCCGGGCTTCAGCTTGGCGAGGTTCGACGCCTTGGCCGCGGTGATCGGCTCGAGCAACTGCTCCTTCACCGCGAGGATCATCACCGGATCGTCCATCTGCACGACGGAGAGATAGGGCCGGTCCTTGTTCTTCTGCATCTTCTCGAGGTTCACCAGCGACCGCGTGCCCTCGAAGGTCAGCTTGGCGTTGTACTTCCGCTCGAACAGCGGAGCGACATGGGCCTCGACCCAGGGCTTGTGGCTGGCGGCTCCGCCGACGACGATCTCGCGCGTCTGCGCCCGCAGCACGGAGGGGGCGGCGACCATGGTTCCACCGATGCCCAGGCCCGCCAGCAGGCTGCGCCGATCGATTGCGTAACGGGTGAAGACTGCCATGGGTCGAACTCCTCTGGTCGCAGCACCGCTGAACCGGGCGCGCGACGTCAAAGGATCGACAGCAAGAGCCATGCCGGCAGGCAATTACCTCCGGCCTGTTCGCAAGCACGAGCGATCCGCCTCAATTTTAGGCAACGGACTGGCGTGCCATCGGGCATTCAAGGACCGGCTCAGCCCGCGAGGATGGCCTCCACCCTCGCCGCCAGCCGCAACAGCTCGCGGTCGCGCCCGCGCGGCATGACGATCTGCAGGCCGAGCGGCAGGCCCGCACGGTCGAACCCGCAGGGGATCGAGATCGCCGGCTGGCGGGTATGGTTGAACAGCGGCGTGAAGACCGCGTGGCCGCGGGGACCGACGGGAACGCCCGCGATTGTCGCCGGCCCCAGGAGCTCCACCGGCCAGGCGGCGCAGGGCGTCGTCGGACCGATGGCGGCGTCGATGCCCCCATCGCGGAAGAAAGCGGCGCCGGCCACCGCCACCTCCTCCGACAGGAGCAGTGCGCGGGCGACGTCCGCCCCCGTGAGCGCGAGCCCGGCCGCGATCTGCGCCCCGAGATCCGGGTCGATCTGGTCCGGCCGGGCCTTCCAGGCCTCGCCATGGAGCGCTGCCAGCCCGCTCTGCTGGATCGCGCCCAGCCCCGCCTCCGCCGCCCCGGGCGGCCAGCGCGGATCGCCGTCGATGACCGGGAGACCGGCTTCGCGCAGCCTCGCGACACAGGCGTCGACGACCGCGGCGACCTCCGGCTCCACCGGCACGTCGAGGCCCCAGCGGGGGCTGTAGGCGATGCGCAGCGGCGCAGACCCGAGCCCGTCGTCCGGCGGCAGCAGCGCCGCATGCGGGTCGACGAGGCTTGCCCTTGCCATGGCCTCGAAGGCGAGCGCCGTGTCGGCCACGGTGCGGGCAATGGGGCAGATGCAGGAAATGCCGAAGAACGGCTCGGGAAAGCCCGGCCCGTAGGGAATGGCGCCGAAGGAGGGCTTCAGCCCGACGAGGCCGGTATGGGCGGGCGGGCGGCGGCTCGACCCCCCGGCATCGGTCCCGATCGCCAGCGGCACCATGCCTGCCGCGACCGCCGCCACGGGACCGCCGGAGGATCCGCCCGGCGTCATCGCGGTGTTCCAGGGATTGCGCGTTGCCCCATGCAGGAGATTGGTGGTCTGCCCCTTGGCGGCAAATTCCGACGTGTTGGCGATGCCGACGATCACCGCCCCCGCCGCCTCGATCCGCGCCACCGCCTCGGCATCCTCCGGGGCGATGAAGTCGCGGAAGAGGATGGAGCCCTGGGTAATCGGGCAGCCCTTCACCCAGATGTTGTCCTTGATCGCCACGGGGACGCCGGCGAGCGGCAGGCGCTCGCCCGCGGCGATCCGCGCATCGACGGCCGCCGCGCGCCGCAAGGCATCGGCCGGATCGACGAAGGTGAAGGCGCCGATCTCGCCGTCGAGTTCCCGGATTCGCGCGAGGGCGCGCGCCGTCTCGGCAGCCGCGGTGCTCCGCCCGGCGTTCACCGCGGCCGCGATCTCCGCAAGGCTCGGCCAGAAGGCGAAGGCGGCTTTCATGTCGATGGGCACGGCGGGCACTCCGGTGGGGGCTCGCCAGCAAAGCAAGAGACGAGCCGCGACGGCAACCCGTCGGCACGCGACGCCGTCCGGCTCTTTGCGCGAGGGGCGAAACTCCGTCGCCTCGCCGCCCCATGCGCCAGACGGACAAGCCAGACGGCGCGCCGAACCATTCCCTCCGCAGCCGAAGCGCCCGGTCGCCGCCGCGGCCTCCGCCTCATGGGGGAGCCTCGACCACATTGCCACCACGCGCAGGATTGTTATGATTGTTGGATCATAAATCAATAACACGGGCTGGAAACGACGGTGCAGGCTGAACTTGTGGCATTCCGCGAGGAGGTCAGGTCGTTCTGCCGGGAAGCTCTCCCGCAGGACATCCGCCGGAAGGTGGCGGAGAACCTGGCGCTGGAGCGCGCCGACCATCAGCGCTGGCAGAAGATCCTGCACGGTCGCGGCTGGATGGGCGGCCACTGGCCCCTTGCCCATGGCGGCAAGGCGTGGAAGCCGCTGCAGCGCTGGCTGTTCGAACAGACCCTCGCCGAGGAAGGCGCCCCCTGGCTCATCCCCATGGGCGTCGCCTATGTGGGCCCGGTCATCTATTCCTTCGGCAGCGAGGCGCAGAAGCGCCGCTTCCTTCCGCCCATCCTCTCCGCCGATCACTTCTGGGCCCAGGGCTATTCCGAGCCCAATGCAGGCTCCGACCTTGCCGGCCTCAAGACGCGCGCCGAGCGCCACGGCGACCATTACGTCGTCAACGGCCAGAAGACCTGGACGACCTATGCCCAGTGGGCCGACTGGATTTTCTGCCTCGCCCGCACCGAGGCTGGCGACCGGCCGCAGGACGGTGTCTCCTTCCTGCTGATCGACATGGCGTCGCCCGGTGTCACCGTCCGCCCGATCGGCACCATGGACGGCAAGCACCACGTCAACGAGGTCTTCTTCGACAATGTGCGCGTGCCGGCCGAGAACCTCGTCGGCGAAGAGGGCAAGGCCTGGCGCTACGCCAAGTTCCTGCTGGTCCAGGAGCGCCTGATCGCCGCCGAGACCGGGCGGATCCGCCATCTTCTCGCCGGCCTGCGGGCCGTCGCGGCGAGCGTTCAGGAGGCCGGTCGGCCACTCGGCCAGGCCCCCGCCTTCGCCGCCCGCATCGCCGACATCGCCATCGACCTCGCCGCCCTCGAGGCGGTCTGTGCCCGATTGCTGGCCCATGCCGACGGTGATGCGCCGGGCGGCGTCGAGGTCAACATGCTGAAGATCCGCTCCTCCGAACTGCAGCAGCGGGTCACGGAGGAGATGGTCCGCGCCCTCGGCCGCCTCGGCATCCCCTTCGACCCCGCCGACCTCGATCCCGGCGCGACGCCGCCCGCGGACTGGCCCCGCGGCGCCACGGGCATGGCCAGCGAATTCATGTACCTCCGGGCCGCCACCATCTACGGCGGCTCCAACGAGATCCAGCGCGGCATCATCGCCAAGCAGGGACTGGGGCTCTGACCATGTCCGACTCCCTCAGCCACGGCGACGACATCCGCCGCGCCCTCGCGGACAGCGCCGCGCGGCTCCTCGCCGCCGGCAGCGACGACGCCGACCGCTTCGCCGCGATGGCCGAGGCCGGATGGCTCGCCATCGCGGTACCGGAAGCGGGCGGCGGCCTCGGGCTCGGCCTGCGTGCCCTAGCCGAAATCGCCCGCGCCGTCGGCGAGGCCGGCAGCCGCGTGCCCGTCCTCGCCATGGCCGGCGTCAGCCTGCCGCTTCTCGCCACTGCGCCCGGCGATACCACTGCCCGCCGCCTTCTCGACGCCGCCCTCGGGGGCGATGCCA
>NZ_JBQVQL010000013.1:0-65835 GCF_052440005.1 Phreatobacter sp.
GGCCTGACGCCATAGGCGGCCTCGGTGGCGGCGGCGAAGGCGCGGCTCGGCGCCACCAGCCGGTCGGCGGCGGCATAGCCTTTCGCCTGCAGGGCGATCTGCCAACGGAAATCGGCGGGCATGTCGCCCTCACCCGCCGCCGCCCACCAGGTGGCGAGGCAGGAATGGCACACCGCCACGATCGGCATGGTCAGCGAAAGCCCGGCCGCGAGGGCGGGATGGTTGAGGTGGACGAGATCGGCACCCTCCCGCCGCACAAGAGCGGCGAGGCTCTCGGAGGCATGGGCCACCTCATCGGGCGATCCGGCCGTCCAGTCGAGGGCCAGGCCTGGGACCTCCAGCGTCAGGCCCGGGATGGCCCGCGCCTCCGCCGCCCGCGCGACGTCGGGCGGGGGCCCGAGGACGACGAGGTGGGTGGCGATGCCCGCCTCCGCCATGCCGGCAGCGAGATCGGTCGCATATGTCCAGACGCCGCCTACGGCGTCGGTGGTCATGACCACCCGTCGCGGATCGCACGCGCGTGGCTGCGCTGGGGCCAGCCTGGCCAGGGGTGGAGCCGGCGCAGGACGGTTGGATTGTAGCCAGCCGGCGAGATCGGCGAGGCCGCTGCGCCAGCCGCGCGGCTCGGGCAGGCCGAGCGTGTCGCGCAGCCGACGGGAATCGGCGACGAAATAGCGTTGGTCGCCCGGCCGCCAAGGGTGAAAGCCGTGGGCGACGGGCCGGCCGATCAGCTCGCCGGTGGCGGCCAGCACCTGCCTCAGGCTCACGGCATTGTCGGGCCCGCCGCCGAGGTTGAAGGCCTGTCCTGCCACCCTGTCGATGGCGCGCCAGGCGGCGACATAGGCCGCCACCGCATCGTCGACATGGAGGATGTCGCGGACCTGATGGCCGTCGCCATAGATGCCGATCGTCTCGCCAGCGAGCGCACGGATGAGGAAATGGGCCACCCATCCCTGGTCTTCTGTTCCGCGCTGGCGAGGGCCATAGATGCAGCTCATGCGCAGCACCGTGGCCGGCAAGCCGAAGCTGCGGGCATAGTCGACGACATACTGGTCGGCGGCCCCCTTGGAGCAGCCATAGGGCGTGTGGAAGTCGAGCGGCCGGTCCTCGCCGATGCCGCGGAGGCGCACCTCGTCGTCCTCCGGCAGCCAGGCGTCGCCGCGAAGTGTCAGGGGAATCTCGGCGAGATCCCCATAGACCTTGTTGGTGCTGGCGAAAACGAGGGGCACCGGCTCGCTGCGGGCGCGCAACGCCTCGAGGAGGGTGAAGGTGCCCTGCAGATTGACGCCGAAGTCGGCCCCGGGGTCGGCCAGGCTGGTGGTCACCGCCACCTGCGCAGCCAGGTGGAAGACGGCGGCGACGTCGGCTGTCGCGCGGCGCAGGGCAGCCTCGTCGCGGATATCGGCGACGACAGGCTCGATGCGATCCCCGTGGCGCTCCCTGAGCCAGCCGACATTCTCCTCCACGCCGGCTCGCGCGAGGGAATCGTAAATGCGTACCCGGTGCCCCTCCGCCGCGAGGCGGTCGGCCAGATTGCAGCCGATGAAACCGGCGCCACCGGTGACAAGGAGAGGCGGCGTGCTCATGCGACGAGTCCCCGTTCCTCGAGTTCGCGCCGCGCCTCGGCAACCCTGTCGAGGGCCTCGCTGCGCGCCACCCAGGCGGCGAGTTCGGCGAGGCCGTCGGTGAAGTCCTCCTTCGGCTCGAAGCCGAGCTCCAGCCGCGCCTTGATGAGGTCGGGAATGTTGTGGCGGATGTCGCCGGCGCGCTGCTGGCCGGTGATCTCTGGCTCGAGGTCCGGTCGTCCCATGGCGGCGGCCTGGAGCAGCGCCACGTCGGTGACGGTGCGGTCGATGCCCGAGCCGATGTTGAAGACCTCGCCGTCGGCCTGCGGGCGTTCCAGCGCCAGGAGGAAGGCGCGGGCGACGTCACGCACGTGGACGAAGTCGCGTCGCTGCCGGCCGTCCTCGAAGATCATCGGCGGACGACCATTGGCGATGCGCGATGCGAAAATGGCGAGAACGCCGGTATAGGGGTTGGAGAGCGCCTGGCCGGGACCATAGATGTTCCACAGCCGCAGGGCCGTGCCCTGCATGCCGTACTGGCGGGTCAGCGTGAGCGTCAGCCGTTCCTGGACATATTTGTTGATGGCGTAGACGCTGCGCAGCGAGGGCCGCTTGGTTTCGGGCGTCGGGACGGGCTCCATCGGCTGGCCGTCGGGGCCCAGGGGATCCCAGGAGCCGTCGGGGTTGCGTCCCCCCCGGACCGCGTCCTCCACCAGCCGGCCGTCGCGGCTGCGATAGAGGCCCTCGCCATAGATGCTCATGGAGGAGGCGGTGACCACCCGCCGCACCGGCCGGTCGATGAGCTGCTGGAACAGGATGGCGGTGCCGAGGTCGTTGACCGAGGTGTAGCGGTCCACCGCATACATGCTCTGGCCGACGCCGACTTCGGCGGCGAGATGGATCACCGCGTCGACCCCCTGCAGCGCCGCGCGCACCGCCACCGGGTCGCGGATGTCGCCGATGACGAGCTCGACGGCGGGATCGAGTTCGCCCGGCCGGCGGCCGTCGGGATGCACCTGGCCGATGAGGCCGTCGAGCGCCCGGACGCGGTAGCCGCGGGCAAGCAGCGCGAAGGCGACATGGCGACCGACGAAGCCCGCGCCGCCGGTGATCAGGATGGTCTCGGCCATGGAGGCGCCTCAGCGATTGACGAACTTGAAGAAGCGGCTGGTCTTGCCGCCGGCCGTCTCGTCCTGCTCGAGCAGGGCGAGGCCGTTCTCGTCGAAGATCCGGAAGAAGGTCTCCCAGTCGATCTCCTCCAGCCGCTCCTCAGGCTCGCCGAAGTCGAAGCGCAGGACGCCGCCGCCGCCCTCGTCCGCCGTGTCGCGAACGCGGGCCGGGCGCCCGCCCCTTTCTTCAGCCCAGCGGCGGATGGCGTCGTGATCGGTGAGGGTCTTGGCTTTGCTCATCGTTGGCCTGGGGGGTTGGAGACACGGTGCGGCAATTCGCGAAAGCAACCGGACGTCGCGCGGGCTGGTTCCTTTTCTCAGCCGCTGCCGCTGCCGCGGTATTGGGGGACGAGCAATTGGAACCCGCTACCGGCAATGCCGTTGACCGCCAGTCGAGGAGAGATGACGGATCGGCGATGCATATGACGCGCGAAGAGATCCAGAACCGGGTGTCAGCACTCGGCGACTGGTTCCATGACCTGGACCTCAAGGGGGTGCGCACCGCTCCCAACCACTTTCTCAACCGCTATCCGGCGGACAAGTGGCACCGCTTCGCTCACGCCATACCCCAGGACCTCAAGGGAGCGAGCGTTCTCGACATCGGTTGCAATGCCGGCTTCTATTCCATGGAGATGAAGCGGCGTGGCGCCGCCCGGGTCGTCGGGATCGATTCCGACCCCCGCTATCTCGCCCAGGCGCGGCTCGCAGCCGAGGTGGTGGAGCTCGACATCGAGTTTCGGGAACTGTCCATCTATGACGTCGCCGCCCTCGGCGAGCGCTTCGACATCGTCCTGTTCATGGGCGTGCTCTACCACCTGCGCCACCCGCTGCTCGCCCTCGACCTCATCCACGAGCACGTCGCTGGCGACATGCTGGTGTTCCAGTCGATGCAGCGGGGCGCGAGCGAGGTCGCGCCGGTGGCGTCTGACTACGACTTCTTCGACACCGACCATTTCGACCGGGCTGGCTATCCGAAGATGCATTTCGTCGAGCACCAGTACGCCCATGACTGGACCAACTGGTGGGTGCCGAATGCGGCCTGCGCCGAGGCCATGCTGCGCAGCGCCGGCTTCGAGATCACCGACCATCCCGAAGAGGAGGTCTATATCTGTCGCCGCGCCGAGCGCCCCACGCCCTCCGGGCCCGTGTATCCGGTCCGCCCTGCCGGCGAGGGAGAGGAGGTGCGCCCGTGATCGAGGCCGTGAAAATCTGGAACGAGCCCAACAACAAGTCGCACTGGGATCCGCTCCTCGATCCGGAATGGGACCGTTACGCCGAACTTGTCAGGCTCTGCGGCAGCGCTGTGGCCGCCGAGGCGCCCGGCCTGACGCGGGTGCTCGGCGGGATGTCGCCGATCGATCCGGGATTTCTGCGCCGGCTCGCCGACAAGGGCGCGCTCGATCATGTCGATGCGGTTGCGGTGCATGGCTTCCCGCTCGACTGGAACCTCTGGCCGATCGAGGCCTGGCCCGACAGGGTCGCAGAAATCCGGGCCGTCACCGACAAACCGGTCTGGGTGACGGAGGTTGGCGTCTCCTCGTTCGGATCGGAAGAGGTCCAGGCATGGGGCCTGCGTCGCAGCGCCGAACTGCTGACCGGTCTGGCGCCGCGCATTCACTGGTACAGCCTCTACGACCTGCCGCGCGCCTGGGAGGCGACGACGCGCCACCGGGAGGCGGAGGGCTCCTCCTACTACCGCCACTTCTACATGGGGCTGCTGCGCGAAGACGGTACGCCGAAGCCCTCGCTGGACGCCTTCGCCGCCCATGGCGGCGACCTCGGCCTCTGCCAGTGGTTTCATTTCGAGGATCACCGCCTCGACGACGCGGTCGCATGGCTGAAGCGGCTCGGCGTTCGCCACCTGCGGACGGGCTTGTCCTGGGCCGATTCCTACCGGCCCAACGCCCTCGACTGGTTCGACCGCCAGATGGCGGCGCTGGCCGATTTCGACGTCACCGTCACCTTCTGCTTCACGCCGGAACATCGGGGAATCGAGGCCCACCACACGAGCCCGCCGCTCGTGGCGGAGGAATTCGCGATCTTCTGCGCCGACATGGTCCGACGCTACGCGACGTCCGGCGTAGCGCGCCAGACACCGGTGGCGGCTGAAACCGCCCTCGCGCCCTGATCCGCGATGACCCCGGGGAGCGACAGGTCGGACGGCATCGGCCAGACGCTGGAGGCCAATGTGGAGGCGCTGGCGCGCCGCCGCGCCGACGACGAGCGCCGTCAGGGCGTGCAGGCGCGGGTGGCTGACGTCATCACCACCTTCACCGGCAGCATGACGTTCGTCTACCTGCACCTCGTGCTCTACGGAGCATGGATTCTGATCAATACCGGCCTCGTGCCCGTCCTGCCCCGGTTCGACCCGACCTTCGTCGTGCTCGCCATGGCGGCCTCGGTGGAGGCGATCTTCCTGTCGACCTTCGTGTTGATCACCCAGAACCGCATGGCGGCGGAGGCGGAGCGGCGGGCGGAGCTGGACCTCCACATCAGCCTGCTGACGGAACACGAACTGACCAAGCTCGCCACCCTCATCGGCGCCATCGCCGACAAGGTGGGCGTCGATCAGGAGGCCGTCGCCGGCTTCGGGCAAATCAAGACCGACGTGGCACCGGAGGCGGTGCTGGACGTCATCGAGGAACGGAGCGCGCAGCCGTGAGGAGCGAAACGATGGCCGGGATGCCCGCGAGAGGCGCCGCCGCGGCGCCGGAGACGACGATGGCGGCGGCGGTCATCGTCGCGCCTGGCCGGGTCATCGTCGCCCCGGTGCCGCGGCCCGAGCCCGGCCCCGGCGAGATCAGGGTGCGGATCGAGGGTTGCGGCGTCTGTGCCTCCAACCTGACGCCCTGGGCCGGGCCGGACTGGATGCGCTTCCCGACCGCACCCGGCGACCTCGGCCACGAGGGCTGGGGCACGGTGGATGCGCTCGGCGCGGGTGTGACCTCCATCGCCCCCGGCAGCCGCGTGGCCGCGCTCAGCTACCGGGCCTATGCGGGCTACGACATCGCCGCGGCGGATGCCGTGGTGCCGCTTCCCGCCGCCCTAGACGGCCTGCCCTTCGCCGGGGAGCCGCTCGGCTGCGCCATGAACATCATGGCCCGCAGCGGCATCCGGGCCGGCGACACCGTCGCCGTCATCGGCATCGGCTTCATCGGCGCGCTGCTCGTCCAGCTCGCCGCGGGCGCGGGCGCGCGCGTGATCGCGCTGTCGCGCCGCGCCTTCGCCCTCGACCTCGCGCGGACGATGGGCGCCGCCGAGACGCTCGTGCTCGACGATCACGAGGGAATCATCGCGCGGGTCCGGGACCTCACCGGCGGGCGCTTCTGCGACTGCGTCATCGAGGCGGTCGGCAAGCCCTGGCCGCTCGACCTCGCCGCCGAACTGACGCGCGAGCGCGGGCGACTGGTGATCGCAGGCTATCACCAGGACGGGCCGCGGACGGTCAACATGCAGCTGTGGAACTGGCGCGGGCTCGACGTGGTCAACGCCCACGAGCGCGACCCCGCCGTCTATGTCGCCGGCATGCGCCAGGCCGTCGCCGCGGTGGTCGCCGGGAGGCTCGATCCGACGCCGCTCTACACCCATCGCTTTCCCCTCGACCGGCTGGGCGAGGCGCTGGACGCCACCCGCGACAAGCCCGACGGCTTCATGAAGGCGCTGGTGCTGCCATGACAGCCGCCCTGCCCCGCCCCGCGCCGCGCGGCCGCCCGCGCATCGGCTATCTCGGCGTCGGCTGGATCGGCCGCCACAGGATGACGGCGATCGTCGAGGATGGCGTCACCGAGGCGGCAGCGGTCGCCGACGCCTCGCCCGAGGCGGTTTCAGCGGCGCTGGCCGTGGCTCCCGACGCGGTCGCCTGCACAAGCCTCGACGAGTTGCTCGCGCGCGACCTCGATGGGCTGGTGATCGCGACTCCCAGCGCCTTGCATGCCGACCAGGCGATCCGCGCCCTGAAGGCCGGCGTCGCCGTCTTCTGCCAGAAGCCGCTCGGCCGCAACGCCGCGGAGACGCGCGCCGTGGTGGAGGCGGCACGGGCCGCCGATCTGCTGCTCGGTGTCGACCTCTCCTATCGCCGCACACGCGCCCTGGAGGCAGTGCGCGCCGTGGTGCAGTCCGGCGCGCTCGGGCGCATCCAGTCGGCTGACCTCGTCTTCCACAACGGCTACGGGCCGGACAAGCCGTGGTTCTACGATCCCGCTCTCTCGGGCGGCGGCTGCGTGGTCGACCTGGGCATCCACCTGATCGATCTTGCGCTCTGGTCCCTTGGTGGCCCGGCGGTGAGCACCGTCACGAGCCAGTTGTTCAAGGAGGGGCACCGCCTCGCCGCGCTCGACGGGGCGGTTGAGGACCATGCGCTGGCGACGATCGAACTCGCCGACGGTGCGGTCCTGCGCCTCGCCTGCTCCTGGCGCCTGCCAGTCGGCCGGGACGCGCAGATCGAGGCGGTGTTTCACGGCACGGCGGGCGGAGTCCGCTTCGCCAATGTCGGCGGCTCGTTCTACGATTTCGTCGCCGAACACCACCAGGGGACACGCACCGTGGCGCTTTGCGATCCGCCGGACGAGTGGGGCGGGCGGGTCGCCGCGGACTGGGCGCGGGCGCTCGCGGCCGGCAAGGGCTACGATCCCGCGGTCGAGGCGGTCTGCGACGTCGCGGCGGTCATCGACCGCATCTACGGCCGCAGGTCCTGAAACGCCTGGCACCGGGGTTGTCGGCTGCCAGCCTTGATGCGTAGATCAGTGGCTCCCGCGGTCTTTCGCGGTGAACGGCGTCGCCGGTTCGTCATCCGGCCGCACCGACCAGGAGTTGCCGACTGCGCTGGGGAAGACCCCGCCCGGTTCGGCCGGTCCGGGGGTCCGAGGCGCGAGTTCTGCCAGCCGGCGCTCCAGCATCTTCACGTCGGCGGCGAGCCGCGCCACCGTTGCTCCGAGATCTTGATCGCGCATGGTCATGTTTCCGCTGCTTCAGGTTGGGTCGGGAGTGTCTCCGGGCGGCCGGGGCCGTGGTCGGTTGGCGGGGTCTCGGAGGTGACGAGCGTGCCGGACTCCGTCGAGACGCGGAGCCATCGGACCACCTCGCGCATGGCGAAGGAGGACGTGCGTCCCGTCTCCAGCGTCGCCTTGGCGATATTCACCTGCCGGTGGGCGCTTGTTCCCCGCTGCGGAATAGTCCGGATCCTGGCAAGTTCATCGCCCAGACCCAGGGCGTCAGCATCCTCATCCACCAGTTCCAGAACCCGGGCCAGTTCCTGGCGGAACGGCAAAGCCGGAGACTGCCGATCGATGAAGGTCGCTCCGGTGCCGTAGCGCGCAGCGCGCCACGTGTTCTCGTCGGCGATCGCACGGTCGAGGGCCGTCAGCCCCTCGTGGATCCGGTCGTCGCGGCAGAGGTGCCTGACGAGACAGCGGTAGAGGCTCGCGAGCGCAACGGCATCCTCCACCGAGGTGCAGCTGTCCATGACGCGCAGTTCCAGGGTGGGATGCTGTAGCGAGGGGCGCAGGCCCCACCAGATGTAGGAGGCGTCGGGAATGACCCGGCTGTCCACGAGCGCCCCGACATAGGACGAGTATTCGTCGAGCGTCTTGAACAGCTCGGGCAGGCCGCTGCGGGGCAGCATCTTGTTGCCCACGGTCCGGTAGCTCGCCAGCCCGCTGTCCTGCCCTTCCCAGAAGGGCGACGAGGCGGACAGGGCGATGAACAGGTGGAGATAGGGGATCATCCGGTACATGACCTGAACCCGGCGCTCCGGATCGGGCAGCTCCACATGAACGTGCAGGCCGGACAGGACGTTGTTCGTGCCTATCATTCGCAGGTCCGAGATCACCTTGTCGTAGCGGCGCTTGCGCGTGCGATGCATCTGCGCCGATTTCGCGGAGGGATGGGTACCGGCCGCGATGATGCCCGCGTCGAAAGCCTTGCCAGCCTGTGTGATGCCCTGGCGAAAGTCCAACAGCTGCTGACGTGCCGATGCCGGGGAACCCGTCGGCGAAGTCGCGACTTCAAGCTGGCATTGCAGCAACTCGGTCATCACGTGGGACCCAAAGGTCCGGGTCAGCACATTGAGAAAATCGGCCGACATCTGGGCCCGCACCCCGCCGGTGCGACGGTCCACCACGAAGTACTCCTCCTCGATGCCGAACCGGTAGGAGAACTGGTCGTCCCGCGAGGAGAGGCTGGGCATGGGGGTCGATCCTGTGGACTTCCTCAACTCTGCCTCCCGTCCGATGTTTCAATAGGACCAGCCAGAGGCCAAGGCCGGGCGGTCCGACCGGGACAGGCGGCGGAGGTCCAATGCAGGAAGGAAGCGCGCCGTCGTTGAGGACCCAGGGCGGTGGAGACGCGTTGGTGATCCAGACGATGCGGCCCCCTCATCTGGAGGCACATCGATCCATCGGCCCAACGTGGGGACTGCGATCACCTGGCCATGGCCTGAGCGCCGACCCCAACGCTGAAATTCTGCCATGCAGCGCGAAACTCTCCGATTATCTCCTCAGACCACCGGCTGCCAGTTTGAGGTTGAAGTCTACCGGTTCGGGACCGGCTCGGGTCCCCGTGTCTATGTTCAGGCGGGCCTTCATGCAGACGAAGTGCCGGGCTACCTGCTCGCGGTTCACCTGATCGACCCCCTGATCAGGCTCGAGGAAGAGGGAGCGATCTGCGGGACGGTCACGATCGTTCCGTGTGCCAATCCCATCGGGCTCTCGCAACGGGTCCTGGGGGAGCCGCAAGGGCGCTTCGATCTCGCGAGCGGGGCCAACTTCAACAGAGGCTTTCCTGACGTCTCGGCCGAGACCAGGCGGAACCTGCCGGCGCTGTCTCCTGCGGAACGGGAGGTCCGAACCGGATCGGACGTCAAACGCGTCCTGCGTCAGCATCCGCCCTCGGACATTCTCGAGGAGCTCCAGGGAGTGCTGCTGCGATTGAGCTGCGACGCGGAAACGATCCTCGATCTCCACAGCAATCACGACGCTGAACTGTTCGTCTATGCGCCTGTGCCCGGTGCCGGGGAGGCCATAATCCTGGCGCGGTGGATGGGAGCACCGCTGGTGATCACGACCTCGGGCGGTGAATCGGGCCTGACCTTCGAGGACGCCTCCATCGGCGCGCAGATGAACGAAGGGCGGACTGCCCCCGATGACGCGCCCCCGCCCTTCGTCGCCACCGTCGAGCTTAGAGGGCAACGTGATGTTTCCGACGACCTCGCTGCTCGCGATGCCCGGTCCCTCTTGAGCTTCCTGGCGTATCGGGGCGCGCTCAGCCCCGATGCCCGGCGGTTGCCGCCCGAGGGTAAGGAACCTCTCGTGATCCAGGAATCCGAGGTTCTCCCCGTTGTGGCTCCTCGACCGGGAATTCTGTTGTTTCAGGCGGAACTCGGGGCAATCGTGGACGAGAACGATGTCGTGGCGACTCTCATCGACCCGGCTTCACGCGTCCGTTGCGAACTGAGATCACCGGCGCGGGGGCGCATCTTCTCCCGGACAGGGACCCGCTATGCGGTCAGGGGGGTCGAGGTGGTCAGGGTCGCCCCTGCCATTGGTCGGTGCCAGCGCCGGGGGGAGTTCTGACGTCCCTCTCCCGGATGGCTTCGCAAGCTTCGCGGGGCCCGCGCCGCACAGGTTCAAGAACGCTGGCACCGGCGAGACGAAATGGAGGCCGGCGCAGCCAGCGGGTTCGTGCCCACCGGCCCTGCGTCAGCCTCGCTCCTGAAGGATGTCGGCGGCTGTCCGCCGGGCAATGGTCCAGAACTGGCTGGGCAGGTCATGGCGCAGGCATGCCGCCGTCATCACGGCCTCCGCCAGCCGGCTGCGGGCTGAATGGTCGTCCGCCCTGAAGGCGAACTCCTCGCACACCTGATCGAAGACGGTCTGCGCGTCCTGAAGCTGCTCGGGGGTCACGAATGCCGGTTCCATGATAGGCGGGCTGCACATGACGGCACTCCATGCCTTTGGTCACCGTCCATCCAAGACCGACACGGGAACGTCGCGAACCCTTTGTCCGGAATCATACATTTCCCCCGGCGGGGAAGGAACGGCGCGGCCGGAACGGCGTTTCATCCCATTTCGGACCCGGCACCGTTCGTCGGCCGAGCCGGCGCGATCCAGCACCCGACCGAAGGAGGGCCGTATGCCCGGATACCGGTTCTCGGTCGTTGAAGACGGCCTGGTGACGGACCTCAGCGAGCGGGTGGACCTGGATAGGTCGTCGCATATCGAGCGGGAAGCGACGGAAATGCTGGCGCAGATGATGCTCGACTCGGTGCGTCAGGGCGGGGGATCCAGACGTCTCCAGGTGCAGGTCTATGACTGGGGAGACGACAGGATGGTGTTGTCCGCCCGCCTGGAGCTTTTGGTCGATACGCCCTAGACAGGGCGTGCTACGCTCTGTTTCGTGCATTTGATGCTGATTGTCGTGCGCTCACCGCACCGATTTGGACATGGCCTAGAGCTGCAGACCCTGCGTTGCTTATAGTCGCCACAGCGTTTCACAGACGGCGTGCTGCGCGTGTCGCCACCTCCGCGGAGGTCGCGTCGACCCCACCTGCCCGACGGAGACGCGCAATGCCGTCCCAACCTCATCTCAACGAGGTGCTGAAAGACCTCGCACCCGACGAAGCCGACCATGTGTTGAGGCAGACGGAGCGAATCCACCTGCCGCTGGGGTGCGAGTTGCACGGTCAGGGCAGTCCGATCGATCACATGTATTTCATGGAATCGGGGGTCACCTCGCTCCTCCACGACGTCGACGGCTCCCTGGCGGAGGTCGGCATGATCGGACGCGAGGGCGCCGTCGGCTATGCCCTTGCCTTCGGTCTGTCCGTGTCCCCCCACCGCGCCCTCGTCCAGATCCCCGGATTCGGCCTGCGCCTGCCCGCCGAGAGGTTTCCCGCGCTCATGGCGGAAATCCCGCGCCTCGGCGAGATCGTCCGCGCCAACCTGCTGCATCTGTTTTTCCAGGTCAGCGAAACCGCCTATGCCAATGCACGGGTCATTGCCCATCGCAGGCTCGCCCGGTGGCTTCTCATGTGCCATGACCGCGCCGACGGGCCGAACATTCCGCTCACCCACGAATATCTGGCGACCATGCTCGGCACCGGACGGGGGGCCGTGACCCTCGGCATCCAGGCCCTGGAAGGCGAAGGCTTCATCAAGGGGACGCGCGGCAACATCCGCATCCTCGATCGCCATGGGCTCCTCGCGCTGGTCGGCGGCATCTACTCTCCGCCGAAGCGCGTGCACTAGCGGCCTCCGAGGGCCTCCGTGCCTGCACCGTCGTCGCGGGAGACAGGCGACCACGACCGAAGAACGGCCACCGCGATCTCGTGCCGCAGCGCCGGGTCGCCCTCCGCCCTGAGGCGCGCGCAGGCGCCGGCGAAGGCGTCCCGCATGGCTGCGACCTCGATGGCGGAGAACACCTGACCCGGAGCGGTCGCGAGAGAAGGCGTCCCGCTTCCGGAGACCGTCAGCGAGCGCCGGCTGCTCACCACTCGACCGCGACGGGGCAGGCCCAGTTCCCGCGCCGACGGCAGCTCGGCGTGTCTGAGGATCGTCGCCGCAAGTACGAAGGTCTTGCCGTTCAACCTGCAGGCAACGAGGCCGCCACCCTGCAGTCCGGTGACCTCCATCGCGGGTCCACCGGAGAGGGTCCTGACCTGATCACCGATCTGGAACCCCGGTTCTCTTTCATCCCACAACTGGAGACGAGACTTCATCTGCGGGCGTTGCATGGTTCTGGCTCGCTGAATGGATTGCCGTCAAATGGTCGCCACTGAAATCTTGCCCGTGGCATTCATGATCCTAAGCGGCTGAAGCCCCCGCACTACGCTCTGTGCGAAATCCGACATTCCGCGGTGCCTGCGTAAGGGTCGCTCCCGGGAGGGCTGCTCGCCTTGCGGGGTCGCCGTTGTTCCGATTGGAACCTTCAGCTCTCCCGCCGGCTTGACCACCGGGAAAACACGGTTGCAGGACGAGGCCGGGACATGACCGACGCGAAGACAGCCCTGACCAGGACAGGCCTCGTGGTCGTCATCACCGGTGCATCGAGCGGCATCGGCGAAGCCACCGCCCTCGCCTTTGCACGCGACGGCGCCAGCATCGTCCTGGCGGCGCGCGACGCCAGGGCGCTCGAGACCGTCGCGGCGAACTGCCGCCAGGCCGGCGGGCGGGCGCTCGTGGTGGCGACCGACGTCGGCGATGCAAGTGCCGTCCGTCATCTGGCGAAGGAGGCGGTCGCCTTCGGCGGACGGATCGACGTCTGGGTGAGCAATGTCGGCACCGGCGCCGTCGGGGCGTTCCACGAAACGCCCATCGAGGCTCACGAGCAGGTCATCCGGTCCAATCTCATCGGCCACATGAACGATGCCCATGCGGCGCTGCCGGTCTTCATCGCCCAGGGCGAGGGTGTCTTCATCAACATGATCTCGCTCGGCGGCTTCGCCCCGGCGCCCTTTGCCGCCGCCTACAGCGCCAGCAAGTTTGGCCTGCGTGGCTTTGCCGAAGCCCTGCGCGGCGAACTCATCGACCATCCCCGGATCCACGTCTGCGACATCTATCCGGCTTTCGTCGATACGCCGGGCATCGCCCACGGGGCCAACTATACCGGCCGGCAGTTGTCCGCTCCCCCGCCCCTGCTCGACGCCCGGACGGTCGCCGCAGCCATCGTCCGCCTCGCCCGCAACCCCCGGCCCACCACCATGGTCGGCGCCGTGACCGGGCTCGTGCGCCTGGGACACTTCCTGTCGCCGCAGCTGAGCGGCCGGCTGATGTCGCGGTTCCTCACCGCCTATTTCCGCAGAGCCCCGGCTGCCCGCCAGACGAGCGGCAATCTGTTCCGGCCACCGGCCATTCCCGGCGGCATCGACGGCGGCCTGCGTTCGCCGGAACATCGGCAGACGGCGGTCACCGTGGCGGCGGTTCTCGGCGGTGTATTCCTCGTCGCCATGGCCGCCGGTGCCGCGCGGGCCCGCCGATGAACAGGACGGACGTCACCTATCCTCCGCTCGACGTGCCGAAGGGCGTTGCGGAGAATGTGTGGATCGTCGACAGCGGCCCGCTCAAGGCGATGGGCCTGGTGCCTTTGCCGGTCCGGATGACCGTCGTGCGTTTGCCTGACGGCGGCCTGCTGCTTCACTCGCCGACGCGGTACACACCCGACCTGCACCGGCGCCTCGCAGAGATCGGGCCCATCCGCCATATCGTCGCGCCGAACAGCGCCCACTGGATGTATCTCGCCGCCTGGCAGGAGCACGCGCCGCGGGCCACGACCTGGGCGGCGCCGGGCCTGCGCGACCGCGCCCAGGTGAAGCGGTCGGGCGTGCGGCTGGACCAGGATCTGATGGAGAGCGCCGCAGACTGGCCGGACGACCTGTCCCAGGTCCACGTCCCCGGCCTCGGCGGCTTTCGCGAGGTCGCCCTGTTTCACCAAGACAGCAGGACGCTGATCCTCACAGACCTGGTCCAGAACCTGGAGCCTGAAAAGATGCCCCTCCTGGTCCGGCCTCTCGCCGCGGTCGCCGGGATTACGGCTCCCGACGGTCGGGCCCCAGTCTATCTGCGCGCCATCGTCAGGGCGGCCGGCGGGCCGGCGAGAGATGCGGGGCGCCGCCTGGTGGCCTTGAATGCCGACCGGGTCATCTTCGCCCATGGCCTCTGGTTCGACATGGACGCCGCCGCGCGGCTGGCCCATTCGCTGCGGTGGCTCGCATGACGATGGTGCACCCCGCCGGGCCGGGCACTGCCCTGCCGACAATGTCCATCGCCCATTCGCTGGGATTCTGGCTGCGGGTGGCACTGCCGACCTGGGGAAAGGGCGTCATCATTCGGAGGCGGCGCGTGGTGGCGCTCGCCGAACGGCTGGACCTCGACGCCCGGGCCGTACGGTACATGGAGCGGCTGCACCGTGCCTATGGGGGCCGCAGCGCGCTCGTCCGCAATCCGATCCGCACGCAGGCGCTCGTGCTCGACCCGGCTGATGTCGCGGCGGTGCTCCACGGGACGCCCGCACCGTTCACGTCCGCATCCGACGAGAAGCGGGCGGCGCTCGGCCATTTCGAGCCGGACACGTCACTCGTCACGCGGGGCGCCGAACGCGCGCCGCGTCGGCGGCTCAGCGAAAGGGCGCTGGAAACACCGGCTCCCGTGCACAGCCAAGCCGATCGTTTCCGCATGGTGATCGCCGAGGAGGTGCAGGTGCTGCTCGCGAGCAGCCGCGCTTCGGGCGAACTCGCATGGCCCGCGTTCGCCGAGGCTTGGTCACGGATCGTCAGGCGCATCGTGCTCGGTGACCTCGCGCGGGACGACCAAGCCGTCTCAGACCTGATGGAGCGCCTGCGGCGGCGGGCGAACTGGGCCTTCGCGCGACCGAGGGATCGGAGTGCCCGCGACGATCTCCATGCGCGGCTTCGAGCCTATGTCGAACGCGGCCAACCCGGCAGCCTCGTGGCCCGCCTTACGGGAATGCCGGAAGCCAGCGCCGCGACCCATCAGGTCACACAATGGCTCTTCGCCTTCGATCCCGCGGGCATGACCGCGTTTCGGGCCCTCGCGCTGATCGTCGCAGACGCCGAGGCTTTGGCCCTCGTGAACGCTGGCAGCGAGCCGGCTTTCCTGAGAGCCTGTATCCTGGAGACGCTGCGCCTGTTCCCGACGACCCCCGCCATCCTCCGCCAGACGACTGAGGCGACCACCCTTGGCACGGGCGGTCTGCCTGAAGGCGCGGGCGTCCTGATCTATGCGCCCTTCTTCCACCGCGCCAGCTGGGTGCCGGACGCTGACCGCTTTCGCCCCCGATCCTGGATCGGTCGGGACGCCGAGGACGCGCTGCCGCTCGTGCCGTTCAGCGCCGGACGGGCGTCCTGCCCCGCCAAAAACCTCGTTCCATTTCTGGCGGCCGAGGCGCTACGAGAGCTGATCACGTGCTCTCGCCTCTCGGTCCTCCATCCGGCTTGGCTGAACGGGCCTCCTCCCCTGCGCGGAACACTCGACAACTACGCCATCCGGCTCCGCCTGGATGCGTAGCCGCGCTGAACTGCGGGACAGAGGTACTCAGCCGCAGCTCGCCCCTGCGGCTGTTGGCGAGACGGAAACCGCCAGCCAGGCGCACGATCACCGGGGTGACACGAGCCCTACCGCTTGACGGCTGGTTGCGAAGGGCGGAGCGGCCTCGAGCATAGGGTCGAAGGCAGGACACGCACGCTTCAAGTAATGCGCAGAAAATGACCCCGTTCCGCCGGCGCTATCCAGTCATCGGCCGTCCGCTTGAGCGCCCGGCGGTGTGTCCGGCTTGCGGGTGCGGTACAGACTGGCAAGTCAGCCCACGAGAAATCATAGCCTATTGCATCTGCCACCCACCGGCACGTGTTTCCCACATGGGAGTACGATATGCCGAAACGAACACTGCTGATGCGATCGGTCAGCCTCTATCCAGGAACCGAAGACGAGCGGGTCATCGTCACGCTGGCCGAGGCCATCCGCTATCTGGACGCCTGCGGCGGCGGCGATCCGCGCTGGCTGCGGACGCGGCGGATTTTGGAAGAGGCGAAGGCCTCCGGCTCCTTGCGCCACATCCGCCAGGCGACGCGCGCCTTCGAGGAGGCAGCCCGCATCCTGGCTCCCGGCTTCGTGGCGCGTCGGCTCCGCTCGGTCAGATGAGGCCGTGGAACAGGCCGGCATTGCCGCCGGTCGTGCCGCCGTCGATCTCCGGGCTGTCCAGATAGGACAGGCCGGCGAAGCTGATGGCGAGGGCACCGCCACCGTCCAGCCCCCCGAGGTCGAGGATGCCCGCCTCCACCTCCGCCGCGATCTCCACCCCCATGTCAGCCGTCACGCCGGGCAACGTCACCGACAGATGCGGCGCGGTGTTTGCCTCGGCGCCGAGGGCGATGCTCAGCGGCGAGAGCGGCACGTCGAGGCTCTCGGCCCCGAGCAGGGTCGCCGGAATGGCGGCGACCGTTTCTGCCAGTGCTGCTACCTCGGCCACCGGGCCCATGAGGGCGGGGGCGAGTTCGGCGGCGGTCGGCAGGCCCGCGAGTTGGGTGTCCAGTGCCGCGGCAAGGTCGGCCACGGCTTTGGTCGGCGCCTCCAGCGCGGACCCGGGTTCGGTGGTGATCGCGGGCATGGCAATCAGGGAACTGAGCTCGGCTGTGACCGCGTCCGTCAGCGCCGTAAGATCCTGAGTCAGATCGCCGGCGACTTGGTCCACGAGCGGCGACAGGCCGGCAGGCACCGCCGCGAGGTCCACTGCAGGCGCTATCGCGGCCGGTTCCACCTGTTCGGCCACCGATGAGGTCGGCGCTGCCGGCGTGGCGGTCACGTCTGGGCGAGCCGCGGTGCTTTCCACGAACGTCGACGGGGCGGCCTCCGGACGCGGCGCCGCCTGAGCACCGGTCGCGCCCGGCCCCGCCTGCGACGGCGCGGCCGACGTCAGGGTCGGCGCGGGCTCCCCCTGCGTGGGCGCCGCTTCCATGTGCGGTGCGTTGGCGGGTCCCACTTCGGGAGCACCAGGCGCAGGAAACGGTAGCCTTGCAGGCTGTGCGTCGCCAGCGCCGCCGTCTGCGGCACGGGCGGTTCCGACCGGGCCGGCGGGCGGTCCCTCGGCACCCTGAGGGGCGAGGCTGTGCTCGACCGCACCTGCCACCGCGCCCGCCAGCATGGCGCCGGAGAGCAGGCCGCCGGCCATGCCGTCGAAGGCGGGCGCAGAGCGGTTCGGCTGTGCGTCGTCATGGGTCTTGCTGCGCTTGGCCATGCAATGCTCACCTCTCCCGAAAGGAACCCGCGATCTCATCGGCCAGAGGGCCGATGAGGTAGTCGACCAGCGACCGCGGACGGGTCGTCACCACGATCTCGGCGGCCATGCCGGATTTCAGTTCCATGCGCGCGTTGCGCACGTCCTCGGCATTCATTCTCACCCGCATCGGGTAGTAGGCCGTGCCCGAGCGTTCATCGACCGCCCTGTCCGCCGAGACCAGCACCACCTCGCCGCGGATATGAGGGCGTTCGGAGCGGTTGACGCTGACGAGGCGGACATCGGCAGTCTGGCCCCTATTCACCTCGCTGACGTCGCCGATGGGCAGGCGCGCATCGACCATCAGCGGATTGTCGGCCGGCACGATGTCGAGGAGCGTCGCTCCCGCCTGCACCACCCCGCCTTCAGTGAACACCGTGGCGCTGACCACGGTTCCGGTCGCCGGCGCGGTGATCTTGGTGCGTGTCAGCGCGTCGCGCGCAACCAGGATTTTCGGCGCGATTTCGGCGAGCTTTGCCTGTGTCTGCCGCAGTTGCTCGGTCACTTCGGCGATCATCGAGCGGTCCAGTCGGGCGATTTCCAGTTCGGTTTCGCCCACCGCCTCCTGCGCACGTGTGAGCTCCGCCTGGCGGGCTCCGATCTCCGCATCGATGCGGGCGAGGTCTCGCTCGAGCCCGAGCACGCGTGTGCGCGGTGTATAGCCTGAGGCGAGCAGTGCGCGCGCCCCCGTGGTCTCCTCATCCACGAGCGCGCGTTGGCGCGTGAGGCCCTCGATCTGCGCCCGTAAGCCGCGACGCAGTTCGCCCACTTGCGCCGCCTTCTGCCGGAAGATGTCGGCGGCCGTGTTGTGCTGCCTGCGGCGCGCCGCGAGGATCGCCATCTCGTTGGCGATGGCCTGGGCGACCCGATCCTCCCCGCGCCGCCCATCCAGCGTCGCGAACGCCGGTGTTTCCGCGCCGTCGCGCTCGGCAACAAGCCGCGATTCCTGCGCCATCAAGCTGTCGCGCTCGGCCAGCAGGACGTCCAGGCGCGCCCGCGGCTCCGCATCCGACAGGGTGATCAGCACCTGCCCCTTGGCGACCACGTCGCCGTCGGCGACCGCGAGGTTCGTAATGACCCCGCCATAGGGATGCTGCACCGTCTGGCGGCGTCCCTCCACCTGAAGCGTACCCGGCGCGATGGCCGCGCCCGACAGCGGAGCAAGAGAGGCCCAGAGCGCGAGGATCGCGACGAAGGCGCCGATTGCTGCGAAGCCGGCGATCGCCGGACCCCGGCTGTCGAGATAGATGCCGCGGCGTGTGGCGGTGAGCGGCAGGGCGTGGCGGTGGGCTGCGCCCATACTCTCCTCCTCAGGTCACGGTGGCTGCGGCCGGCGTCGCCGCCATGGTGGCGCGGATGTGGTCATAGACCTCCTCGGGCGGCGCCAGTTTCTCCACGCGGCCGGCGCGAACGAACATCAGGGCGTCGACCACCTCGAGAACCGTATTGCGATGGGTGACCACGACGATGGTGGTACCACCCGCCTTGAGCGCCAGCAGCGCGCGCTTCAGCGCCTCCTCGCCGGCGCTGTCGAGATTGGCGTTGGGTTCATCGAGCACGATGAGCGAGGGACGACCGAGCAGCGCCCGCGCCAGTCCGAGCCGCTGTTTCTGACCCCCGGAAAGCCCGACGCCGCCCGGCCCCAGCATCGTGTCGTACTGGTTGGGGAGGTCGAGGATCATGTCGTGGATTCCGGTCATCATCGCCGCCTCGACGACGTCCTCGGTGGAGGCGTCGCCGAACCGGGCGATGTTGTCGCGCACGCTGCCGGCGAACAGTCCGGTGTCCTGCGGCAGGTAGCCGATGCGGCTGCCGAGGGCGTCGCGGTCCCACTTGTCGTAGCCCAGCCCCCCGAGCTTCAGCGTGCCCTGCTGCGGCTGGACTGCGCCGACCAGAAGGCGGGCGAGTGTGCTCTTGCCGGAGCCGCTGGGCCCGACGAGACCGATCGCTTGGCCCGAGCCGATGGCGAAGGAGATGTCGCGCAGGATGGGTTCCGGCCGGCCCGCGACCGAAAAACTCACGTCCTGGGAACTGAGGCTGTTGTCGGCCGGCGGGACGATGGTCTGCACGGCGCGGGCGGGAACCTCCTGCAACAGCGCACGGACCCGGCGATAGCCCTCTCTGGCCTCGTTGAACTGCCGCCAGGTGCCGACCGCCTGCTCGACCGGCACCAGCGCCCGTCCCATGACGATGCTTGCGGCGAAGATGGTCGCCGGCTGGATTACCTGCCGGATCGCCAGCCAGGCCCCGACGCCGAGCATCAGTGCCTGGAGCAGCAGCCGGGCGAAGCGGATCGCCGAGGAAACGAGCGCATTGCGGTCGCTCGCCAGTGCCTGTTCCGACAACATGCCATCGCGGCTGCCTGACCAGTTGCGCTCCACCGAGGGCTGCATGCCCATGGCCACCACCACATCAGAGTGGCGGAGGATGTTCTCTGTGAAGACATAGGAGCGATTGGCCGCCTGCTCCGACGTGCGGAGGGCGCGGCGCGTGATCTTCTCGTTCAGCAGCGCGAGCCCGAACAGCAGTAGGGCGCCGATTGTGGCCACGGCGCCGAGGACCGGATGGATGAACCAGAGGAGCAGGAGATAAATCGGGATCCACGGCAGGTCGAAGGCGAAATGCACACCTGGGCCGGTGATGAAGGTGCGGAACTGGTCGAGGTCGCGCAGCGGCTGCGCGCCACGGGAATAGCCATTACGGGCGGAGCGCACGACCTGCGCCTCGAAAACCCGGCTGGACAGGTCCGCGTCGAGTTTGACGCCCGAGCGGATGAGGACCTGCGAGCGCAGGGCGTCGACAATGCCCATGGTAGCCAGCGCCAGGGTGAGGATCAGCGTCAGCATGACAAGGGTCGTCACGTTCTCACTGACGAGCACGCGGTTGTAGACCTGCATCAGGTAGAGCGGCGAGGCGAGATACAGGAGGTTGATGGCGCTGCTGAAGACCGCCGCCACAGCGAATGGCCGCCAGAGCCTTTTCAGCGAGGCCTTCACTTCGTCAGGTTCTGTCATAGCGGGCCGGACCGTGCCGATCACGATGGCGGGGGCGGAGCCTTGGCTCCGCCCCCTGGGGGAACGACCTTAGAGAAGGCCGCCCAGCAGGCCGCCGTTGCCGCCGTCGCTCTCGGACGAGGAGCCCGAAACGCTGTCGTTGGACGTGCTGACGCCGATCACCGTCGGGGCCGAGAAACCGATGCCGAGATCGCCGATGCCGGTGAACTCGCTCGACTCCATATCGCCGTCACCATCCGAACTGGCGTTCGAGGAATGGAGGACATCCGAAGTGTTCAGGCCGAAGCCCGGATTGGTGCCGATCACCGAGTCGAAAGTCGAGGACTCCGAGTTCACGTTGGTGGACTCGCGGTCACCGCCACCGAGGAGCTGGTCGAGAATGGACATAATGTGTCTCCGTTGAATGACTTCAAAGGGTTAGTCGACGATGTCGTTGGCATGGCCTTCGAGTGCATCGACACGTGAACAACCGTCCGGCGCCTCACGGCGTTCCTGCGCCAATTGCGGCAAAGCGGTGAAACCCGGGGCATCTTGGTGATTGTCGCGGCGAGGCTGGAGGCTCGACCTCACCGCGGGGACGCCCGAAGCCGGTGCGGTTCACCATGGCAGCCGAAGGGCCATGGGCGCACGAGAACCCTCAAGCCTTAGGCCGCCTGCCCTGGCGCGAATCCGGAACGACGAGCACCTCCAGACCCGCGAACAGGCGGGCGATCCGATGGATCGCTCTCTGGTCGAGATCGGACAGGTCTTGTCGCGCCACCGCCTCTTCCTCGCGCACCACCAGCCTCCACGACCGGCCGGGCGTCCGCTCGATCCAACCCCTCTCTGCGAGAAAGGTCAGCTTGCGGCGCACCGTCTCGCGCGGAATACCCGTGACGTCCGCGAGGCGTGACGCGGTGATGGCGCCTCGCTCCTCCTGGTCCCCGTCGGCTCCGGCATGCGCCAGGGAGGCGATCCGCACCTGTCCCACGATGGCCAAAACCAGCATGGCCTGCAGGTCGCCGCCGAAGGCCCGCGAGAGGTCGCTGAGATGCTCCGTCAGGAATTCAACAAAGCGATACTGATATTCGCGATAGCGCGCGGCGAAGGCCTCGCGGACCTCGCGGGCCCGTTCCTCGAGCGGCCCTGGCGGGCCGTCTGTCGCGCCCCGGATTGGCATGGCTCCATCCTCCCGATATGCAGCCCGCCATTGCCGGCAGGTCCTTGTTGGCGCCTGCGTCTGTGGCGCTTGCTCCGGGTCTCAGCCTCCCCACAGCTGTGAGCGTGTGAGGCCTGACAACAGCGGCATTAGGTAGCAAACTCACCTAGAAAAGTTGATGTCAACGCAAGGCGTTGACCTATGATGCGGGCATGTCAGACACCATCCGCCCCGCCAGAACCCGACATTCGAACACACGATATCCGGGCTGCTCACCAACCGAGCCATGCTGTTCCATGAAGCCGAGCGTATCCGGGACCGGCTAGCGGAGATCAGAAACGACATTCACGCTCTGGACCGCGTGCCCCTTAAGCGCGGCCGGGAACGGCTGCATCGAAGAAGCCGGAAAGAACCTGCGCCAGTGCCTCGGGGTTTTCGTCGCCCAACCAGTGGCCGGCTTTGGGGATCACCGCGCCCGCGACCTTGGTCGCCACCGCGCGGAAAAGCTGTTCGATGTATGGCCCGCCACTCATGGCGCCGCCGATCCCGAGAACCGGAATGTCGAGGGGCACAGCCGCAAGCCGCGCATTGTCGGCGGCGTCTTGCCAGACGCTGGCGTAGTACATAATCCCAGCGCGCAAGGCGCCAGGTCGCTGGATTGCGCGGAGATAGGCTTCGAAATGCTCCGGGCTGACAGCTTCGCCATCATGCGCGATGTGCCAGAAGAACCAGCTCAGCAGTTCGCGTTCGCGGCCCTGAAACGCCATGATGGCCACGTCCGGTACCGTGAACAGGCCGAGATGCCAGTTTGATGCGTCGGTCCAGTCTGGGGTCGGTACCATGAATGACTCATAGCCGAAGCCGGCGAGGCCAAACTCCATGACCGCCAATCGCACCACCCTTTCGCGGTGGCCCCCGGCAAGTGCATAGGCGACGCCGGCACCGAGGTCGTAGCCTGCTATATTCGCGTTGCGAATGCCGAGCGCATCCATGACCGCCACGATGTCCGCGGCCATCGTCACCTTGTCATAGCCATCGGCTGGAATTGACGAGTTACCCGCGCCACGCAGATCGGGAACGATGACGCGGAAGCGCTTGGCAAGTGCAGGCGCAACTGTGTGCCACATGAGTCCGTGCTGCGGCCATCCATGAAGCAGGACGAGCGCTTCTCCGTTGCCGGCCTCGCGCACGAACAGGTTGACGCCTGGGGCCGTCTGGATCCGGTGGGTGGTGAAACTAGCAAAGCTGCCTCCTGTCGCATCTTGGCCAGGGTCCGTGGGCAGAGCCAGCGTCTCGAATGCATGCGGATGGGTGCCAACGCATGTCATGAATCCACACCTCTTATTCATCGCGTCTGATCGAAATCGCGGTCGAGCTCGGATTGATCGAAAGCGGTCAGGCGACCCATGCCACCTGCCCTGAAGCGAGCCTCAAAGGCGCGGGCCTGCGATTGGCTCGATGCGACAAAGGGGCCAGCCGAAATGACGGATTGGCGCAGCGGTGGCCCTCCAAAGAGGGTCAGTCGTACATTGCCGCGCGCGGTCAGGCGCAAGGCGTCAACGTTGCTGAACACAGCGGTCCCGCGGTCTGCGACGCCTGCCGCTGTTGCAACTTCGCCGTCGCGGATCACGACGAAGGCGGCTTCACCATCCGGGATCGGCTCTTCCAGGACTGCGCCGTCTTGCAGCTCAATATCCACGATCCGCGCCGCAAGCGGCGCCTTAATCGGCGAGGTCAGTCCGGCAGACGTGCCAAGCAAGACCCGGCGCAGCACTCCGTCCGATGCGATCATTGGAACGTCCGCAGCGGGCAGATGCAATGCAGCAGGTGTAACCTCACGATCGGCGGCGGCGTGGTCGATCCAGATCTGCAAACCGAGCGCCAACCGCCCGCTGCGAGTTACCGTCTCCTCATGCATCACGCCGGCGCCCGCGACCGTGAGATGGAAGGCACCCGGTGGGATCAGGTTCCGATTACCCAGCGTATCCTGGTTCCAGAACCCGATCTGGCTTTCGGGAAAAATGTAGGTCGCAACCGAAAACCCGGCATGCGGGTGCGGCGGGAAGAGGGGGCTGCGCATTTCAAAGAGCGACACCACCAGGAAGGGGTCGTCCAGCCGCCGAGGTTGTTCGCAATCAGGTCACGGGTGACCAGTTCCGGTCGATTGATGCCCCTGGGCATTGTGAAAACAGAGAGGCCGGGCGGCATCGCTGGTCCTTTCGCTCGATAGGGAAGGGCTAGAACATCCGGGCCACGGGATGGTAGTGGCTGAAATTGGATTTACTGTCCGGATTTTCGAATGACCTACCCCAACCTGAACCATCTCATGACGTTTGCCGCGCTGGCGGAGGCCGGCAGTTTCGTGGGCGCGGCCAGACGGTTGCGTCTGCCCACCTCGACGGTCAGCGAACATGTCGCTGCCTTGGAGAAGAACCTCGGTTTGCAACTGGTCGTCCGCACAACCCGTCAGAATCGGTTGACTGAGGCGGGGCACGTTCTGGCCCGAGGAGCCGCACGGATGGTTCAGGAGGTGTCTGAGACTTTGGCGGGCATTGAGGCGCATGTCGCCCAACCCACCGGAGCGCTGCGCCTGAGCCTGCCTTTCGCCTTCGCCGCGGAGATCGTTGGCCCGGCTGTTGGGCGGTTTGCAGCGCTCTATCCCGGCATCCGGCTTGAGATCGCGGTATCCAACCAGATCGAGGACCTGATCGCCGGGGGGTTCGATCTCGCCGTGCGGATCGGCCCATTGGACGACAGCAGCCTAATGCGTCGGAGCCTCGGAGCAATGCCCCAGCATCTCGTGGCAAGTACAGCCTATTTGAACGCGCGCGGCAGGCCCCAGACAGTTGCCGCTCTATCCGAGCACTGCTTCGCCGGCTTTAGGGGGGAAACCAGACTTACACTTCGCGGTCCGGAAGGCGTTATGGAGACTGAACTTAAGGCGCAGGTCGCTGTCAACGACCCCAAAACGCTGGTCGCCATCGTTCGCGGAGGGGGCGGAATTGGGCTCGTCCCGCGTTTCCTATCGCAGCCAGGCTTAAACGAAGGCGCTCTTGAAGTCGTGTTGCCCGAACATCGTATTGCGCCTGTCCAAATGTCGATCGTTCACTACGGGACGGCCGCGGGAAATCCACGCGCTGATCTATTCACCAGCTTTCTTCAAGCCGAGATGAAGGAGTATCTCGCGAAGATGTGAGAACAATGCCTCGCCATAGGAGCACCTTTTCAGCATTTACTTTTGGCGAGCCTGCTGTTTCTGCTGTCGAGGCAGGAAGCTGCAGCGCGGTGGTATGATTTTTTCCGGGTGCGGCATCCTTTGGAGGATGCGTCATGGAACGAGAGACATCATCCGAACAGGTCCGGCACGCGTGGAACTCGGGACTGATGGTCGGCCCCAAACCGCCGCTCAAGCCGAAGGACATTTGGGCGATCCGGGCCCAGCTCCGACACCAGCACCGCATACGCAATCTCGCGTTGTTCAATCTCGCGATCGACTGCAAGCTGCGGGGTTGCGATCTGGTGCACCTCCGCGTCGCTGATGTCGTTCTGGCAGGCAGCGTCCGGCCGCGAGCCTCCGTTGGGCAAAGAAAGACCGGTCGACCTGTTGTCTTCGAGCTGACGGAGGCATCGCGAGAGTCTGTGCTGGGGTGGCTGCGAGTTCGCCCCCAGCGGAATGGCGATTGGCTCTTCCCTATCGGAAGCAAATCGGGACAGCCCCTGACCACCCGCCAATACGCGCGGCTGCTTGGCGACTGGTTGGATCTGGCCGGGCGCGATCACACGCTATTCGGCACCCACAGTCTGCGCCGCACGAGGGTCGCCTTGATCTACAAGAGGACCGGCAATCTGCGGGCCTGCCAACTCCTGCTTGGGCATACGAAGCTGGAGACGACGGTTCGCTACCTGGGCGTGGAACTCGATGACGCGCTTGAACTTTCCGAGCAGGTCGATCTCTGAGGGTCTGGCGGCGCGGCATCGCAACGCCGCGCCGCTGCCATAGGGCTTGGGGCCAAAACCGACATCCAGGGTGTCGGGTTTGGCAGGTCGAGTGGTTCGGCCAAGGCCTCCCGCAGCTGAGATGGTCCGAAAGCGGCGGCGGTGCCACCTTGATCCGGGTGTGGAAACCGTTGTTTTGTGAGGACGGGGCCAAGGGCCAAGGGACCGTTTTAGGGTTGGCCCTGAGCCGCCTGGCTTTTCCGCAATCAGCGAGTCCCCTTGGCGTGCAACTGGCCCGCAAATGACGGGGGCCTGGTAGCTGCGATGGGAACCGGTACGATCCATGGCGAAAACGCGCTTCCCGGTCTGGCGGCTGATCCAGAGTGATCTGGAAGCCGAGATCCGTTCAGGGCTGATCGGGCCGGGGGACCAACTGCCGTCGGAGAACGAGCTGGCCGAACGCTTTGGCGTGAACCGTCACACGGTGCGCATGGCGCTCGCCAACCTCGCCATGCTCGGCCTCGTGCGGGCCCGCCGCGGACGCGGCGTCTTCGTCGAGGACCGGCCCCCCGAGTACCGTATCACGCGCGATTCCAAATGGAGCGAGATCGAGCGCCAGATGAACGCCGGGCCCTCGGGGCGCGTCGTCGGCACCGAGGAGCGACTGGCGACGACCGCCATTGCCGGCCATCTCGGCCTCGCCGAGGGCACGCCGGTGGTGATGGTCGAGACGGTGCGCGGCGCCAGCCCGTCGCTCCTCATCTACGGCTACCATCTCTTCGACGGCGGCCGCTTCGCCGGCATCGGCGAGGCCGTGGCGCGCTCTGGCAGCTTCACCCAGGCGCTGGCCGAATACGGCGTCGACGCCTTCTACCGCGCCTCGACCTGGCTCGACTGCCGCATGCCGCGGCCGCGCGAGGCGGAGGCGCTCTCCATCCCGCTCGACGCGCCCGTTCTGGTGATGATGTATGTGGACAGCGACGCCGAGGGGCGACCGCTGCTCTACGGCAATGCCGTGATCCCGTCCGGCAGCCTCATCGTGCGCATCGACACGCTCTGAAACGCCGTCCGTCACACGCCCGTTAACTTGTCGAGCTAAAGGCGACAAGTCAGCCCCGCGGGGCGTCGATGGGCAGGGCGCCATGGCCGGAATATCGCTGCGCGGCATCGCGAAGAGCTTTCGGGACACGCCGGTCCTGCAGGGCGTCTCGCTGGACATCGCCCAGGGCGAATTCCTGACGCTGGTCGGCCCGTCGGGCTGCGGCAAGACGACGATCCTGCGCATCCTCGCCGGGCTCGAGACCCAGGACGCGGGCGACGTCGTCATCGACGGCGCGGTGGTCGACGACCTGCCGCCGAAGGCGCGGGACATTGCCATGGTGTTCCAGTCCTACGCCCTCTACCCCTACATGACGGTCGCGGAGAACATTGGCCTGCCGCTGGAGATGCGCCGGCTTTCGGCGGCCCAGCGCCTGCCTCTGGTCGGGCGGATCATGCCCGGCGCGGCCACGGCGCGCGCCGGCATCGCCGCCGACGTGACGGCGGTCGCCGAGGGCCTCGGGATCGGCCACCTGCTCGCGCGGCGGCCCGCCCAGTTGTCGGGCGGCCAGCGCCAGCGCGTCGCCCTCGCGCGCGCCATGGTGCGGCGGCCCAAGGCCTTCCTGATGGACGAGCCGCTGTCGAACCTCGACGCCAAGATGCGCGTGCAGGCGCGCACGGAAATCTCTGAGCTGCATCGGAGCCTCGGCACCACCTTCGTCTACGTCACCCACGACCAGGCCGAGGCCATGACCATGTCGGACCGGGTGGCGGTGATGATGGGCGGCCGCCTGATGCAGGTCGCATCGCCCCAGGTCATCTACGACGACCCGCAGGACCTGGCAGTGGCGACCTTCATCGGCACGCCGGAGATCAACACCCTGCCGGCGCGGATCGAGGCCGACGGCGGCCTCACGGTGCTCGGTGCGCGCTGGCCGGTGGCGGTCGCCACGTCGACGGGGGGGCAGGTCACCGCCGCCGTCCGGCCGGAGGTTCTGCTGCCGGCGGGACGCGGCGAGGCAGCGATCGGGATCACCGGCACGGTCCGCCATGTCGAGATGCTCGGCGCAGAGACGCTCGTGCACCTGCGCGTGACGGGGGCGGAGAAGCCCGTCGTCGCACGCGTCGAGCCGGCCGTCGGGGCGCGGTTCCGCCCGGGCGAGGAGGCCGCCTTCACGGTGCAGCCCGACCGGGTGCTGGTCTTCGCCGCCGACGGACGGCGGCTGAAGGCGCAGGTGCTCACCGACGCGCCGCTGCAGCCGCAGCGGATCGAGGCGCTCCATGTCTGACCTGGCGCTGCCCATGGCGGGAGCCACCGCCGTCCGCCGGCGCCGGGCGGCGGGCGAGGCGGCCGAGCAGATGGCGGCCTGGGTGCTGGCGGGGCCGGCCTTCCTGCTCATCTGGATCATGCTGCTGGGACCGACGGTCGCCGTCTTCGCCCTGTCCTTCACCGACTGGACCTTCGGCATGCCGGAGATCGCCTGGGCGGGGTTTGCCAACTACCGAGAGATGGCCGCCGACGAGGTGTTCTGGAAGACGCTGCGCAACACGCTCTCCTATGTGGCCTTCGTCGTACCGCTGTCGGTGTTCCTCGGGCTCGGCGCCGCCATCCTGATCGAGGCCGGCACCAGCCTGCGCGGCTTCTACCGCGCCGCCTTCTTCCTGCCGGTGGTCTCGACCCTCCTCGCCATGGCGCTGGTGTTCCAGTTCGCCTTCCACCCGACGGTCGGCGCCATCAACCTGACCCTCGCCTTTTTCGGCCTGCCGACGACCGACTGGCTGAAGAACCCGGACACGGCGCTCTTCGCCCTCGGCGTGATCGGCATCTGGCAGGCGATCGGCCTGTCCATGGTGCTCTTCGTCGCCGGCCTCAAGGCGATCCCCAAGGACCTCTACGAGGCCGCCGCGGTGGACGGGGCGGACGGCGCCTTCGAGCGGTTCCGGCGCGTGACCTGGCCGATGCTGGGGCCGGCGACGCTCTTCGTCGTCACCATCACCGCCATCCGCGCCTTCCAGGTCTTCGACACGGTCCAGGTCCTCACCGACGGGGGCCCGAACAAGTCCACCAACGTGCTCCTGTTCCAGATGTACCAGGAGGGGTTTTCCTTCCTGCGCTCGGCCTATGCCGCCGCCCTCACCGTCGTCTTCCTCGGCTTCGTCCTGCTGGTCACCGTCATCCAGGTGAAGCTGCAGGAACGCCACACCCATTACGGCTGAGGCGACCCCATGCGCACAAGGTCCCTCGCCGCCTCCGGCCTCGGCTTCCAGATCTTCCGTCATGCGGTGCTCGGCCTCGGCGCGGTGCTGATGCTGGCCCCCTTCGTCATCATGGTCTCGGTGAGCCTCAAGCCCTCGGGCGAGATCTTCTCGCCGGAGTTCAGCCTGCTGCCGAAACAGTGGCACGCCTGGCAGAACTATACCGACGCCTTCACCAAGCAGCCGCTGGCCCGCTACATCCTGAACGGCTTCATCGTCACCGGCGCCATCTTCACCTGCCAGCTCCTGACCGCCCTGCCCTGCGCCTATGCGCTGGCCAAGCTGCGCTGGCGCGGCAAGGAGACGATGTTCCTGCTGGTGCTGCTCGGCCTCCTGATCCCGCCGCAGGTCACCGCCATCCCGCTCTATATCCTGCTCTGGCAGCTCGGCCTCCTGAACAGCTATGCCGCCGTCATCCTGCCCTCGACCATCTCGGTCTTCGGCATCTTCCTGCTCAGGCAGTTCTTCCTCACCGTCCCCGACGACCTCATCAACGCGGCCCGGCTCGACGGGCTCGGCGAGTTCGCCATCGTCTGGCGCATCATGATGCCGACCGCGATGCCGGCAGTGGTCGCCTTCGGCGTGCTGTCGCTGGTGTGGAACTGGAACGAGTTCTTCTGGCCGCTGATCGTCATCCAGTCGGAGCACCTCGCGACGCCGCCGCTCGGGGTCGTCTACTTCGCCAACGCCGAGGCCGGGACGAACTACGGCCCGCTCATGGCCGCCGCCACCGCCATCACCGCCCCCCTCGTCATCGCCTTCCTCGCTGCCCAGCGCTGGTTCATCGACGGCGTCACCATGACCGCCGTCAAGTGATCTCGACCCACCGGAGACCGACCATGACCCTCATCGACCGCCGCCTCCTCCTCGCCGCCGCCGGCGCCACGCTGGCCGCCCCGGCGCTCGCGCAGGGCCGCCCGACGCTGAAGATCGGCCTCGGGCCGCAGCAGCCGACCCAGGCCGACACCCGCCGCGTCTGGGAGCCGGTCTACAAGGCCGTCGCCGAGAAGGTCGGCGCCAATCTCGAGCTGCAGGTCGCCAACGACTGGGCCGGCATCGCCACCGCGCTCGCCAACGAGCAGATCGACGTCGCCCAGATGGGCCCCTGGGGCTACATCCTCGCCAAGGTCCGCGGCGAGGCGCGCATCATCAACACGATGCTGGTCAACGGCATCCCGACCTACAAGGCCATCATCGTCGCCCGCCCGGGCCTGACGGTCGCGAAGTTCCCGGAGGACGCGCGCGGCAAGTCGATGCAGATGCTCGACGTCGGCTCGACCTCGGGCTGGCTGGTGCCGACCCATTTCCTGCGTTCCAAGGGCATCGAGCCGAAGAGCTTCTTCGGCCGCTACGCCGAGGGCGCCTCCGCCGCCGCTGCCCAGATGGCGACCGTCAACGGCCAGGTGGATCTCGCCACGGGATGGGACACCCACCGCAACACGATGATCCGCAACGGCACCATCCAGCCGACCTCCAACACGGTCGTCTGGGAATCCGACCCGCTGCCGAACGAGTGCGTGGTGGTCTCGAAGAGCTTCCCGCAGGACCGCGCGGCCGCCCTCGGCGCCGCTCTCGCCGGGCTCTCCGACGACGAGAAGAAGCTGCTGCCTTGGCCCTACACGGGCTTCGTGCCGGCCACCCACCAGCCCTACGAGGGCCTCGAGAAGATGGGCCGCGACCTCGGCGCGATCCGGACCTCGTGACCGTGGCGAGGCCCACCCTGCCGATCCGGCGCGCCGACGGCTCCTATCAGGAGCCGCCGGTCGCCCTCCTGTCGCGCGAAAGCGTGACGCGGGCGGCCGTGGTCCTCGCCGTCCTCGCCTTCGTGCTCGCATCCGTGCGCATCGCCGAAGTGGACCCGGCGAAGCTCGTGACGGGCCTGCCGCGGCTCTGGGCCTGGGCCTCGACGGCCTGGCCGCCCTATACGGGCGACTTCGACGCCTTCCTCTACCGGGCCCTGGAAACGGTGGCGATCGCCACGGTCGGCACGGCGGTGGCGACCGTGCTCGCCTTCCCGCTATCGGTGTTCATCGCCCGCAACGTCACGCCCTCGCCGCTGCTGTCGATCCCGGTCCGCGCGGTGGTCAACGCCTTCCGCGGCATCGACACGGTGGTCTTCGCCATCCTCTTTGTCGCGGCCGTGGGTCTCGGGCCCTTCGCCGGCGTGCTCGGCATGATCGTCCATTCCCTCGGCGTCATCGCCAAGCTCAATGCCGAGGCGATCGAGACCATCCCGCCGGCACCGCTGGAGGCCGCGGCCCTTTCCGGCGCCAACCGCACCAAGGTCGTCACCTACGCCATGCTGCCGACCGTGCTGCCGAACCTTGCCTCGGTGTCGCTCTATGTGTGGGAAGCCAATGTCCGCACCTCGACCATCCTCGGCATCGTCGGAGCGGGGGGCATCGGCATCGAGATCAAGGCGGCGATCGACCTCCTCGACTTCCAGAAGCTGCTGACCCTTTCGGCCATCGTGCTGGTGATGGTGACCGCCATCGACCAGTTCTCGGCCTGGCTGCGCCGGAGGCTCGTCTGATGGCCCCGGTGCTGAGCCTCAATGGCGTGTCCAAGACCTATGGGGCGACGACCGCCCTCGCGCAGGTGTCCTTCTCCCTCGCGCCCGGCGAGGTCGTCGCGCTGGTCGGTCCGTCGGGCGCCGGCAAGTCGACGGTATTCCGCTGCGTGACGCGCCTCGTTGCGCCCGACAGCGGCAGCGTCTCGGTGCTCGGCCGCGACCTTTCAGGCCTCGGCGGGCGGGATCTGCGCGAGGCGCGGCGCGACATCGGCCTCATCTTCCAGCAGTTCAACCTGATCGGCCGCATGTCGGCGCTGGACAACGTGCTGGCGGGGCGCATGGGGCATGTCGCGACATGGCGGGTGGTCGCCCGGATGTTCCCCGCCGCCGACCGGCAACTCGCCCTCGCCTGCCTCGACCGGGTGGGACTCCTCGACAAGGCCTATCAGCGCGCCGATTCCCTGTCAGGGGGCCAGCAGCAGCGCGTCGCCATCGCGCGGGTGCTGGCGCAACGTTCGCGGGTGCTGCTCGCCGACGAGCCCGTCTCGAGCCTCGACCCGAAGGCCGCCGACACGGTGCTCGGCGTGCTGCGCACCGTGGCCCGGGAGAACGGCATCGCGGTCCTCTGCTCGCTGCACCAGGTCGACCTCGCGCGCCGCTTCGCCGACCGGGTCGTCGCGCTGCGCGGCGGCCGGGTCGTGCTCGACGCACCCGCCGGCGCCCTGACGCCCGCCGCCTTCGCCGACATCTACGGCACCCCCGAGCCGCCGCCCGGCGGCGCAGCCCTTTCATCCTGCGAGGCGCCCCCGCGCATCGCAGCCGCCTGACGCATGCCCTCTCCTCACCGACCCCGGAGCCTTCCGATGACGACGTCCCGCCGCACATTCCTGACCACGACGGCCGCGCTGGCCGGTTCCGTCGCGATGCCCTCCTACCTTCGCGCCCAGTCGACGCCGGTGGAGCTGCAGGTGCAGTACTCCATCCCGGTCCTCTTCAAGGACCTGATGGAGAAGATCGCGACCGACTTCCAGAAGGCCAACCCGACCATCAAGGTGACGCTGCGCGCCCCGGAGGTCGGCTATGAGGAAATCCTCCAGCGGAACCTCCGCGACGTCGTCACCAACAGCCTGCCGGACGTCGCCTTCCACGGCCTGAACCGCCAGCGCACGCTCGACGAGCGCCGCATCCCCGTCGACCTGAAGCCCTTCATGGACGCCGACCCAGAGACCGCATCGCTCGGCTTCTCGCCCTCGCTGCTCTCGCTTGGCCAGACCGGCACGAAGCAGACCGGCATCGGCTTCGCCATGTCGACGCCGATCCTCTACTACAACGTCGACCTCCTGAAGGCCGCGGGCGGCGATCCGGACAAGCTGCCGACGACCTGGGACGAGGTGATCCGCCTCGCCGCCGCCATCTCCGCCCCGGCGCAGAATCGCACCGGCCTGTTCTACGACTGGACCATCACCGGCAACTGGGCCTGGCAGGCCCTCGTCATGTCCCATGGCGGCACCATGCTGAACGCAGACGAGAGCCGCGTCGCCTTCGCCGACGAGCCGGGCGAGAAGGCGATCCGCGTGCTGCGAAAGATGGTGGACGAGGGCAAGATGCCCGACATCCGCCCCGACACGGCCTTCCAGGACTTCTTCTCCGGCCGCCTCGGCATGTCGATGCAGTCCACCGCCCAGCTCGGCCGCTACAACCGCGAGATCGGCGGGCGTTTCAAGCTGGTCTGCGGTCGCTTCCCGCTGTCGGCCGCCAATCCGCGCCTGCCGGCCGGCGGCAACGTCGCGATGATGTTTGCCAAGGACCGCGCCAAGCAGGAAGCGGCCTGGAAGTTCATCAAATACGCCACCGGCCCCATCGGCGCGACGGCGATGGTCAACGCCACCGGCTACATGCCGGGCACCACCATTCCGGCGGAACGCGAGGACCTGCTCGGCAAGTTCTACCGTGACAACCCGAACCACCTCGTCGCCATCCGCCAGCAGGACGTGATCAACGGCTGGTACGCCTTCCCCGGCCAGAACGCCCTGCGCATCACCGACGTCATCAACGATCACCTGCAGTCGGTGGTGAACCGCTCCAAGCCGGCCGACGAGGCGCTGAAGGCCATGGCCGCCGCCGTGCAGCCGCTGCTGCCGCGCCGCGCCAGCTGACGCCTGCCGATGCCGATCCGGCCCGTCCCGCCACCGGCGGGGCGGGCCTTTGCCTTTGCCGCTTCCACCCCGAGGATCCCCTCCATGTCCCGCGCCGCCCGCATCTGCATCGTCACCGACATCCACCACGGCAAGCCGTCGTTCTCGAAGGCCGGGCCGGCCGCGCTGGGCCTGTTGGAGGAGTTCCGCCGCTTCGTCGCGGAAACCCGTCCCGACCTCGTGCTGGATCTCGGCGACCGCATCTCCGACGAGGCCCGCGACAGCGATCTCGCGCTCGAGCGCGAGGTGGCGGAGGCCTTCGCCCCCATCGCCGCGCCGCGCTTCCATCTCGACGGCAACCACGACCGCGACTACCTCGCGGTGGCGGACAACGACGCCATCCTCGGCCGCAGCGCCGGCCACGAGACGGTGGACGTCGGCGACTGGCGGTTGGTGGTCTGGCGCGCCGACGCCAAGCTCCACCGGCCCCAGGGCTTCGCCCTGCAGGACGCCGATCTCGCCTGGCTGGCGGCGACCATCGCAGTCGCCGACCGGCCGCTCGCCATCGTCAGCCACGTGCCCGTGTCGGGCCATTCGCAGGTCGGCAACTACTGGTTCGAGAACAACGCCCGCTTCTCGACCTACCCGACGGCCGAGCGCGTGCGCGCCGTGCTGCGCACCGCCAGGGTCCCGGTCATCTGGATCTCCGGCCACGTCCACTGGAACACGCTGACCATGGTGGACGGCATCGCCCACATCACCCTGCAGTCGCTCACCGAGACCTTCACCACGGCGGGCGAGCCGGCCGGCGCCTTCGCGCTGGTCGAGCTCTCGGACGAGGTGCTGTGGCGGGTGCACGGGACCGACGGCTTCGCCTGGTCCGCCCGCACGGAGGCCCTGGCCCGCCGCTGGTTGTCCCCGTTGCCCGATTTCCGCGAGGTTGTCGGCAGCAAGATGCACCAGGCGGCGGAGTAGGCTGGAAGGCGACGGCGGAGGGAAGCTCAGGTACGCCCTCGGGCGTATGACGGAGGATGCGCGCGGCGGCGCCGTGTCGAATTGGCGAAGGTCCGCCCGTCATGGGTTCGGAGGCTCGTCTGGAGCCTCTCACAGAAGCCCGATGGAGACCCTCATGTCCCGCCTTCTCCCCCTTGCGGCCGGCCTCGTGGCCCTCGCCGCCCTCCCCGCCCTCGCCGGCGACCGGTTCGGCCCGCGCACCGAGATCGAACGCCTGTCCGGCACCTATGCCAGCACCGGACCGGAGCCCTGGTACGGCGGCTATGGCACGCGTCGCTTCACCTTCGAGAACGGCCGGTGGAGCCTCGTCTTCACCCATGCGCTCGATCCGGAGATGCGGCGTCCGACCTTCGCCTTCCGCACCTACGGCCCCTACCGGATCGGCACGGCCTCGCGCGCCGTTCCCGGCGCCTACGAGGGCATCTTCACCGAAGAAACGAAACGCGTCACGCTGCTGACCGAGGACCCGGCCATCGTCCAGGCCTTCGGCTTCGCCTCTTGCGGGCTGAAGTTCAACGTCGAGGTGGACATCTCCGCGACCGGCTGCGCCGGCTGGAAGCCGGTGTCGGTCTGCCCGGACGACCACGACCTCATCGCCATCGATGCAGCCGGGCTCTACTTTGGCGTCAGGCCGCGCGACAACGACATGTGCACCGCCGAGCGTCGCCCGACGGCGCTGCTCATGCCTGTCGTCCGGCAGTGAGGGAGAGAGCGATGCGCTTCGCCATTCTGAACTACGTCCACCCCGACGGCTTCGCCGACCGCCGCCCCGACAACGCCCCGGACGGGCCTGCCTGGGGTGCCTATACCAAGGCACTCATCGAGGCCGGGGTGCTGGTCGGCGGTGCGGCCCTGCTGCCGGCCCATTCGGCGACGACCCTGCGTCTCGTCGAGGGCCGGCGCGATATCCATGACGGTCCCTATGCCGAGACGAAGGAGCAACTCGGCGGCTTCTACCTCATCGAGGTGCCCGACATCGACACGGCGCTGGAATGGGCGGCCCGCAACCCGGCCGCGGTTACCGGCGCCGTCGAGGTGCGGCCCGTGCTCGCGACGTGACGCCATGACGGACACGGCCTCCACGGCGGTCGAGCGGGCGGCGCGCCTGTCCTACGGACGGCTGCTCTCTCTCCTCGCCGCGCGCGGCCGTGACCTCGCCGCCGCCGAGGATGCCCTCGGCGGTGCGCTGCTCCGGGCGCTCGAGACCTGGCCGGTCTCGGGCGTTCCGGACAATCCCGACGCCTGGCTCCTCGCTGCCGCCCGCCGCATCGCGGTGGACGCTTGGCGGCGGCAGGCGACGGCCGGCGCGCTCCGTGCAGAGGTCGCCCTCCTCGATGAGGAACGGCTCGCGCGGCAGGACGGACCGCTTCCCGACCGGCGGCTGTCCTTGATGCTCGCCTGCGCCCATCCCGCCATCGATGCGGCCATCCGCACGCCGCTCATGATGCAGATCATCCTCGGCATCGAGGTGCGCAGGATGGCCTCGGCCTTCCTTCTCAAGCCGGCGACCCTGGCCCAGGGCCTGGTGCGGGCGAAGGCGCGCATCCGCGACTTGGGTCTCGGTTTCGAGCTGCCCGGCGCAGACGTGCTGCCGGAGCGGATCGACGCGGTCCTCGATGCCATCTACGCCGCCTACACGCTCGGCTGGGACGATGACTTCGCCGCCGACGATGCGCGCGGCGATCTCACGGAAGAGGGCTGCTGGCTGGGGCGCATCGTCGCCGAACTCGCACCCGACCATGCCGAGGCGAATGCGCTTCTGGCGCTGCTCCTGTTCTCCGAAGCGCGCAAACCGGCGCGCCGCGACCGGGCGAGCGGAGCCTTCGTACCCTTGTCCGAGCAGGACCCGGACGACTGGAACGCGGCGCTGTTGGCGGAGGCCGAGGAGCGCCTGCGGCGGGCGAGGCCCGGCGAAGCTCCGGGCCGCTACGGACTTGAGGCGGCGATCCAGTCGGTCCATGCCGATCGTCGCCGGACAGGGCGCACCGACTGGCGCGCGGTCGAACACCTTTACCGCGGCCTCGTCGCGCGGGTCCCCGCCATCGGCGCCCGCATCGGCCACGCCGCCGCGCTCGCCGAATGCGACGGGCCGGCGGCAGGACTGGAGGCGCTGGACAGGATCGCCATGGACGGGATCGCCACGCACCAACCCTATTGGGCGACGCGGGCCCATCTCCTCGCCGCCCTCGGCCGCGAGAGCGAGGCGCGGGGGGCCTACGAGCGGGCCATCGGCCTCAGCCGCGACCCTGCCGTGCGACAGTTCCTGGCGGAGAGAACCGGGCGCACCGCGCAGCCCTCCACCGAACCCGCCCGGCTGGCGCCGGGCGGGTTCGAACAGGCTGCGATCAGCCCTGGCGACGCGGAATGAGACGCGTGACCTCGCGCGACATGTCGCGCAGGACCTCGTCCGGGGAAGCCTTCTGCTCGACGATGCGGGCGAGATTGTCGACCATGACCTGGGTGACGCGCACCGAGTTCTGGCCCGGGAAGGCGTACCACGGGATCATCAGGTGGACCTGCTTCGTCGCCGCCTGGAACAGCGGGTTCGCCTTGTAGAACTCGCCGAGATAGGCGGGATCGTCGATGGCGAGCTGGTTGCAGGGCACGTAGCCGGTGTTCTTCGCCATCAGCGTCGTGCCCTCGGCGGAGGTTGCGAACTTGATGAACTCCCAGGCCGCGGCCTGACGGGCCGGGTCCTTGGCGGTCATCATGGCGCCGGCGCCGCCGGTGGGCAGGCGGCCCTTCACGGGATCGATGACCGGCAGGGTGGTGGTCTGCATCTCGAAGTTGCTGCCGACCATGCCGGAGACCTGGCGCACCTGCGCCGTGGTGCGGAACATCATGCCCATCTTGCCGGCGCCGAAGGACTGCAGGTCGGCATTGCCGGTGAGGTTCGGCATCTTGCCTTCCTTGACCATGCGGTCGAGCAGCCGCAGCGCGGCGAGACCCTCGGCGCCGTCGAAGGCGACCTTCGTCTCGTCCTCGGTCAGCATGCGGCCGCCGAAGCCGTAGAGCAGCGCCGAGAACATCCAGTCGTCGCCCGGCCAGCGGAAGAACATGCCGGTATTGCCGTCGCCGAGGGCGGCGATCTTCGCGGACAGGGCAATGACGTCGTCCCAGTTCTTCGGGAAGGTTTCGGCGCTGGCGCCGACCTTCTTCAGGAGATCGACGTTCATGTAGCTGATCGGGTTCGAGGTGGCGAAGGCGAGGCCGCACTGCACGCCGCCATGGTGGCCGAGGCCGAGGATGGGCCGGGAGTAGCCGATCTTCGCGAGGTCGCCCTCACGATCGAGGAAGGGCTTCAGGTCGGCGGCGATCGACCGCTCGGCGAAGAGGCGCAGGCGGTTGAGGCCCTGGAACGAGACGTCCGGCAGGCCGCCGGTGGTCGCCTGACGCAGGACGAGCTGGGCACCGTCCTCGTACGTGGGCGTCGGATTGACATAGGTGACCTTCACCTTGTCGCTCTTCTTGTTGAAGGCTTCGGCAACGGCCTCCATGGCGGCCTTGAAGATGGGCGGCATGGAATAGTGAGCGACGACCTCGACGGTCTGCGCGCGCACGACGTTCGGCATCGCGATGGCGGCGGCGCCGGCCATGAGGCCGAGCGTCGAGCGGCGGGTGAGTTTGGTGGACATGACAACCTCGGTTCCGGGGCTGGTCTGAACAAGATCCCCGCCGGCCGGCCCCTCCGGCCCGCGGGGCATGAGGGGATCAGGCGCGCGGCAAGAGGCGCGTGACGTCGCGGGCCATGTCGGCGAGGGCGGCGTCGACGCCCGCCTTCTGCTCGACCACACGAGAGACGTTGTCGGTGATGACGGAGGAGATGCGGACGCCGTTGGAGCCGGGGAAGGCGTACCAAGGCACCATGATCGGCATCTGCCGCACGCCGGTCATGAACAGCGGGTTCTCGCGGTAGAAGTCGCCGAGGTGGCGCGGATCGTCGGCGGCGAGCTGGTTGACCGGCACGTAGCCGGTGCCCTTGACCATGACCGCGGTGCCCTCCGGCGAGGTGCAGTGACGCAGGAAGCGGTAGGCGGCCTGCCGCTTCACCGGGTCCTTTGCCAACACCATGCCGGCGGCGCCGCCGGTCGGCAGCCGGCCACGGGCGCGGTCGCCGAGAGGGAATTCCCAGGTCGCGAGCTGGAAGTTTCCGCCGAGGGAGCGCTGGGCCTGGCGCAGGAAAGCGGTCGACCAGAAATACATGCCGACACGGCCCGCGGCGAAGGCCTGGGCGCCCGCCTCGCCCGACAGGGCGGGCATGCCGCCCTCCTTCACGAGGCGGTCGAGCACGGTGAGGGAAGCCCGGCCTTCCGGCCCGGCGAAGCCGATCTCGCGCTCGGCCTCGTCCATCATCCGGCCACCAAAGCCGAAGAGGAGGGCCGAATAGATCCAGTCCCCCTGCCAGCGATAGTAGGAGCCGTGGACGCCGCCGCCGAGGGCGGAGATCTTCCCCGAAGCCTCGATGATCTCGTTCCAGGTCGTCAGCTTCCGGTCGGGGTCGAGCCCGGCGCGGCGGAACAGGTCGGCATTGACGAAGACGATGGGATTGGAGGTGGCGAAGGCGAGGCCCGCCTGGACGCCGCCTGCCTTGCCGAGGCCGAGCAGTTCCTGCGTGTAGCCGAGCTTGCCGGCATCGCCCTCGGCGGCGAGCAACGGCGCGAGGTCGGTGGCTAAGCCGCGCTCGGCAATGACGCGCAGGCGGTTGAGGCCCTGGAAGGAGAGGTCGGGCTGGCGACCGGTCACCGCCTCGCGCAGGACGAGTTGGGCGCCGTCGTCGTAGCTCGCGCTCGCCTGCCGATAGCTCACCTTGATGTCGGGGTGGGCGGCCATGGCGTCGGCGGCGAGCCGGTCCATCACGTCCTTGTAGACGGCGGGCATCGCGTAGTGGACCTCGATCTCCACCGGCGCCGCAAAGGCGAGGCGCGGGGCGGCAAGTGTCGCGGCGGCGGCGGCGAGGGCGGTGCGGCGGGTCAGGCGGACGGTCATCGCGAACTCCGGGGACGACGGGGGCGGGCCGGGCTCATCCCTTGAGCCCGGTCATGGTGATGCCTTCGATGAAGCGGCGCTGGGCGAGGAGGAAGGCGGCGACGAGGGGCAGCGTCGTCAGGGTCGCGGCGGCCATCAGGGCGCCGAAATCGTCGCCGGCCTCTTCCGTTCGGAAGTAGACGACGCCGAGGGCCGGGGTTGCGAGCTCGCCCTTGCCGGAGACGGCGATGAGCGGCCAGAACAGGTCGTTCCAGTGGGCGACGACGGAGAAGATCGCGAAGGCGGTGGCGGCCGGCCAGGCGTTGGGAACGACGATGCGCCAGACGATGGACCATTCGCCGAGGCCATCCATGCGCGCCGCCTGGATCAGTTCGTCCGGCATGGAGCGGAAGAACTGGCGGAACATGAAGATGGCGAAGACCGAGATGGTCGAGGGCGCGATGAGCGCCGCATAGGTGTTGAGGATGCCCGTCTTGGCGAAGGCGATGTAGAGCGGGATGGCCGGCACATGCGCGGGGATCAGCAGGCCGAGCATGACGAAGGCGAAGAGCGTCTCGCGGCCGCGGAAATGGAGCTTGGCGAGCGCGTAGCCGGCCGGGAGGGCGAAGGCGAGCTGGAAGACGAGGATGCCGAAGCAGACGATGGCGCCGTTGAGGAGATAGCGGCCGATCGGCACCTCGGAGAGGACGCGGCCGTAGTTCTTCTGGATGGCGAAGGTCTCGGGGATCAGCGACATGGAGGCGCGCCAGACCTCGTCCAGCGGCTTCAGCGACACCGAGATCATCCACAGGTACGGCATCAGGAAGAGCAGGCCGAGCGCGCTCAGGATGGCGAGGCGCGGCAGGTCGGCGAGAAGGCTGCGGTCGTTGGAACCGGGGATCATGACCGCCTCACCCGTAGTGCACGCGCCGGTCGATGAGGCGCGTCTGGATCAGCATCAGGACGACCACCACCGCGAGGAAGACGACGGTGATGGCGGCGGAATAACCCATGCGGAAGTAGGTGAAGCCCTCCGTGTACATGGTGTAGAGCAGCACCTCGGAGGCCTTGTTCGGCCCGCCCTGGGTCAGCGTCGCGACGATGTCGAAGACGCGCAGCGAGCGGATCATGGTGATGGTCAGGACGAAGAGCGTGGTGGGGCCGAGCAGCGGCCAGGTCACCGTCCAGAAACGCGACCAGCCGGAGCGCACGCCGTCGACCTCAGCCGCCGCGTAGAGGTCGCGCGGGATGGCGGTCAGCCCCGCCAGGAACAGCACCATGTTGAAGCCGATCTGCTCCCACACGCCGATGATGGCGAGGGTCCACATGACGCTGTCGGAGGAGCCGAGCCAGTTCGGGCCGACGATGCCGAGGCCGCGCAGCAGCGCGTTCACCGGGCCGATGGTCGGGTGGAACATGTACTGGAAGGCGGTCGCCATCGCGACCATCAGCGAGACGACGGGCAGGAAGAAGACGGCCCGGAAGAAGGTGCGCCCGCGGCGGCCGCCCTCGATGGCGAGCGCCAGGGCGAGGCCGCCGACGACCGAGGCCGGCGTCGTCACCGCCACGAAGAAGGCGGTGTTGCGGAAGGAGACGACGAAGCCGCGGTCTTCCATCAGCTCGGCGAAATTGGCGAAGCCGACGAAGCGAAGGGCGGTGGCGCCGAGCTCGTAGTCGGTGAAGGCGATGGCAACGACGGCGAGCGTCGGCACCAGCAGCATCAGCACGAAGGCGAGGATGGCGGGGCCGGTGAGTAGCCAGGCGGCCAGCGCCTCGCCGCGGCCGATCGGGTCAGCGCGGCGGTCGGATGGCGCCAGCGATGCGGGAAGCGCGAGGTCAGACATAGCGCGGCACCCGCACCAGCGGCCCGGGCGCCGCCGGCGCCTGCACCTGGCGCGCCGCCTCGGCGCTGATCAGGCCGACGCGGGTGCCGGCGGCGTCGAAGGCGAGGAGCCGGCCCGGGAGCGGCGCGACGCAGAGGACGTGGCGCGACGGCGTCGTCTCCCAGGCCTCGGGGTCGAGGCGGACGATCAGCGCCGTGCCGGTCGCCTTGTGCTCGCCATAGACCAGCACCTCCGCCCCGAGGAACTCGACATGGCGCACCGCCAGCGGGAGGCCGTTGGCCGCAGGCACGAGGTGCTCGGGCCGGATGCCGGCCTCGATGCGGCCGCCGGTCCGCGGTGCCACCTCGCCGGTGGCGAAACCGGCGACGACGACGCGCCCCTCGGCGTCCGTCTCGGCAGGCAGGATGTTGATGCGCGGCGAGCCGATGAACTTCGCCACGTCGATCGTGGCAGGCTGCTCGTAGATCTCGCGGGGCGAGCCGAACTGCAGCACCACGCCGCCGAGCATCACCGCCACGCGGTCGGACATGGTCATGGCCTCGGCCTGGTCGTGGGTGACATAGACCGTCGTCACGCCGACGCGCCGGTGCAGGTCGACGAGCTCGCGCCGCATGTCGTGGCGCAGGGCCGCGTCGAGGTTCGACAGCGGCTCGTCCATCAGGAAGGCCCTGGGGTGGCGGACGATGGCGCGGCCGAGGGCGACGCGCTGGCGCTGGCCGCCGGAGAGCTGGCCGGGGCGGCGGGCCATGAGATGGTCGATCGAGAGGAGCTTCGCCGCCTCCTCCACCTCGCGGCGGATGGCGGCGCGGCGCTCGGCCGTACCCGAGACGAGACGGCCGAGAAAGGGAGCCCGCTCGAGGGCCGACAGGCGACGCATGACCAGCGGCAGGGCCATGTTCTGCTCGACCGTCATGTGCGGATAGAGCGCGTAGTTCTGGAACACCATGGCGACGTCGCGGTCGGCGGCGCGCCGGCCGGTGACCTCGGCGCCGCCGATGACGACACGGCCGCTGTCGGCGCTCTCCAGGCCGGCGATGATGCGCAGGAGCGTGGTCTTTCCACACCCCGAAGGACCGACCAGCGAGACGAAGGCGCCCTGGTCGAAGGCGAGGCTCACGCCCTTGAGGACGCGCGTCTCGCCAAAGGATTTCTCGATCGCATCGAGGACGATACCGGCCATGCCCACCCGCTCCGTGATGGGGCTGGCCTACGCGGCTTCGACGACGGAACGGCAACGCGCCGATGACGGTTCACCGACGATTGGACGACGCTCCCGTGACGGCTCGCGACGGCGTCCGGCTGTCGTCGTGCCGTCATGCGCCGCCCCTAGGCAGCCGGCATCGTCCATCCGGAATCGCGCCATGCTGCTCGCCCATCTCACCGATCTCCACGTGCGCCCCCACGGGCTTGCCGCCTACCGCACGGCGGAGACCAACATGCTGACGGAGCGGGCCATCGACGCGGTCCTGGCCCTCGATCCCAGGCCCGACGCGGTGCTGATCACCGGCGACCTGACCGACAACGGCCTCCCCGCCGAATACGAGAACCTGAAGCGGATGCTGTCGCGGCTGCCGATGCCGGTCTGGCTGATCCCGGGCAACCACGACCGCCGCGAGAACCTCAAGGCGATGTTCGCCGACTTCCCCGGCCTGTCGGACCATCCGCATTTCGCCCAGTGGGCGACCGACCTCGGCCCGGTGCGTCTCGTCGGCCTCGACACGGTGGTGCCGGGCTCCGGCGCCGGCCGGCTCTGCGCCGAGCGGCTCGCCTGGCTGGAGGAACGCCTCGCCGAAGCGCCGGGCAAGCCCACCATCGTCGCCATGCACCACCCGGCCTTCGTCTGCGGCATCCATCACATGGACCGGATCAGCCTGCTCGAGGGCACGGCGGAGTTCGAGGCCGTCATCCGCCGCCACCCGCAGGTGGTGCGCGTCCTCGCCGGCCACCATCACCGGCCGATCCAGGCGCTGTTCGCCGGCACCCTCGCCATGGTCGCCCCCTCCGTCGCCCACCAGGTGGTGCTGGACCTCAACGACAAGCCTGCCGGGCAGTTCAACTTCGAGCCGGCGGCCTTCCACCTGCACCTGTGGACGGAGACGTCCGGTCTCGTTAGCCACACCGCCTATGTCGAGAAGGCGGCGGGTCCCTTCCCCTTCCTGCGCGACCCCGACTATCCCGGCGCCTGAGGCGGGAATCTGCGACCGGGCTGAACCGGGCTGGACCGTCCCAGCGCCGAACCACGGCAGCCTGGCCCGCTCATGGTTTCGTGGACGCGCAGTTAAGCCAATCCCACATTCCGTTCGAACTCCATCGGGCTGACGCAGCTTAGGGTCGAGTGCCTGCGGACAGCGCGTTGGAACCTCTCGACCCAGTTGAACACGTCGGCCCGGGCCTCGTTGCGCGTGCGGTAGGCCTTGCGTTGCCGGATCGGCTCATCGAGCAAGCGACGCCATGGTCGGCCATCAGCTTCTGGAGCTGCTCGCTGGCGGACGCGAACCTCATGTCACGTCCTTCGCGAAGTAGGCTGCGGCCTTCTTCAGGATGTCACGTTCCGCGTTTGGCACCCTCCCGCCGCAGTTTCCAGATCTCAAGCTGCTCCGGCTTCATCTGACCGTGACCTGGAAAGGCATGGCAGGGATCGAACGCCAGCTCCCGCACCCATTTGCGCAGCACGTTCTCGTGCAAGGCGTTCGCACAGCGAACCTATTCCCGAGCAGGCGAGCCTATCGAGCTCCCCAGGCCATTGTGGAAATGCCACTTGAATAGGAGCGGTGGCCCTTGTTGCTCGTTGGAGGGCCATGGGTCATGCCACGCGACACCCTTTGCTCGTATCCAAGGTCGCAAGCAACGCGGCGTTCTTGGTGCCGTGCCTCGTAGCATTCACGAAGGGCCTGATTGCAACCGCAGCGCTCACTCTCGCGGTCGCGATCGTCTCCGCGTTCTATCACCTCAGCGACGAGACGCACCTTCGTTGGCTCGATCAGCTGCTGGCGCTCTGTCTCGTCGCGACCAACGTCTACATGCTTGCTGCGGCCGGCATCCCCTTGCCTAATGCACCTGTCGCAGTGTTGCTGTCGCTCCATGCACTTTACCACTTTTACTTTCGTGGAGAGGACGATTGGCAGTGGCATTGCTCGTCTGCAGCGATCACAATCTGCTGCGTGCTGGCCCATACCTCCTGACATGTCGGCACCCTATCCGGCCGATGAGCGGACGCGGCAGGCGATCAGTCCGCCTCGCTAGTCATCCTCATTCTGAGATGAGGGGGCGCTTGCACTGACGGCCTTCGAAGGGGAATAGGACGAGAAAGTTGATCCACCACCCGCCAACGGACATCGGTCGGGGCAGACATGGCACAGGTCTATGGCGCTGGTCCGCTCCGCGGAGTCCGGAATCACGAAAACCGGCGGAGGTCGCCGCTCCTGACCGGACGCCCCGGGGCGCGGGCTCCGAGGGTTCACCTTAGGCGTCGATTTCCGCGCGCATGAAGGCGAGGAAGCGGGCATCGTCCGCATAGGCGACGTTGACGCGGATCGCCGGCCGGTATCCCACCCGGTCCAGTGTGAAGATCGAGCTCGGCGCCATGAAGATCCCGGCATCGGCCGCCCGCGCCGTCAGCGCCATGTCGTCGAACCCTTCTGGAAGCGGGCACCACAGATAGTAGCCGCCCGACGGTGGGCTGAAGCCGGGGAGGCCCAGCCGCCCGAGGTTGTCGGCCGCGGCCTCGCTCGCCCGCGCCACGCGGTCGCGCAGCCGCCTCAGGTGGTGGCGGTAATGGCCCTCGGCCATGAGGTCATGGATGAGCCGCTCCACATAGCCGGAACTGTTCACGACGGTCAGCATCTTGACGTCGGTGAGCGACCGGATGACGTCACGATGGCCGGCGATGTAGCCGGCGCGCAGGCTGGCCGACAGCGTCTTGGAGAAGGTGCCGACATAGAGGACGCGGTCGAGGTGGTCGAGCGCGGCGAGGCGAGGCGTCATCGGCGGCAGGATGTCGGCGAAGGGGTCGTCCTCCACCACCATCATGTCGTGGCGCTCCGCCGCCTGCAGCAGGCGGTGCAGGCTGGCGAGCCCCATGGAGGTGCCGGTCGGGTTGTGGGCGAGCGCCTGGGTGAAGAACAGCTTCGGCCGGTATTGCACGGCCTTGGCCTCGAAGTCATCGAGATCGGGTCCCTCCGCCGTGCGCAGGATCGGCACCAGCGTCGCGCCCATGAGGCGCAACTTGCCGAACAGCGGGTAGTAGCCCGGACTGTCGACGAACACCGCATCCCCCGGCTCGAGGAAATGGCGGACGATGAGGTCGAGCCCGTGATTGGCGCCGAAGGTCATCAGCACCTCGGCGGAGGTGGCGGGAATGGAGCGTTCGATCAGCTGGTGCGCGATGCGCTCGCGCAGCGGCTGAAAGCCCTGCGGGGCGCCGTAGCCATGCTCCATTTCGCCGCCGCCGAGGCCCGCGCGCGGCCGCAGGAACCGCCTGAGTTCCGAGCCCTCCATCCAGCTGGGCGGCGGGCGGCCGTCGCCGACCCTGACGGCATGATGCTGGTCGAGCTGTTCGCGCAGCAGCGACAGATGGTCGATGGCCGCGGCGACATGGGCCGGCCGGACCTCGACGCCGCGGCGGCGCGGCGCCGCCACGTAGAAGCCGGACCCCGCCCGCGGCTCCAATGCGCCCGACGCGACGAGCCGGTCATAGGCCTCCACCACGGTATTCTTGGCGACGCCGTATTCCTGCGCAGCCGCCCTGACCGAGGCGATGCGCCGGCCCGGCGGCAGGTGCCCCTCCTCGATCAGCTTGAGGATGATCGCCGCGATCTGTTCGGAACGGCTCGTGCGCATCAAATCGTACCAGCTGGTTTACTGGCACAGTTGGGCGGACGATAGGCCGAACTGTACCTTGTGGGTTCGCGCAGACTGGCCAAACTCTCGTGAAAATCAAGCGTGGTCCGCCGTGGCCGCCGTCTGAGGAAACTGCCGATGAGTGCCGAGCCGTCGCGTCGCAACGCGGTCAATTCGCGTCTGGAGAACTACCGCAGCCTGGAGCCGGCCGACCGCGTCGCCATGCTCGCGGACGCCGTCGGCCTGACCGAGACCGAGAAGGCCATGCTCACCGCTCCTGGCGCGCTGCCGCTGACCCGCGCCAACGGCATGATCGAAAACGTCGTCGGGACCTTCGAACTGCCCTTCGGCGTCGCCACCAACTTCCAGGTCAACGGCCGCGACTATCTCGTGCCCATGGCGGTGGAGGAGCCCTCCGTGGTTGCCGCCGCCTCCTACATGGCCCGCATCGCCCGCGGCTGCGGTGGCTTCGAGACCTCCTCCACCCTGCCGATCATGCGCGCCCAGGTGCAGATCGTCGGCCTCACCGATCCCTACGGCGCGCGGCTCCGGCTGCTCGGCGCCCGCGACGAGATCGTCGCCGCCGCCAATGCCAGGGACAAGGTGCTCATTTCCCTCGGCGGCGGCTGCCGCGAAATCGAGGTTCACGTCTTCCCGCACACCCCGCGCGGCGCCATCGTCGTCATGCACCTCCTCGTCGACGTGCGCGACGCCATGGGCGCCAACACGGTCAACACCATGGCCGAGACGGTGGCGCCCATCGCCGAGCGGGTGACCGGTGGCACGGTGCGCCTGCGCATCCTCTCCAACCTTGCTGACCTGCGCGTCGCCCGGGCCCGGGTCAGCCTGACCCCCGAGGCGCTGGCGACCAAGGAGTTCTCCGGCCAGCGGATGATCGACGGCATCCTCGACGCCTATACCTTCGCCGCCGTCGATCCCTACCGCGCGACGACCCACAACAAGGGCATCATGAACGGCATCGATCCTGTCGTCGTCGCCACCGGCAACGACTGGCGCGCCATCGAGGCCGGCGCCCATGCCTATGCGGCGCGCTCGGGGCGCTACACCTCGCTCACCACCTGGGAGCTCTCCACCGACGGCCGCCTGGTCGGCACCCTCGAAATGCCCATGGCGCTCGGCCTCGTCGGCGGTGCGACCAAGACCCATCCCCTCGCCCAGCTCTCCCTGAAGATCCTCGGCGTGGAGACCGCGCAGGAACTCGCCGAGGTGACGGTTGCGGTGGGTCTAGCGCAGAACATGGCGGCCCTCAGGGCGCTCGCCACCGAGGGCATCCAGCGCGGCCACATGGCCCTTCACGCCCGCAACATCGCCATCGTCGCCGGTGCCACCGGTCCCGAGATCGACACGGTGGCCGCCGAGCTTGCCGCCGCCCACGACGTGCGCACCGACCGCGCCAAGGAGATTCTGGCCCGGCTCCGTCAGGGCTGACCAGCGCATGGGGGACGTGCCCCGACGCGCGTCCTCGTCCACAACCAGAACAAATCTTGGAGGAATCCCATGACTCTCGACCGTCGCATCGTCCTCAAGGGCGCGGCCGTCGCCGCCGCCGCCACCGGCCTCGCCGCCCCCGCCCTCGCCCAGAACCAGGTGAAGTGGCGCATGCAGGCGCTGTGGGATCCGGGCACGACCCCGCAGAAGTTCGAGGAGCGTTTCGTCAAGCGTGTCGGTGAGCTCACCGGCGGCAAGTTCACCATCGACCTCTTCGCGGGCGGCCAGATCGTGCCCGCTGCCCAGGCCTTCGACGCGGTGCGCGGCGGCGCCTTCGAGATGATGAAGACCTTCGACGGCTACGAGGCCGGCAAGATCCCCGCTTTCGCCTTCACCTCGACCATTCCGTTCGGCTTCCCCGAATCCGACCAGTTCGAGGCCTGGTTCTACGAGATGGGCGGCCTGGAGATGGCCCGTGAAGCCTATGCCCCTGCCGGCCTCGTCTATGTCGCCCCGACCATCTACGGCCAGGAGCCGATCCACTCGAAGGTGCCGATCACCAGGATCGCCGACCTCGCCGGCAAGAAGGGCCGCTTCGTCGGCCTCGCTTCCGCCGTCATGGCCGCCTTCGGCGTCTCGGTCTCGCCGCTGCCGACGGGCGAGGTCTACTCGGCGCTCGACAAGGGGGTCATCGACATCGCCGACCGCGGCGACCTCACCGCCAATTTCGAGGCGGGCCTCGCCGAAGTCGCGAAGCATGTCGTGCTGCCGGGAGTCCACCAGCCGACGACGGCGACGAGCTATGTCGCCAACCGTCGCGCCCACGACGCCCTTCCGGCCGAGTTCAAGGCGGCGCTGACGGTGGCGGCGCGGGAGATCTCGACCAGCCTGCGCCAGCACATCCTCGTCCAGGACGTGCTCGTGCTCGACAAGTACAAGGCCAAGGGCTGCACCATCCACATGCTGGACGGCGCCGACATCCTCGCCAACCGTCCGAAGGCCGTCGCGGCCTGGCAGGCGGCCACCAAGGACAACGCGCTGGCGAAGAAGATCATCGGAAGCCAGATCGACTTCATGAAGAAGCTCGGCGTCCTCGCCTGATGCCGCACGTCGGCCGGGCACTGCCCGGCCGACGTCGCCTTCGACCCCCTCCCCGAGGAGCCGGCCGTGCCGCCGATCATCAGCGCCTTCGCGCGCGCCGTCACCGCGGTCAGCCGGGCGGCCTTCTATCTCGCCGCGCTGTCCATCTACGCCATCGTGCCGGTGATGCTGATCGACGTCGCCATGCGCTACGTCTTCAACAGCCCCACCGTCTGGGCAATGGAACTCGCCGTCCTCATCTTCGGCCCGTATTTCCTGCTCGCCGGTCCCTACGTCCTGCACCTCAAGGGCCACGTGGCCATGGACATCATCCGCCAGCGCCTCTCGCCCGGTGCCGGGCGTGTGCTGGACCTCGTCAACATGCCGATCATCATCGCCTTCGCGGCAATCCTGCTCTGGTATTCCTGGCCGCTGGCGGTCGATTCCTGGAACTACGGCGAGACCTCCTTCTCGGCCTGGAACCCGCCGATCTGGTGGGCGAAGGCGGCGGTCCCCCTCTCCCTCGCGCTGATGCTCGCCCAGGCGCTCGCCGAGTTCCTCCGGTTGCTGTTCCGCGACTCCGGCTATGAGGCAGTCGCGTCATGACGCCGGCACTCTCGTCCACCGCCATTCTCGTGCTCATGTTCGGCGGCCTGACGCTGTTCATGTTGACCGGACTGCCCATCGCCTTCGTGCTCGGCGGCCTGTCCCTCGTCATCACCGTCACGCTGTGGAACCCGCAGGCGGTGGTCATCCTCGTCCTGCAGATCTTCGACACGATGAAGTCGGAGGCGCTCCTCGGCATTCCGCTCTACATCCTGATGGCGGCGCTGCTGTCCCGCTCAGGGGTCATCGAGAAGCTCTACCGCGCCATGGAACTGTGGTTCGGGCGGCTGCGCGGCGGCCTCGCCATCGGCACGGTGGTGATCTGCGTGATCATGGCGGCGATGACGGGCGTGGTCGGCGCGGCGGTGACCGCCATGGGCCTGCTCGCCCTCCCCGAAATGCTGCGGCGGCGCTATTCGCCGGAACTCGCGACCGGCACGATCTGCGCCGCCGGCACGCTCGGCATCCTCATCCCGCCCTCGGTGCTGACCATCGTCTATGCCGTGACGGCGCAGGTCTCGATCGGCAAGATGCTGATGGCCGGCATCGTGCCCGGCATCATCCTGGCGACGCTCTACATCCTCTACATCATCGTCATTTCCTGGCTGAAGCCGGAGGTCGCGCCGCTCGCCGACGACACCGGCGACGTGCCGCTCGCCGAGAAGCTGAGGGCTCTGCGTTCGCTGATTCTGCCGACCTTCATCATCGTCATGATCCTCGGCTCCATCTTCTTCGGCATCGCCACGCCGACGGAAGCGGCCGCCGTAGGCGTCCTCGGCGCCGTCATCGCCGCGGCCATGGAGAAGCGCCTGACGCGGGACGCCCTCGTCTCCTCCGCCGTCGACACCGCCAAGGCGACCGCGATGATCCTGTGGATCACCATCGGTGCGAAGGCCTATGTGGCGATCTTCACCGGCCTCGGCGGGGCCGACACCCTGCTCGGCCTGATCAAGTCGCTGGACGTGGCGCCCATCGTCATCCTGCTGGTGATGATGGCGATCCTGATCTTCCTCGGCACGGTTCTGGACGAGATCGGCATCATCCTGCTCACGGTGCCGGTCTTCATCCCCGTGGTGAAGTTCCTCGGCTTCGACGAGATCTGGTTCGGCGTGCTCTACGCCATCACCATCCAGATGGGCTACATCTCGCCGCCCTTCGGCTACACGCTCTTTTACATGAAGGGGACATTGCCGCCGCACCTGTCCATGGGCGTCGTCTACCGCGGCATCATACCCTTCTTCCTGCTCCAGGCCGTCGGCCTCGCCATCGCCATGGCCTTCCCCGGCCTGATGACCATCCTGCCGACCCTGATGGACCGCTAGGCTCAAGGGTCGGATCCGGCGTCGCGCCTCGACATGCTGTTCAACGCGGGCCCGCTCGGGTTACCCCTGACCGGACCGGCGCGGCGATCCGTGCAGGTGCCGGGCAGCGTGATAGGATGCCGGGGCAGACGTCGGGCGGAGAGTGATGGCCGTGCAGACCAAACCCCAGCGAGGTATCGGGGCGATCGAAACCGGGAGCCGTATCCTCAACGCCTTCGTCACGATCGGCCGGCCAGCCATGCTGCGCGACCTCGCCGAACACGCGGGCCTGACCGCAGCCCAGGCGCATGCCTACCTCGTTTCGTTCAAGAGCGCCGGACTGGTCGAGCAGGAGGACGGCTCGGGCCTCTACCGTCTCGGACCGACGGCGCTCAACCTGGGCCTCGTCAGGCTGCGCACGCATGAACCTCTGCGCATGGCGAGCAGCGCCATCGTCGGCTTTTCGACGGAACAGTCCGCCATGATCGCCCTGTCGGTCTGGGGCACCTATGGGCCCACCATCATCCAGGTGCAGGAGGGGCCGCACCAGTTGCATGTCAACGTGCGTGCGGGGACGGTCTTCTCCATCACGGGCACGGCCACCGGCCGCGTTTTCGCCGCTCACCTGCCCGAAAGCCTGATCGCCGAGCGCGTCGCTGCCGAGCGGACCGATCGTGCGACGCAGCGGATCGGTCAGGTCACCACGCTGGCGGAATTGAAGAAGCATGCGGCCTTCATCCGCCGGCACGGCTTTGCCCCGATCGAGGGACAGCCGGTGCCGGGGGTCAACGCCATTGCCGCCCCCGTGCGGGACTACACTGGCCAGCTCCAGTGCGTCGTGACCATGATCGCCGCCGCCGGCATGCTCGACACAGGGGTCGGCGGCGAGCGCGCCAAGGCCATGCTGGCTTTTGCCGGCAAACTATCCTCCGATCTGGGATATCGGGCGCCGTAAAGGGACCCGCTGACGACTGGGAGACCGAGATGATGCTTCAGGGGCGCGTGGCGCTGGTGACGGGGGCCGGCGGCGGCATCGGGCGGGCGCTGTGCCTTGGCCTCGCGCGCGAGGGGGCCGTGGTGATCGCCACGGACCGGTCGGAGGAGGCGTGCCGCGCCACCGCCGACGCCGTGACGGCCGCAGGAGGCCGGGCCGAATGGGCTGCCCTCGACGTCACCGACCGCACGGGTGCCGCAGCTGTCCTCGCCGGCATCATGGACAGGACCGGCGACGTCTCCATCCTCGTTAACGGCGCCGGCATCTGCCCGCGCCACGGCATCGACGATCCCACCCTCTTCGAGGCCTGGGACGCGGTGATGAAGGTGAACCTCGACGGTGCGCTCAACGTCACCATGGCGGTGCTGCCGGCGCTGAAGCGGACCCGCGGCTGCATCGTCAACATCGCGTCCATCGCCGCCTTCGTCTCCACCGCCACGTCCCTCGGCTATTCGACGTCCAAGGCGGCCCTGAAGATGCTGACCCAGAACCTGGCGCAGGAACTCGCCCAGAGCGGCGTGCGCGTCAACGCCATCGCCCCGGGGACCATCGCCACCGAGATGACGACCGCCACCCGCAATGATCCGGCGCGCGCGGCGAAATTCCTCGCCCGGATTCCGATGGCGAGGTTCGGCGAACCGGAGGAACTGGTCGGTCCGGTCGTCTTCCTCTGCTCGCCCATGTCGACCTACGTCACCGGCACGACGCTGGTCGTCGACGGAGGCTATCTCGCCGTCTGACATGTGCAGATCAGGACCCGCCGAACGGCTGCTTGCCATCGAGGCAGGACCTCGCCTAGCGTGACGAACGCATTCGTTCATTGCGAATATCTGGCGACCCCAACCCCTCAAGGGAGGCCCTGTCCGTGACGGCCATCATGACCGACACGCTCGTCGTCGGCTCCGGCGCCGGAGGTCTCGCCGCCGCTGTGACCGCGCGGCTTGGCGGGCTCGACGTGATCGTCGTCGAGAAGGAGCCCCTGTTCGGCGGCGCCTCTGCACGGTCGGGCGGGTGGCTCTGGATCCCCTGCAATCCCCATGCGCAGGAGGCCGGGATCGCCGACACGCCGGCCGAGGCCCGCCGCTACCTGCAGCACGAGGCGGCCAACCATTTCGACGGCGAGAGGGTCGACGCCTTCCTCGCCAATGGGCCGGAGATGGTGTCGTTCTTCGAGAAGAACACCGCGGTGAAGTTCGTGCTTGGGCCGGCCTTCTCCGACTACCATCCGGACGCACCGGGTGCGAAACCCGGCGGTCGCTCCATCGTCGCCGAGCCTTTCGACGGCCGGGAGCTCGGCGCCGAGATCAAGCGCCTGCGCCCGCCGCTCCCCGAGATCACCTTCCTCGGCATGATGATCGGCTCCGGCAAGGAGCTGCTGCACTTCTTCAACGTGACGCGCTCGGTGAAGTCGGCCGGCTATGTCGGCATGCTGCTCGCGCGCTATGCCCGCGACCTTGCCCTGCACGGTCGCGCCATGCGCCTCACCAATGGCAATGCGCTGATCGGCCGTCTGGCGAAGTCGGCCCTCGATCTCGGCATTCCCATCCGCACGTCCAGTGGCCTCAGGGACCTCATCGTCCGCGACGGGCGCGTGATCGGCGGGATCGTCGACACGCCGGACGGTCCGGTCGATATCCATGCCCGTCGCGGCGTCGTGCTGGCCAGCGGCGGCTTTCCCCGCAACGCCGAACGACGCAAGGCGCTCTATCCGCATGCGCCGACGGGCGAGGAGCACTACTCCCCCGCCCCGCCCGGCAACACCGGCGACGGTCTGGGGCTCGCCGAACGTGTCGGCGCCGCTGTGGTCACCGACTATCCCAATCCGGCAGCCTGGGCGCCCGTCTCGCGGGTGCCGCGCCGCGACGGCTCCATCGGGCTCTTCCCCCACTTCATCGATCGCGCCAAGCCGGGCGTCATCGCGGTGACGCCGGCAGGCCGGCGCTTCGTCAACGAGGCGAATTCCTATCACGACTTCATGCAGGGCCTGTTCAGGGCGACGCCGAAGGGGGCAGAGGTCCGGGCTCTGCTCATCACCGATCATCCGACCCTGCGGCGCTACGGGCTCGGCTTCGTCAAGCCGTTTCCGGTGCCGCTCACGCCCGTTCTCGCCAACGGTTACCTGAAGAAGGGGCGGACCCTGCGGGAGCTCGCAGCCGCGGCCGGGATCGATCCGGAGGCTTTCGAGGCGACGATCCGCGACTTCAACGAGACGGCACGCCGCGGCGAGGATCCCGCCTTCGGTCGTGGCAGCACCGCCTACAACCGCTATCTCGGCGATCCCGATGTCAAGCCGAACCCCTGCGTCGCCCCCATCGAGACCGGACCCTTCTACGCCGTGGAGGTGGTTCCAGGGGAGCTCGGCACCTTCGCCGGCATCCGCTGCGACGCCGACGCCCGCGTGCTCGACGAGAGCGGCGCCCCGATCCCAGGGCTCTATGCCGCCGGCAACGACGCTGCGAGCATCATGGGCGGCAATTATCCCGGCGGCGGCATCACCCTCGGACCGGCCATGACCTTCGGCTACATCGCCGCGCGGCACATGCAGCACCACCCCATCGCACCATCCGACCAGGAGTTGCCGCAGGGCACGCGTGCCTGATCGGGGCTCGACGGCATCCTGGCCCCCGCCCAGGATGATCCGGCATCACCAAGGCCGAATGGCCAAGCGGGCTTCTTGACCTGCCGGAGGAGGAAACGGCGATGAAACTCTTGAAGACAATGGCGGCGGGCCTCGGACTCATGGCCGCGGCGACCCTGGTTCCGGCGGCAAATCCCGCCATGGCGCAACAGTCGCGGACGTTCGACCTGCAGCACGGCTTCCCGGTCAACCTGCCGTCCCTCGGCCCGAGCCCGGGCCGCTGGGCGCAGATGGTCGAGGCCATGACCAACGGCGAGGTGAAGATCCGCGTCCGCAACGCCGGCGAACTCTCGCCGCCGCTCGAGATGTTCGGCGCGGTGTCGTCGGGTGCCATTCCCATGGCCTTCGACTGGATGGGATACTGGGCCAACCAGATCCCTGTGACCAACCTCGTCAGCGCCATGCCGTTCGGCGCCTCGCCCGAGATCCTGCTCGCCTGGATGTTCCGCGGCGGCGGCCTCGAAATCATCCAGAAGGCTTATGACCCGCACAACGTGGTCATCCTGCCCTGTCACCTCGTCGATTCCGAGGCCGGCGGCTGGTTCCGCAAGGAGATCAACTCGGTCGACGACCTGAAGGGCCTGCGCATGCGCATCGCCGGCCTCGGCGCACTCGTCCTGTCGAAGCTCGGCGTGTCCACGCAGCTCGTGCCCGCGGGCGAGATCTTCGTGGCGCTGGAGCGCGGCCGTATCGACGCCACCGAGTTCTCGCTGCCCTCGATCGACCGCGGCCTCGGCTTCTACCGGGTCGCCAAGAACTACTACTTCCCCGGCTGGCACCAGCTCGCGACCTGGGACTCGATCATCATCAACAAGGGCGTGTGGAACTCGTTCACCGACCGGCAGCGCACCATCATGCGCGAGGCCTGCATGGCGAACGTGACCTTCAACATGTACGACCAGATCGACACCCAGCGGACCGCCCTCGAATATTACCGTACCCAGGGCGTCACTATCCGGCGCTTCCCCGACACCGTCCTCACCGCCCTGCAGAAGGCCTCGGAAGAGGTGCTGAACGAGCAGGCGGCGCGGGATCCGCTGTTCAAGGAGGCCCTGACCAGCCTGCGCGACTACATCGCCAAGGTGGGCGAGTGGCGGGAGCTGCAGCGCATCCCGGCGCCGCAGCGCTGACCGGAACGGACGGACATCACCCGGCCGGCGCCTCGTGTGCCGGCCGTCGCCCGTGAGGAACTCCCGATCGTGGATGCAGCCCTGAAAATCCTGGATCGCGCCAGCCGACTGGCGAGCGGCTTCTGCCGCCTCGCCAGCTGGACCCTGCCGCCGGTCATTGTCGTCATCCTGGGGACGGTGCTGGCGAGCCAGCTGCGCCTCTCCACCATCGTCGTCTGGGGCCTCGAGGTGCCGCTGTTCGGCGACCGGCTCACGGTTACGGGGCTGACCGAACTGCAATGGCACCTCTTCGCCGTCATGGTGATGCTCGGCATCGTCTATGCGGTCGAGACCGACGCCCATGTGCGCATCGACTTCGTCGCCGGCCGCTGGACCGCGCGCACGCGCGTCATCATCGAACTGATCGGCGACACGCTTCTGCTTCTGCCGTTCACGCTGTTCATGCTGCACTTCTCCTGGCGCTTCACCGGGACCGCGTTCCGCACGGGCGAGCGCTCGACGACAGGCGGGCTCGAGGACCGGTACCTCGTCAAGGGCATGATGCCGCTCGGCTTCGCGCTGCTGGCCATCGTGGTGGTGGTGAAGATCATCCAGCACGTCGTCGCCCTGGTCGGCCCCGGCCGCGACCCCGCAAGCGTCGACTGGTTTACCCGCAGACAGGGCGTCGCTCCCGAGGAAGGCATGACCACGTGACCGGACAATGGTTGCCCATCGCCATGCTCGTCGTGCTCGTCGCGGGCGCCTTCAGCGGCTATCCCATGGGCTTCGTCATGGCAGGGATCGCCGTCAGCTTCTGCCTCGTCGCCGACGTTCCCATCGCCTTTCTCTTCACCTTCGTGACGCGGATCTATTCCGGCATTCTCGCCGACTGGCTGCTGCTCTCGATCCCGCTCTTCGTCTACATGGGCCTGATGCTCGACAAGTCGGGCATCGCCGGGCGGCTCCTGACCTCGCTCGCAAGGCTCATGGGCCCCCTGCCGGGCGGCTACGCCATCGCCGTCGCGGTGATCGGCATCATCATGGCGGCCTCCACGGGCATCGTCGGCGCCTCCATCGTCATGCTCGGCCTGCTCGGCCTGCCGGCCATGCTGGAGCGCGGCTACGACCCGCAGATCGCCACCGGCATCATCGCGGCCTCGGGCACGCTCGGCATCCTGATCCCGCCGAGCATCATGCTCGTGGTGCTCGGCGAGGTGCTGCAGGTCTCGGTCGGGGACCTGTTCCTCGGCGCTCTCGTACCCGGCATCCTGCTCGGGGTGCTCTTTATCGTCTGGATCCTGATCGGCGCGGTGCTCTGGCCGCAGCGCATGCCCGCCATCGAGCGGCGCGAAGGCATTCCGCTCGGTGCGCTGCTGCTCGAGGCCGGCGCCAATCTGGTGGCGCCGCTGGGGCTGATCGTCGCCGTCCTCGGCTCGATTGCCGCGGGGATCGCCACCCCGACAGAGGCGGCCGCGATCGGCGCCCTCGGCGCCACGATCCTCGCAGCCTTCTCCCGCGAGTTCCGCTGGTCGTCGCTGCCGCCAATCCTTCACTCGACCACGCGCACGACGGCGATGATCGCCATGGTGATGATCGGCGCGACATGCTTCACCGGGCTCTTCCTGCGCATCGGCGGCGACGACCTCGTCCGCAACATGCTCTTCGTCGACACCGTCGGCGCCTGGGGCGTCCTCATCATCATCATGCTGGCGGTCTTCATCCTCGGCTTCGTGCTCGAGTGGGTGGAGATCACCTTCATCCTGATCGTTCTCGTCGCACCCATCGTGGCGGACCTGAACTTCGGGATGGGCATGACACGGGAGGAGACCCTGATCTGGTTCGGCATCCTCGTGGCCGTGAACCTGCAGACGTCGTTCATCTCGCCGCCGTTCGGGGCCTCACTCTATTATCTGAAGGGCATCTGCCCGCCCCACGTCACCATCGGCACCATCTACCGCGGCGTCACGCCCTTCATGATGATCCAGCTCATCCCGCTGCTGATCGCCATGGCCTGGCCGCCGTTGATCCTGTGGCTGCCGAAGCTCATGCGCTAAAAGGGCCCGTTCTCAACACGGCCAGCCCGCGCAGTCGTTCCAGATGAGCGCGGAAGCCTCCATGGTGGATGAACCGGCTGCCGGCGCAGGAGCCTGTCCGGAATCCTTGGAAACACGCCGGCTTGCGTCGCGGCATGAGCCTCCAGCAGCCCCCCTGCCATAAGCCCTGGCAGAGAGAGGCACGCCCCCGGGAAGCCAGCCGTTCGTAAGGGGCGCCACCTTGGTGCCGCGCGAAGCCAGGGCCGATCAGGCGGTGCCAGACACCGGACAGGCGCCCCACGGTCGCCTCATGTCGGGATCAACCAGGGACTATGGTACGATGTCATCGAACCGCCGCCGCACCGCCTTTGCCGCCGCCTCCGGACTTGTTCTCGCGGCTTTTTCGGCCGGGGCTGCGGTCGCCCAGCAGCAGCTTGCCGCGCCTCCGGCCGTCGCCGCCGAATTCCGTCAGTTCCTGGTCTCCTTCCGCCAGGCCGTGCAGGCGAACGACCGCGCCGCGGTGACTTCACTCACCCGCCTGCCTATGCTCCACACCAGCGACCTGCACGACCGCGCCGCTTTCGAGGGGCGGGTCTACCGGCAGATCTTCACGACGCGCAATCGCACCTGCCTGCGGACCGCGCGCCCCGTCTACGACAGGAGCGGCGACGGCACCGACTCCTTCATGATCTTTTGCGGCGACATGTACTTCCTGTTCACGAAGAAGACGGACGGCTTCCGCTTCGCCGAGACAGGCGTGAACGACTAGGGTCCTCACCTCGCCGCAACGCGACGGGCGCAGCCCTCGCAGCGCGGAGCGAAGGGCAGTTACTTGCAGAGGCCCGCGTCGCCCGGGTCTCTCGCGGCCGCTCAGGCCGCTGCCGCCATGGCGGCCTCGGCTGCGGGAGGCAATGAGGCCAGCGCCTGGTCGAACTCGATGCCGGTTCCGGCCTCCCCCGTCCAGACGACACGCCCGCCTGCCGCGACGCCGTCCATCGTCAGCTGAACCATCGTGCCGACCGGAAGGTTCAGAGGTTGATCGAGACGCGCTCCCTGGGCGCTGATGTCGACCACCTCGACAGGGATGGTCCGCCCCTCAACCTCGACCGTGCCCGGCTCGCAGAGGGTGGTGCGGGAATTCCGGCGGCGTTCGTCGAGATCCTCGCCGATGCTGTCGAGGAACGAGGCGACGGACGCGGTGAGTGCCTGAGAGGCCTCCCCGAGAATGTCTGCGGTCTTCATCACCCGCGATGCCTCACCCGTCGTGTCCGAGGCCGAGGACGCAACACCCTCGACATTGGAGGAGACGACCTGGCTGCCGTCTGCAGCCCTTGCGACATTGCCGGCGATCTCGCGTGTCGCAGCGTCCTGCTGCTCGACCGCTGCGGCAATGGCCGAGTTGAGCGACGAAATGTCCTCGATGCGTCCGGCAATGGCGCCGATGGACGACACTGCCGTGTCTGTGGAGGATTGGATGGCAGAAATCCGCGCAGCGATCTCATCGGTCGCCCGGGCGGTTTGGGTAGCAAGGCTCTTCACCTCGCTCGCCACCACCGCAAAACCCCGGCCCGCCTCTCCGGCCCGCGCCGCCTCGATCGTCGCATTGAGAGCCAGGAGGTTGGTCTGGTCCGCGATGGAGCGGATGAGTTCGACCACACGGCCGATGCTCTTCGCGCCCTCCGCGAGCTGCGCGACGTCCTGATTGGTCGCGAGAGCCTGCTGCCGCACCTCGTTGACGATGGCGCTGGCCTGGTGCGCCTGGCCGGCGATCTCACGGATCGAGGCGCCGAGTTCCTCCGTCGCGCTCGCGATGCTCTGGGCGTTGGCGTTCGACTCGGTCGATGCGGAGCGCGCCTCCGTCGCCTGGTCGAGCGTGGTCGAGGCGACGCGCGAGAGAACCGATGCCGCCGAGCGCATCGACGACGTGCCGTCGGAGAGATTGTGAATCACGCCCGACACCTCGCCGCGGAACTGCTCCACGAGCATTTCCATATTGGCGCGGCGCGCGAGGTCGCGTTCGCGCTGCCGGCGCTGCTGCGCCTCGAGACGCTCGCGCTTGATGGCCCCGTCCCGAAACACGCCGACGGCCCGTGACATCAGTCCGATCTCGTCGCCGCGATCGATGCCGGCGAGCCTGATGTCGTGGCGCCCGCGGGCGAGATCGCCCATGTCGCCGACGAGGGCGACGATCGGCTTCGTCAGGGTCTTTGCGACCAGATAGCCGAGCACGCCGACGGCCAGCAGCACGAGCACGGCGATCACGATGAGGTTGCGGCGAAGCGCATGGACGGGCGCCAGGGCCTCATCCTCGGCCTGGAGTGCGGTGACCGACCAGCGAAGGTCGCCGAAGCTGAAGGGGCGGGCCGCGACGAGGCTCGTGGCGTCACGATAGGCTGTCTCGCCGATGGCGGCCTCACCCCGTATGGCCGTATCGATCACGGGTGAGCGCACCTGGGTCTTGAGGATGTCGCTCTGCCCCGTGGCGGTGAAGCGGGAGTTGGAGCGCATCAGGCCATCGCCGCCGACGATGATCGCGTCGCCTGTGGCGCCCAGTCCGTGGGCGGCCGTCATCACCGCATTGATGCGGTCGACGGGCATCTGGAAGGCGAAGACGCCGATAGTCTTGCCGGCCGCATCGACGATGGGCGTCGAGATGAAGGCGGCCGGCGCATCGTCCGAGGGCGCGTAGGCGCGGAAATCGGTGAGATGGACGGTGCCTGGCGCAGCCGCGAGGCCTTTGCGGAACGCGACGCCGAGATCGCTGTCGCGCCACTGGCCGGACACCAGATTGGTCGCGAAGTCGCGCTCCTTGAACACCGTGTAGACGAGGTTTCCGGCCGCATCGAACACGAAGACGTCGTAATAGCCGCGGTCGCGCTGCAACCGGTTGAACCAGGGATGCAGCCGGGCATGGTGGCGTGAATAGGCCGAGCCGTCGGCGGCCGCCTGAAGTTCGTCCTTCTTGCCGGTCGGATGCGGGTTCTCATCGATGTAGAGGGCCTGGAGCCGCTCAGCGGCACGGTCCCCGAGATCACGGTAACCGGCGGAGAAAGAGACGAGCGCGTCCCGCGCCATGTCGCTCGTCGCGATGAGCAGCGTGTCCTCGCGTATCACGCTGAAATAGCTCTCGAGGGCCTTCTGCCGCTCGGTGGCAACGGCCGACAGCGACTGCTGGATCATCGCCAGAGAATTGTTGCGAGCGGCGATATAGGACGAGACGCCCAGAACGACGGCGGTCGTCATGGCGGCGCCGACGACGAGCGCGGGGATCTTGATGCTCAGGCGCAAGCGGGACAGCAACATCACCAAACTCCATCTCGATCCTGGAGTTTTATCGGCGTGGGTTTGACGACAGGTAAACCACTGAGCAGGCCAGCGGCGGACGGCAGGCCCGAGGCGCGGCGGGACGACTTGCGACTGACCGTCCGAGCGGCCGTCGGATCTGGGTCTTTAGTCCCCCATGCGGGACGACTCGCGCCGGAATCACCCCATGCGGACAAATCTTGGCCTCGGGAGGCGGCATCCGGAGACAGCAGAAGCCGGCTGTCATCCCGACGTCACATCAATCGAAGATTCTGGATATATGGATGACGAAAAGGTGATCTTGGCCCTTGCTGCCCTTGCCCAGCCGACGCGGCTCAACGCGTTCAAGGCGCTTGTGGCCAGCGAGCCTGAAGGCGTGCCCGCCGGCGAACTGGCGCGCCTCTGCAGCGTTCCGCAGAACACGATGTCGTCCCATCTGGCGATCCTCCACCGTGCCCGGCTGGTCAGCGCCCATCGCCACAGCCGCTCGATCATCTACCGGGCCGATCTCGACCACTTCCGCGCCATGACGCTGCACCTCGTGCAGGACTGTTGCGGCGGTCGGCCGGAGGTCTGCGCACCGATCATCCAGGGCCTTGCGCCCTCCTGTGCAGCCAAGGCGGACGTGCCATGACCGAAGCGACCCGCATCGACGACGTGCTCTTCCTTTGCACCGGCAGTCTCTCCCGCTCCATCACGGCCGAAGCGATCCTCAACAAGGCTGGCGCCGGCATGTTTCGGGGCACCACGCGGCCGGCCCCGAAGGTTGCCTGAAGCATGCCCCTGTTCGAGCGCTATCTGACCCTCTGGGTCCTCGCCTGCATCGTGGCCGGTATCGGGCTCGGCACCGCGGTGCCGGGGCTGTTCACGACGATCGCTGCGGCGGAAGTCGCCAACGTCAACCTGCCGGTGGCGGTGCTGATCTGGCTGATGATCATCCCGATGCTGCTGCGCATCGACTTCTCGGCGCTGCGCCAGGTCGGCGCCTTCTGGCGCGGCATCGGCGTGACGCTCTTCATCAACTGGGCGGTGAAACCCTTCTCCATGGCGCTGCTCGGCTGGCTGTTCATCGGCTGGCTGTTCCGGCCTTACCTGCCGGCCGCGGAAATCCAGTCCTACATCGCCGGCCTGATCGTGCTGGCCGCTGCCCCCTGCACGGCGATGGTCTTCGTCTGGTCGAACCTGGCGCGCGGCGAGCCGCATTTCACCCTCAGCCAGGTGGCGCTCAACGACGCCGTCATGGTGGTGGCCTTCGCGCCCATCGTCGGGCTGCTGCTCGGTCTCTCGGCCATCACCGTGCCCTGGACCACGCTGCTGCTGTCGGTGGTGCTCTACATCGTCATCCCGGTGGTCATCGCCCAGGTGCTCCGCCGGCGCCTGCTGGCGGGCGGTCCGGCCGCGCTGGAGCGGACGCTCTCCATTCTCCAGCCCATCTCGCTCGTCGCCCTCCTGGCGACGCTGGTGCTGCTGTTCGGCTTCCAGGGGAGGCAGATCATCGCCCAGCCGCTGATCATCGCGATGCTGGCCGTGCCGATCCTCATCCAGGTCTATCTCAACTCCGGCCTCGCCTATCTCCTCAACCGCGTGGCGGGCGAGCGGCACTGCGTCGCCGGGCCTTCGGCGCTGATCGGGGCGAGCAACTTCTTCGAACTGGCGGTGGCGGCCGCCATCAGCCTGTTCGGTTTGAATTCAGGAGCGGCGCTGGCCACCGTCGTCGGCGTCCTCGTCGAGGTGCCGGTGATGCTGTCGGTCGTTTGGATCGTGAACCGGACGAAGGGGTGGTACGAGGCCGGCCCCGCAGTCCAGCGGCGCGAGGCCGCCGCGCCGCTTCCCGCGCCCGTGCCATGACGAGCGGAGAGACAGCCATGCGGGTGGGAATCAGCGGCATGGGCCGCATCGGGCGGCTGGCCTTGCGGGCAGCTCTGGGCGCCGCCCATCGCGGGGCGGACGATCCGCGGGCGGGCAACCGGCTCGACATCGTCCATCTCAACGAGATCAAGGGGGGCGCTGCGACCGCCGCCCACCTCCTCGAATTCGACAGCGTTCAGGGGCGCTGGCGCGGCGCCATCGCCGCCGAGGGCGAGGATGCGGTGAGGATCGGCGACAGGCGGATGAGCTTCTCCGCCCATGCCTCGCCCGCCGACATTCCCTGGGGCGATCTCGGCGTCGACGTGGTGATGGAATGTACGGGCAAGTTCCTCACCCCCGCGACGCTCGAGGGGCATCTGAAGCGTGGCGCCAAGCGCGTCATCGTCGCCGCGCCGGTCAAGGACCCCTCCGTTCTCAATGTCGTCGTCGGCGTCAACGAGCAGCTCTATGATCCGGCGAAACATCCCATCGTCACCGCCGCCTCCTGCACCACCAATTGCCTCGCGCCGGTGGTGAAGGTCGTCCACGAAGCGATCGGAATCGAGCGTGGCCAGATCACCACGATCCATGACCCGACCAACACGAATGTCGTCGTCGACGCGCCGCACAAGGACCTGCGTCGGGCGCGCTCGGCCATGCTCTCGCTGCAGCCGACGACCACCGGCAGCGCCACCGCCATCGCATTGATCTATCCCGAGTTGAAGGGGCGGCTCGACGGCCACGCGGTGCGCGCGCCCGTCCTCAACGCTTCGCTGACGGACTGCGTCTTCCAGGTGAAGCGGGCGACATCGGTCGCCGAGGTCAACGATCTCTTCAAGGCCGCGGCGGCCGGCCCGCTCGCCGGCATTCTCGGCTTCGAGGCGCTGCCGCTGGTCTCGGCGGACTATGCCCGCGACACGCGCTCGGCCATCGTCGACGGCCCCTCCACGCTGGTGACCGACGGCGTCATGCTCAAGGTCTACGCCTGGTACGACAACGAGATGGGCTATGCCTGCCGCATGGTCGATCTCGCCACGCATATGGCGCGGGTCGGGATCTGAGATGGCCGCGCTCTCCGCCGGTCTGCGCAACTACGCCATCGTCACGGCGGCCTATTGGGGCTTCACGCTGACGGACGGCGCGCTGCGCATGCTCGTCCTCTTCACCTTCTTCAAGCTCGGCTATTCGCCCTTCACCCTCGCGTTGCTGTTCCTGCTCTACGAGGCCGCCGGCATCGTCGCCAATTTCATAGGGGGGTGGCTCGCCACCCGTTACGGCATCACGCGCATGCTGACGGTGGGCCTCTCGACCCAGATCGCCGGCTTCCTGCTGCTCTCGGCCATGTCGCCGGGCTGGGAGGCGGCCTTCCTGGTCACCTGGGTGGTGGCGGCCCAGGGCATCTGCGGCGTCGCCAAGGACCTGACCAAGACCGCCTCGAAATCGGCCATCAAGGTCACCGAGAAGGAGGCGCGCAGCGCCGACGCCAGTTCGGACGGTCGCCTGTTCCGCTGGGTGGCCTGGTTCACCGGCTCGAAGAACGCGATGAAGGGCGCCGGTTTCTTCCTCGGCGGCCTGCTGCTGGAGGCCTTCGGCTTCCGCCTGGCGCTCTGGTTGATGGCGGCGGCGCTCGGGCTGGTGCTGATCGGCGTCGTCCTGTCGCTCCCCGCCATGATGGGCAAGGCCAAGGCCAGCGGCACGGCGCGCGAGCTCTTCGGCAAGAGCCGCGGCGTCAACCTGCTGGCGGCCGCGCGCATCGGCCTGTTCGGCGCCCGCGACGTCTGGTTCGTGGTCGGCCTGCCGGTCTTCCTCTACGCCTCCGGCTGGACCTTCCCGATGGTCGGCGCATTCCTCGCGGTCTGGACGGTGGGCTATGGGATCGTCCAGGCGGCGGCGCCCGCGCTGGTGAAGCGCAGCCCTGACGGCCTCTCCACCGAGGTGCCGGCAGCGCGGCTCTGGTCCTTCGCCCTGATGCTGGTGCCGGTGATCATCGCCGCGATCCTCGCCTTCCAGCCGCCGCGGGCGGACCTCGTCCTCGTCGTCGGCCTCTGCGTCTTCGGCTTCGCCTTCGCCGTCAATTCCTCCGTCCATTCCTATCTCATCCTCGCCTATGCGGGCTCGGAGAAGGCGGCGGAAGATGTGGGCTTTTATTACGCGGCCAATGCGGCGGGGCGCTTCGCCGGCACGCTGCTGTCGGGCCTGCTTTTCCAGACCGGCGGCATTCTCGGGTGCCTCGCGGGATCGGCGGTGATGCTCGCCGCCTGCTGGCTGGTGACCCTCGCCCTCCCGGTCGCGCGGGAGGCGTCGGTGGAGCCTGCGCCATGACGGTCACGATCTACCACAACCCCGCCTGCGGCACGTCGCGCAACACGCTCGCCATGATCCGGGCGAGCGGCGTGAAACCGGTCGTGATCGAGTACCTGAAGACGCCGCCCAGCCGGGAGAGGCTCATCTCCCTCATCGCGGCCATGGGGATCACGCCCCGCCGGTTGCTGCGCGAGAAGGGCACGCCCTATGCGGCGCTCGGCCTCGGCGACCCCTCGCTCACGGACGAGGCAATCCTCGACGCGATGATGGCCCATCCGATCCTGATCAACCGGCCCATCGTCGAGACGGAGAAGGGCACCCGCCTCTGCCGGCCGTCGGAATCCGTGCTGGCGCTGCTCGACACCCCGCCGACGAGCTTCACCCAGGAAGACGGCGAGGTGGTGCGGCCAGAGCAACATCCGTCGGCGTAACCCGATCGACGGCTCCCGGGAAACGGCCGGAGCCGGCGGACCCGATCTCACAATGACCGATGGGCCGACAAAAGCTCGGGGCGTCGCCCCCTGAATCGGCGGTGCGACGGGCGAGACCGAAGGTTTGGAACCCTGTCGCCGGCGTCTTGTTGCTCCCGCATCAACGGAGGATCCCCAGGTCGCAGACCGACGACGACCGGCTGGACCAGTGGCTGCGCGATGCCCATGCCATGGAGCAGCAGGCCGTCAAGATGCTCGACGGCATGGCCGAGCGCATCGAGAACTATCCGGAGCTCAAGGCCCGCATCGCCCGCCATGGGGAGGAGACGCGGCTACAAGCCGCCACCCTCGAGGATTGCCTGAAACGGCGCGGCACCGACGTGTCCACGCTGAAGGACGTGGCCGGCAAGGTCATGGGCATGGGCCAGGGGCTGAGCGGTCTGGTCGTCGGCGACGAGATCATCAAGGGGTCGATGGCCGGCTACACGTTCGAGCACATGGAGATCGCTGCCTACAGGGTGCTGGTCGCCACC